>JAYTMT010000248.1:0-1917 GCA_043728315.1 Polaromonas sp. | reverse complement strand
TTTGTGCTGCCCGGCACACACAGCAAATGGGTGAGCTACGACGCTGGCCGCATCACGGGCTTTAACACCTTCATGACGGGTGAGTTTTATGCCTTGCTGGCGCAGCATTCGATTTTGTCAAAAAGCATCGACATGGCTGCGCCCTTCGATCAAAAAGCATTTTTACAAGGCATTGAATACGCAAGCAACAGTGAGAGTTTGCTGCAATCGGCCTTCACGGTGCGGGTTAAATCATTGTTTAACCAGCTCACGCCTGCGCAGGCTGCCAGCTATTTGTCTGGCTTGGTGATTGGCGAGGAGCTACTTAGCATGCAGCTAGAGCCCGACACCCAGGTGATTGTGGTGGGCTCGCAAGTGCTACAGGCGCGCTACAAAGCCGCCCTAGAGCACTTTGGCTTGCAGGTGCGCACACTGGGCGGGCAGGCTGCATGGGTAGGATTGCACCAAATTTACCAGCAGCTGGCCAAATACATCACCTGAGTCACCCGCACCAGATTAACCGACGCTCCATACATGCAAACGCCTTCAAACCACGCTCCCAACATACTCGCCCAAGCCATGGCCGCTTGCCCCTTGGTGGCGATACTGCGTGGCCTGCCTGTGGCCGATGCACCCGATATTGGCGCAGCTGTTTTCATCGCTGGCTTTCGCATCATAGAAGTGCCGCTGAATTCGCCCTCGCCCTACCGCAGTATTGGTTTGATAGCAGGCCAGCACCCCAGTGCCTTAGTGGGCGCGGGTACTGTGCTCAGCGTGCAAGAGGTGGAGCAGGTCAGGGCAGCGGGTGGCAATTTAATCATTTCGCCCAATTTCAATGCACAGGTAGTGCGCGCTGCGGTTGATGCAGGCATGGTCTGCATGCCCGGCGTGATGACCGCGACTGAAGCCTTTGCAGCGCTGGATGCAGGCGCGCATGCGCTCAAAATTTTCCCCGCTGAAATGGCTACGCCAGCGGTTATCAAAGCCCTGCGCGCCGTACTGCCGCGCAGCACTCTGCTGCTGCCCGTGGGCGGCATCACGCCTTTGAACATGGCGGCCTACCGCACTGCGGGTGCAGACGGCTTTGGCATTGGATCAGCGCTTTACAAGCCCCACCAATGCGCCGCTATCACCGCAATAAACGCTACACAATTCATAGCTGCATATGACCGTATCGCGCTGACAATGGGCAAAAAACATGGTAAATGACAAAATTAAACTCGATTTAGGCCGCAAAGTCACCCTGATCACCGGCGGTGCGCAGGGCATAGGCCAAGCCTGCGCGCGGCGCTTTGTGCGCGAGGGCGCGCCTGTGGTGATTGCCGATGTAGACCATGCGCGCGGCACGGCACTGGCCGCAGAGCTGGGTGCACACTTTGTGCCCTGCGATGTAGGCGATAAAACGCAGGTTGATGCCATGGTGGCAGCCGTTATCGCCCTGCATGGCCGCATTGACGTGTTGGTAAACAACGCGGGCATTTTTAAAGCAGCAGACTTCCTAGATGTGGCCGAAGAAGACTTTGACGCAGTGATTCGGGTAAACCTAAAGGGCGCATTTTTGGTGGCGCAAGCGGCCGCGCGGGAAATGGCCAAACAGCAATCGGGCAGCATAGTCAACATGAGCTCAGTCAACGCGGTGCTGGCCATACCCAGCATTGCCAGCTACAACGCATCCAAGGGCGGCATCAACCAACTCACCCGCGCCATGGCGCTGGCGCTCATTGACAAAGGCATACGCGTGAACGCGGTAGCCCCTGGCACGATAGCGACTGAATTAGCAGCGAAAGCCGTGCTCACCAGCGACGAAGCCAAAGCCCGCATCATGAGCCGCACACCCATGAAGCGGCTGGGCACGCCTGCTGAGGTGGCCGACGTGGTGGCTTTTTTAGCCTCGGATGCGGCCAGCTATATCACCGGCGAGATCGTCACGGTTGACGG
>JAYTMT010000247.1:0-33678 GCA_043728315.1 Polaromonas sp. | reverse complement strand
GTCACGTTTTGCGCCGCCGATGGGCCTGCGTTGCCGATCGCAATCACGTAGCTGAAGGTGGAGCCCACAGTTGCCGCGCTGATGCTGGCCGTCTTGGTGATGCCTAAATTAGCTGAAACAGAGATCGTACCCGTCACGCTGCCCAGGTTATTCGCTGTGTTAGTGTCCGTCGTTCCCGCAGGAACGCTTACAGTGGCCGTATTGGTGTATCCGCCCGATCCAGTAACAGTAGCCTGAAAAACAATGGTTGCCGTGCCAAACATTGGTAAAGTAGCAGTACCAGATAAGATGCCACCAACAGTGAGCGTAGCCGTGACTGCTGACGAAGTGCCTTGCGCAGTGACACTTAATATGGCAGAAGGTGAGAAATTAGCAGGAATATTGTCTACAAATGTGGCGCTGGTAGCTGTATTTAGACCCGCATTTGTAATAACAAGCGAAAAAGTGACTGTTTGACCGACAGACGGATTCGCAAACGACACTGACTTGACCAAGGACAAGTCAGCAGTGGGCGTAACACTGATCGTTGCCGTTGCCGTGCTGGTATTTGTACCCACATTGGTACTTAAAGAGGCAGAAGGAATGGTGTTGGTTATCGTGCCAGGCGTAGACGAGGTCACCACCACGGATATTGAGCAACCTGACAGCGGCGGTATCAACGCCCCTGCTGCCAGAGTGACAGAGTTAGAGCCCACCGACGCAGTCACAGTGTTAAGCCCACTGACGATACAAGTGGTTGTTTGCGCAGGCGTTGAAAAATTGAAGACACCAGCCGGGTAAACGTCTGTGAACGCAAGCGTAAGCGTTGCAGATGTAAGGCGGTGGTTATTGGTAATGGTGATGACCAATAATGATGTGCCACCAGACAAAATGCTTGCTGGCGCAAAAGTCTTAGTCACACTTGGGGGCGTGGGTGTAACCACATCCGTATCAGTGGCGGTGCAAGGCCCAGAGCCAGTACAAGTCAGACTAGTGTTACTGACATTCACTGGCGGCGTAATAGATGCAGTATTAGTAACCGCAGTTTGCGCCTGAGCAACGTTGGAAAATACTGCGGTAGACAACAAAAAGGCAAAGGCAACCCCGCCAGCGAGGATGGAACGACCCATCGCCCGCCACAGCAGGGAGAAGAACAGTGCAAGGCTTATCGCCTTGGAGCCAATCAAAATAGTACCTTATGCTTCAAATGTTTAAGTTAACTGCGCCAATTTCTATAAATTAAAACTAGTCTACTTCTAGATGCCAAGCACGAACACACCTCTGGCGCAAACCACGGCATATGCACAGCGTTTTTGTGCGAAAGATCACATTGTACGCAAATGTAACCAATCTGCTATTAGATTTTAGGCCTGAAATAGGCTGCAAACACTTGATTTCGATATGGTTTTGACAAAAAGGCGTAAAAAAAATCAGTGTACGAAGATTCAGTCACTGCCAATGCAGTATTTCGTAGTACAAAACCGACAGTTTCATCGCTTGGACAGCTGCGTTGCGATTTATTGGCTTAGAGCATGCAAATCGCAAAAGCTTCAGAACTGATTTGTGCTGCCAAAAAGTGCACAATAGTGTCCTAAAGAACAAATACGCAGCTCAAATTTCTGCGTGATACTGTCGTGCAAACCACTCGCTCCTCACTTACAGCGCTCACACTGGGCGCAATCGGCGTCGTTTATGGCGACATAGGCACAAGCGTCTTGTACGCCATGAAACAAGTCTTTGGCTCTGGCCACGTGCCTTTCACGCCAGACAATGTGTACGGCATTTTGTCGATTTTCTTTTGGACACTTACTGTCATTGTTTCTATCAAATATGTAGCACTGGTGTTACGCGCCGACAACAATGGCGAAGGAGGACTGATTGCCATGTTGGCGCTAGCCTCCACCTCTGTCAAAGACCAGCCGCGCCTGCGCAGGGTCTTATTAGCCATTGGCATTTTTGGTACTTGCTTGTTTTATGGCGATGGTGTGATCACGCCAGCCATCACCGTGCTAGGCGCAGTCGAAGGCTTAGAGGTAATTTCACCCCAATTCGGAAAATATGTGGTGCCCATCACTTTGGTCGTGATTTTTTTATTGTTTTTGGTGCAAAAGCGTGGCACAGGCAGTATCGGAAAGTTTTTTGGCCCTATTACTTTGGTGTGGTTTGCAGTAATTGCCGCCTTAGGCATATGGCATATCGCCTCAAATCCAGTGATTTTGTGGGCGCTAAGCCCGCATTACGCTTTGGGCTTCATGTGGCGTAACCCTGGAACCACGTTTATCATTTTAGGAGCAGTAGTGCTATGTGTAACGGGTGCTGAGGCGCTGTATGCTGACATGGGACATTTTGGAAAACGTCCGATTCGTATCGCGTGGTTTACCGTGGTGATGCCTGCGTTAACACTTAACTATTTTGGCCAAGGCGCGCTGCTACTCAAGGATGCTGCCGCCGTTAAAAATCCTTTTTACCTGATGGCACCCGATTGGGCACTGATCCCACTGGTGATTTTGGCTACTATGGCGGCCGTTATTGCATCACAAGCGCTGATTACTGGCGCATTCAGCGTGACCAAGCAGGTGATCCAGCTGGGCTACTTGCCGCGCCTGTACATTCACCACACCAGCGTGCGCGATACGGGGCAAATTTATATTCCATTTGTAAACTGGGGCTTGTTTGTAGCCATTGTTGTAGCGGTGGTGATGTTCAAATCATCGGAAAACCTTGCCGCAGCCTACGGCATTGCGGTGTGCACCGATATGCTGATCACCACGATTTTGACGTTTTTTGTCATTCGCCATAGCTGGAAATACCCGCTTTGGCTGTGTATTGCGGCCACCGGCATATTTTTCGTGATCGATTTTGCATTTTGGGCATCGAATTTGCTCAAATTCTTTGACGGCGGCTGGTTTCCCTTGGTCATTGGAGCGGCAATCTTCGTTTTGATGATGACTTGGAAAGAAGGCCGCCATTTGCTAGCGAAAAAGCAACGTGTCGACGCCATTGAGCTCAAAAGTTTCTTAGAAGCCGTGTTCGTAAGTCCACCAACCCGCGTAGAAGGCACGGCCGTGTTTTTAACCAGCGAGCAGGGCAGCACGCCCAACGCTTTGCTGCATAATTTGAAGCACAACAAGGTGCTGCACCAACACAATTTGTTCGTCACCGTGCAAAGCCATGAAGTGCCTTGGATCGGGCTTGATAAACGCGTTCAAATCGAATCGCTGGGCCACGATTGCTGGCAAGTGGTGCTCAATTACGGCTTTAAAAATGACCCCGATGTGCCGCTGGCTTTGCAAACCATCAAAGGCCGTGGCTGTGAGCTCAACCCCATGACGACCAGCTATTTCCTCTCACGCGATACGGTGATTCCCACCATTGGCGGCGGCATGTCGCAATGGCGCGAAAAACTATTTGCACAAATGCACCACAACGCCAGCGCAGCCGCTGACTTTTTGAATTTGCCCAACAACTCAGTTGTTGAGTTGGGCTCAAAAATCGAAATTTGAATGCCCATGGGTTTCGCAAAGCAATTTTTTAAAGATATTTCGATTGGCGCATTTACTGCTGGCTTTGTAGCCGTACTTGTTGGTTTCACCAGCTCTATTGCTATCGTTTTCCAAGCCGCTTTGGCTTTTGGCGCATCGTCTGCAGTTATCAGCTCATGGATGTGGGCCCTTGGTATTGGCATGGGCTTGTGCTCAGTGGTGCCATCATTGGTTTTGCGTAAACCAGTGATGGTGGCTTGGAGCACGCCCGGAGCGGCGGTGTTGGCAGTGGGGGCGGGTGCTGCTGGAGCTGGCTTTAGCATGGGTGATGCAGTGGGGGCATTCATGCTCAGCGCTGGCTTGGTGGTGCTTTTTGGCGTGACCGGTTGGTTTGAGAAAATCATGGACAAAATTCCAGTGGCAGTAGCATCTGCGCTGCTGGCTGGCGTGCTGGCGCGTTTTGGGCTACAAGCCTTTGGTGCGGCGCAATCTGCATTTGCGCTGTTTGCCATCATGCTAGCCACTTACCTTCTGGGTAAGCGTTTTGCGCCCCGCTATGCAGTTCCATTGACACTGTTGATTGCCATAATATATGTAGCATACAATGACCAGATGACGCTGACATCTGCCAATTTTGCTATTGCAATGCCAGTATTTACCGCGCCACGCTTTACTTGGGAGGCGGCAATCAGCTTGGCACTGCCATTGTTCATTGTGACCATGGCTTCGCAAAACCTGCCCGGTGTGGCCGCCATACGTGCTGCGGGCTACCAAATGCCAATTTCAAAGCTCATCACACTCACGGGTGTGGCCACCTTGCTGCTGGCACCCTTTGGTGGGTTTGCGCTGAACCTTAGCGCCATCACTGCAGCAATTTGCATGGGCAAAGAGGCGCATCCTGATCCAGACAAACGCTACACAGCTGCCGTGTCTTGCGGTGCAATTTACGTAGTGATAGGTATTTTTGGCAGCGTGGTAACCGCTTTGCTCACCGCCTTTCCCAAAGAGTTGATTGCCATCATTGCTGGGTTGGCGCTTTTGGGCACCATTGGCAGTGGCTTGGCTAGCGCGCTCAAAGACGAGACCCACCGCGAAGCGGCTACCATTACTTTCTTGGTCACGCTCAGTGGCGTGGTAATAGCCGGAGTAGGTTCTGCATTTTGGGGCGTGGTGGCAGGCGCTTTGGCTATTTTTGTGCAACAGTACCGTTTACGCTCCTCTTAAAAACTCGGACTTTCATAACATTTATGCACATCCTATTCGTTGCAGACCCCCTAGAGTCTTTCAAAATCTACAAAGACACCACCTTTGTGATGATGCGCGAGGCACAGCGGCGCGGCCACACGCTGTCGGCCTGTGAGCCCAAAGACATCATGTGGCAGCAAGGCGGTTTAGTCACGGCTTATGTGCGCGACATCACGCTCACAGGCGATGCTGACAACTGGTTCAGCGCCAAACAAAGCCACCCTAACGAGCGCCCGCAAGCGGTGAAAGATTTCGGTGCCGTGGTGATGCGCAAAGACCCCCCTTTTGACAGCGAATTTTTCTACGCCACGCACCTTCTGGAGCAGGCCGAGCGCGAGGGCGCTAAGGTATTCAACAAACCACGCGCCCTGCGGGATCACCCCGAAAAGCTAGCCATCATGGAGTTCCAGCGCTTTATCAGCCCGACCTTGGTCACGCGCGATGCGGGCGATATCAAACGCTTTCACGCGCTTCACCGCGACATCATCTTAAAGCCCCTAGACGGCATGGGTGGCATGGGGATTTTCAGAGTCAAAGACGACGGCCTGAACTTGGGCGGCATCATCGAAACACTCAACAAAGACGGTGCGCAAACGGTGATGGTACAAAAATTCATTCCCGCTATTGCACAGGGCGACAAACGCGTTTTAGTCATTGGGGGCAAGCCTGTGCCCTTTAGCTTGGCCCGAATCCCCCAAGGCAACGAAGTGCGTGGCAATTTGGCTGTCGGCGGCAAAGGCGTTGCGCAGCCGCTGTCAGTGCGTGATTTGGAGATTGCGCATGCACTGGGGCCCGTGTTGGCATCGCGCGGGCTCTTGTTGGTAGGTCTAGACATCATTGGAGACTGCTTGACTGAAGTCAACGTGACCAGCCCCACCTGTTTTCAAGAAATTCACGACCAAACGGGCTTTGATGTTGCGCAGTATTTCACGGACGCGCTGGAGTTATCCTGTAGCTAAAGCTACCCCCGCCTTTTAAGTGGCTACACTGAGGGTCCTCACTACTCTTGGAGACACCATGAAAAAAATCGGCCTGCTAATGATTGCAACCCTCTCGGGCGCGCTTTATGCGCAAACCCTGACGGGCATCAGCATTGACAAAACCCAAGCCCAGACGGGTCAAAACATCCAAGCGAGCGTTGCGTTTGATGCTGGCGACAGCGCAAACTGCGGTGTGCGTGTGGACTGGGGCGATGGCACTGGTGACGACGTGAAGATCAACGATGCCAGCAAGCTGCCCTACGTTTCAGCGCACAGCTATGCCAAAGCTGGGGATTACACCGTAAGCGTTACGCCTAAAAAAGTAACCAGCTTGCTTGGCTGCGTTGGAAAAGCCAAAAGCGCCATGGTCAAAATTGTGGCGCCCGCCGTGGTAGCCGCAGCACCGGCGGCTGTGGCTCCTGCTGCCCCTGCCGCGCCTGCACCTGCTGCGCTGGCTGTGGCCGCACCCAAGCCAGTAGCCAGCGCGCCAGCCCTGGCCAAGCCCGCCTTGGCACCAGCGGCCAGCGCATGCCCTACCGGCTGGACGCTTAACGCTAAATCGGTGAACAAAAAGACCAAGGCATTCACCTGCACCGCCAAGCCCGGCACGGCAGCGCCCGAGAAAAAGCTGGCCTGCGAAGGAGATACGGGCTACTTTGAAAATGCCAAAAAAGGCACAATAGGTTGCCGCATTTAAATCAGTAACACTCTGTATTTAATAGCGCACTATGTCCATATGACGCTGACATATGCGCTATTTTTCTTAAAAATACGATTAGAAAAACAATTTAAGAGCGAATCTCGCCCTGCCCCAGCACCACGTATTTAAGCGAGGTCAGCCCCTCTATGCCCACAGGCCCTCGGGCGTGAAATTTGTCGGTGCTGATGCCAATTTCGGCCCCCAAGCCAAATTCAAAACCATCGGCAAAGCGCGGGCTGGTATTCACCATGACGCTGGCTGAATCTACCTCGCGCAAAAAGCGCTGGGCGTGGATGTGGTTGGTGGTGATGATGGCATCGGTGTGGTGGCTTGAATAGTGGTTGATGTGGGCAATGGCCGCGTCCACACCGTCCACTATTTTGATGCTGATGGTGGGCGCGAGGTATTCTTCAAACCAGTCTTGCTCGGTGGCGTCCACCAGATTCGCGCCTTTCACAGCCGCCAAGACAAGCTTCGCCTCTGCATCGCAACGCATTTCCACGCCTTTAGCCGCAAAAACAGCGCCAATGCGGGGCAGGTAAGCCGCAGCCACAATGCGCGCCACCAAGAGGCCTTCTATGGCATTGCAAGGGCTGTATTTCTGGGTTTTGGCGTTGTCCGCCACGTTCACTGCCATGTCGATGTCAGCTTCACTGTCCACATACACATGGCAATTACCGTCTAAATGCTTGATCACTGGCACTTTAGCATCGCGGCTGATGCGCTCAATCAGCCCCTTGCCGCCACGGGGAATCACCACGTCCACAAACTGCGGCATGGTGATCAGCGCCCCCACGGCCTCACGGTCGGTGGTGGGCACCAGCTGCACCACATCCTCGGGCAGCCCCGCCTCGCGCAGCGCTTGGCGCACCAGCGCGGCCAAAGCCCGGTTCGAGTCAATCGCCTCCGAGCCGCCACGCAAAATGCAGGCATTGCCCGACTTAATCGCCAGCGAAGCCGCTTCAATCGTCACATTCGGGCGGCTTTCATAAACCATGCCAAATACGCCAATCGGCACGCGCATTTGCCCCACGCGGATGCCGCTGGGCATTTGCTTCATGCCAATAATCTCGCCAATGATGTCTGGCATGGCCGCCAGCTGCTCGCAGCCCTGCGCGCAGGTTTCCAAAATCTGCGGCGTGAGCTTGAGCCTATCGACCATCGGCGCAGCCAAGCCCGCCGCCAAAGCGCGCTCCAAATCCTTGGCATTCTCCGGTTGCAAAGCCTGCGCGTTGTCCCGCAGCAGCTGCGCCAAGACCTTCAAGGCTTTATTTTTAATAGCGGCAGATGACCGTGCGACGCTGACACTTGCAGTTTTGGCTTGAAAACCGATGGTTTGCATCAGCTCAAAGGTGGTTTGGGTGCTCATGGAATTTTAGATCTTGGATTTGGCGACCAACACAGAAAGCCATGCGCTAAGTTGCTTGGCGGCCAATTGCGCGGCTGACAATGCCGCCGCTTGGCGCTCTGTGTCTTCAGGGTATTCGTGGGTGAGGGCGTTGCGGATTTCTCGCTGCTGCGCCCAGTCATTGGCCGTCAAGAAGCTGTGCTTTTCGAGCAAGTTCAAGACATCGGCGAGTACTGCATCTTCTACAGGTTCGCGCAAAATTTGCACCGCAAACGCGCGCAGCACGTGCGCGCTCAGCGTATCTTGCAATTTGCTATAGCGCAGTACAAAACGGTCCAGCAACAACAGCGTTTGCTCGTCTGCCGCCTCTAGCAATTGTGGAGTCCAATGCGCAGGCAATTTACCCATAGCATCGGTCATCAGCTGCGCATGGCGTTCACACTGCGCAAGCGCCGCCAGCAGAGGCAAGCTCATAGCCAAACCCCTTGCGTTTGCGCCACTTGGTAAATCGGCAAATTTTGCCGTCCAGTGTCCACCACCACATCGATTTTGCGTTCTCCCAGCGTGCGCCAAATATCGGCCACCATTTTGAGCTGCTTGTCAAAAGCCTGCGAAGCATCGAGCTTCGCCTCGATGTACAGGTCAATATCACCACCGCGCTTGCTGTCATCGGTGCGCGAACCAAACAGGCGCGGCAATACCCCAAAATGCCGCAAGCTGGCATCGCGAATGGTGGTTTGCTCTAAGGGGCTAAGGCGCATAGCCCACATTTTCTCACACCACCCGCGCCAGCATCATGGCCAGACGCGCCAGAGCCTGCCAGCCGTTGGCGGGCCAGTCGGGGTGTTTGAGGCCTTTGACGATGCCGTCTACCGTGTGGGCGGCGTTCAGCAGGCGGATGGTCTCTGCGCTGGTCAGGCGCGGCAGCACGCGCTCGTAGAGCTTTTGCTTGATGCCCCACACCCGCGCTTCTTGCAGCGCCACTGGCAGGGGGCGGCCGTCGTCTAAAGCAGTACGGATGCGGTGCAAGGCGCGGATATCTTCGCTGAGGGCCCAATGCACCAGCACCTCGGCCTCGCCTTCGGCCTGCAAGCCGTCGAGCATGCGCTGCACGCGCGGCATTTGGCCAGAGAGCACGGCCTCAGACAGCTTGAATACGTCGTAACGCGCCACATTGAGCACCGCGCCTTCAATCTGCTCAAAACTGAGCTCGCCCGCACCGTGTAGCAGAGCAAGTTTTTGGATTTCTTGGTGGGCAGCCAGCAAATTGCCCTCCACGCGGTCGGCAAAAAAACGCAGGCTGCGCTCGCCCTCCTCGCCCGCTTTCACGCGCTGGCCCTGTGCGCCCAGGCGCTGGGCAATCCACTGCGGCAGGGCGCGTCGGTCAATGCTGTCGATTTGCAATGTAACGCCCATGGATTCAAGCGCACCAAACCACGCGCCGGTCTTGGCCATTTTGTCCAGCTTGGGCAAAATGAACAGTGTCAGCGTGGAATCATTGCCTTGGGCGGCCTGCGCCAGCTGCTGAATAGCTGGACTGCCCTCTTTGCCCGGCTTGCCACTGGGAATGCGCACCTCCAAAATTTGCTTGTCGGCAAACAAACTCAAACTGCCGCCAGCTGCCAAGACCGCGCTCCAATCAAAATGCGCACCCGATACCGTATGCACGCTGCGCTCGGTGTAGCCTTGCGCGCGCGCTACTGACCGAATAGCATCAGCTGCTTCTTGGATGAGCAAAGGTTCGTCGCCATGCAGGGTATAAAGCGGCTTGAGGCCTCGCTCCAAGTGGGATGCGAGTTGGGGCGCTGCTATTTGCATGGCCTGCTTTGCTAGAGGCTTAAAGCGACTTGACTGCAGCCAAGCGGCGCATCAGCTGCTGCACCAAATCAGTTTGCATATTGGCGTAGAGCAGGCCCTCTTCGGACTCTTTGGACAGTACTGCCGTTTCGTTGAAACTCACGTCGCGCTGTAGCAGCAGCTCGGTCTCGGGAATCAGCTCTTTGCCCTGCGGGGTACGCAGGATGAATTTAAGCCGCACGCGCAGCGCAAATTCGCGCACGCCGCCGCTGGAGTTCACGCCCACCACGGTTTTCTCACGCACATCATTGGTGATTTGCAGCACGACTTGCGCTTCGTCTAAAGATTTAGCACCAGTGAGCACTTTCACGCCGTCGTTGAACTCCATGGTGCGGCGAAACTCTAGGCCTAGAAGCGAGGTTTCAGCAAAAGTGGTGGCGATGCTTCTGAATGCAAATTCTTGGCTGCCACGCAGCTTAAAACCGCATCCACCGAGTGCTGTCAGACCCAGCACTGGAAGGCCAATCAGCACTGCGCGGCGCTGATAGCTGGCACTGGGTTGGGGCGTTTGCATGGCGTTGTGGCGCATAGTCACTGTTTAAAATTCACACTTTAGAGGTCTGGTTTTTACAAATCACGCGGTCACACCACCACGTTCACCAAGCGGCCGGGCACCACTATCAGCTTTTTAGGCGCAGCGCCATTGGCTAATTTGATGAAAATCTCACTGTCAATCGCTGCTTTTTCAATAGCATCTTTGGACGCTGTGGCGCTGACAATCAGCGATCCGCGCAGTTTTCCGTTGATTTGCAACATGAGCTCCACCTCGTCTTGCAGCAAGGCCGATTCGTCCACGGCAGGCCATGGCGCGTCCAGCATGTCGCCCAGCGCAGCGGCATAGCCCAAGTCAGCCCACAGCGCCGCGCAAATATGCGGCGTGGCGGGGTAGAGCGTGCGCAGCAAAATGCCAAAACCCTCGCGCACCGCAGCAGCGTCTTGCGCCGAGCCGTCAGATTCGTGCGCCTCCAGCGCGTTGAGCAACTTCATCGCGCCCGAGGCCACGGTGTTGTATTGCATGCGCTGGTAGTCGTAATCGATTTGCTTGAATACCGTGTATATTTCTAAGCGCAGTTGCTTGGTTTTTTTAGAAAAATTGGCAGATGTCATTGCCAAATGGTCATTATTCACTACAGTATTTGTAGTATTGAGCTTTACTCCAAAATTCCATACGCGCCGTAAAAAGCGGTAGCTGCCCTCCACGGCCGAGTCGTTCCACTCCAGCGTGGCCTCGGGCGGCGCGGTGAACATCATGTACAAACGCGCCGTGTCTGCGCCGTATTTGTCAATCAAGTCCTGCGGGTCTACGCCGTTGTTTTTGGACTTGCTCATGGTGGTAACACCACCATAGTCCACTGCCGAGCCATCGCTTTTGAGCTTAGCGCCAATGATTTTGCCGCCTTCGTCGTGCACATGCTCCACGTCATTGGGCCAGAAATACTCAATGCCACCCTTGGCTGTTTTGCGTGAATACACGTGGTTGAGCACCATGCCTTGGCACAGCAGCTTGGTAAAGGGTTCGTCGAAGCTGACCAAGCCGATGTCGCGCATCACCTTGGTCCAAAAGCGGGCGTAGAGCAGGTGCAAAATGGCATGCTCGATGCCGCCAATGTATTGATCCATGCCGCCGCTGGTTTTACCGTCTGCTAGCGATGCGCTAGCGCCCATCCAATACTGTGTGCCGCCCGCCACCATCTGCTCTGTATTTTTGGCATCGCAGTAGCGCATGGTGTACCACGCGCTGTCCACAAAGGTATCCATCGTGTCCGTTTCGCGCCGTGCGGCTTTGCCGCAAATGGGGCACACGACTCCCGCATGAAAGCCCTCGTGCTTGTGCAGCGGATTGCCAGAACCATCGGGCACGCAGTCTTGCGGCAGCACCACCGGCAGGTCTTGCTCGGGCACGGGCACAGCGCCGTGCTCAGCGCAGTGGATGATGGGTATTGGTGTGCCCCAATAGCGCTGGCGGCTCACGCCCCAGTCGCGCAAACGCCACGTGGTTTTTTTCTCGCCATTATTTTGCGCTGCCAAGTCTGCGGCCACGGCATCTACGCAGTCTTTGAAGCTCAGGCCGTCGAATTTGCCCGAGTTGATACTGCTGGTGCCTGTTTTGTCGCCATACCAATCTTGCCAATCTTGCGTTGTAAAACCATCCGTTCGCCCTGAGCTTGTCGAAGGGTTCGCGGTGGCAAGGGCAGGCCCAGCCCGAACGGAGCGGGTAACCACTTGCTTGATAGCCAAGTTGTATTTCTTAGCAAACGCAAAATCCCGCTCATCATGCGCAGGCACACCCATCACCGCGCCGTCGCCATAGCCAATCAACACATAATTGCCCACCCAGACTTCAATCTGTGCGCCAGTCAAAGGATGCGACACAAAAAGCCCTGTAGCCACGCCTTCTTTTTCTTTGGTGGCCAGCTCGGCTTCGGTTGTGCCACCAAGTTTCAACGCTTCAATTTTTGCTGCAAGCGCAGCATTCAACTCCCCCGCCCGCAGCGCAATCGGGTGCTCTGGCGCTACGGCCACAAAGGTCACGCCCATGATGGTGTCGGCGCGGGTGGTAAAGACGTACATCTTGCCGCTTTGTACCAGCTCACCGTTTGCATCTTGTATCCCATGCGGGAAGGCAAAACGCACACCCTCGCTCTTGCCAATCCAGTTCTCTTGCATCAATTTCACGCGCTCAGGCCAGCCGGGCAAGCCGTTTTGCACATGGTCTAAGAGCTCGGGGGCGTATTGCGTGATGTTGAGGTAATAACCCGGTATTTCGCGCTTTTCCACCACTGCGCCTGTGCGCCAGCCTTTGCCGTCAATCACCTGCTCGTTGGCCAGCACGGTTTGGTCTACAGGATCCCAGTTCACCACCTGCGTTTTGCGGTAGGCAATGCCCTTTTCCAGCATTTTCAAAAACAACCACTGGTTCCACTTGTAGTAGCTCGGATCACAGGTGGCGATCTCGCGCGACCAGTCGATGGCCAGTCCCATCGCCATCATCTGCTTTTTCATGTAGGCGATGTTGTCATAGGTCCATTTGGCTGGCGGTACACTGTTTTTCATAGCAGCGTTTTCAGCAGGCAGGCCAAACGCGTCCCAGCCCATGGGCATGAGCACGTTATAGCCCTTCATACGCAGGCTGCGCGTGAGCATGTCGTTGATGGTGTAGTTGCGCACATGGCCCATGTGCAGCTTGCCGCTGGGGTAGGGCAGCATGGAGCAGGCGTAGTACTTGGTTTTGAGCTTGCCCGCAGCGTCGCGCGCGTTCTCCGTTACGCGGTAAGCGTCTTGCGCTGTCCAGTGGCTTTGCGCTGCACGTTCAACAGCGGTGTGGTCGTATTTTTCTTGCATTACTCTAACTCAGAACGTTTTATAAAAAAGGATTCTTAACCGATAAGGATCCACCGCCGAACTGAACGGGAATCTTCACTGCGAGGCCATGCTGCATATCTTCGGAATACACCACATCGCAACCCATTTGCGCTGCTGCTGCAATGATGTTGGCATCGTAAATCTTGAATTGATACCGATCAGCTAAGTACAGGGCGAGACGGTGCGTTTGCAAAGTCAAATCACAAGTTTTACATAAATTTTGCAGCGCTTGGCTGATATTTGCTATGTCCGGCCAAGGCAGGCCACGCTTGTTGCGCAGCACATTTGAAAACTCATTGAGCACCTGCACGCTAATCACATTGTCACGCGTGATCAGCGCCTCTGCTCGCGCTGAGAAGGGGTGCACATCGATCCAATAGACCAAAATATTCGTATCCAGAAAAGCGCTCATCTGGCATTGGCCTCCTCGCGATCAAACTTATAACCCACAGGCCAAGCGCAGCGGTATTTGCGCATGGACTCCAATAGCTCTTCCCGGGTCGGCTCGCGTCTGATTTCAACAGCGGGTACGCTAGCCTTGCCTTTTTTCTTGACAGGCCGCACTTCCAGCTCATCTCCATCTGAAATTCCCAATTCATGCACCAATGCCATTGGCAAGCGCACACCTAAACTATTACCCCATTTTGCGACTTGCATGATACTATCCTTTAGGATATACAAACCAATATTGTATATCCTTATGTTGTTGCATAAATGCAGGGATTTTCACATTTTTTAAGCTGTCAATTTTTAGTACGTCTGTGCCACGATGCCATGAACTTCGTTGTAGTATTGAATGAATGACATTTCTAGTGGCGTATCAAGCCTATTGTGCGATTTTGGGTGAAATTTACACCATCGAGCGTTGCATTTACTTCGTCCCTGTGGGCGCATCTGCCACAAAACCAATGCGGCTTAGCCCCGCTTTTTGTGCCACACCCATCACTTGCACCACCTTTCCGTAGGGCACGGCTTCGTCTGCGCGCAGCTGCACCTCAGTGTCGGGGGCGGCTTTGGCGGTGGCTTCTAGGCGCAGCGCCAGTGCGGGCAGCTCGATTTTGTCTTCGCCCAAATAGGCTTGGCCAGATTTATCGACCACCAGCGTTATAAATTTGGGGGCATCGTTGGGCTTGGCGGCTTCGGTTTTGGGCAAGTCGAGCTTGATGGAGCTGGCCAAGAGCGGCGCGGTGATGATAAAAATCACCACCAAAACCAGCATCACGTCCACCAGCGGCGTGACATTGATCTCGCTCATGGGCTGCGAGCCCTTGCTGCGCTCTAGTCGACCAAAACTCATGCTGCCCCCACGCTTGTTGCTGCGTGTACTGCGCTGGCCCCGTGCAAGCTTGGCTTGCGCGTGGACAAAGCGTTAAGTCCGTGCGGTTTATTTGGCATGGTTAGCAAACAGCTCGCGCAAATCCCGCGCAAAGCCTTCCAAATCTGCCTCGATGCGGCCCACGTAGCGGCCAAACAAGTTGTACGCCAGCACGGCGGGTATGGCCACGGCCAGGCCCGCTGCAGTCATGATGAGCGCCTCGCCCACGGGGCCTGCCACTTTGTCGATGGTGATTTGGCCTGCGCCTGCTATGCCTGTGAGCGCGTGGTAAATGCCCCACACCGTGCCAAGCAGCCCCACAAATGGCGCGGTTGACCCCACGGTGGCCAGCAGCACTTGGCCAAACTGCAGCTTGAGCAGCACGCCATGCAGCGCATCGCGCAGCACGCGGGTAAGCTGCTGGGCTTTGTCGCCAGCTGCGCTGAGCGTGCCTGTGGGGGCGGTTTGTGAGGCGTTAATAAGCGGCAGCACCAGCAGTTCGCGGTCAAACGCGGCCACATTGGTTTGCGCCTGCGCCACGTCAGGCGCTTGCCAAAAGGCGGCGATGCTGCGCCGCACATCGGGCACAGCGCGCGCCATCATCCAAGATTTCCACAAAATCACCACCCAGCTGGCCAGCGACATGGCCAGCATCAATAGTGCGATGAACTTACTGACTGCGTCGCCCTGCGCAATGGCTTGCCACGCGTTCATAGTGCAGCGCCTTTGAGATTTAGCACGTCAAACATGTCGTACAGGCCGGTTGGTTTGTCTGCCAAAAAGCGCACTGCGCGCAGCGCGCCGTGCGCATAGCCTTCGCGGTTGGACGATTTATGGGTGATTTCAATGCGCTCGCCGATGCCCGCAAACATGACCGTATGGTCGCCCACAATGTCGCCACCGCGTATGGCAGAAAAGCCAATGGCCGACGGGTCACGCACGCCCGTGATGCCTTCGCGCGCAAACACGGCATGGCCTTTGAGGTCGCGGCCCAGCGCTTGCGCCACCACTTCCCCCATTTTGAGTGCTGTGCCCGAAGGCGCATCCACTTTGTGGCGGTGGTGGGTTTCAATGATTTCAATGTCGTAACCTGTGGCGAGCGCTTTGGCAGCCATTTCCAATAGTTTGAGCGTGACGTTCACACCCACGCTCATGTTGGGGGCCATCACAATGGCGGTTTTTTCGGCGGCCAGAGCAATTTCAGTTTTTTGCGCATCACTGAATCCCGTGGTGCCGATGACCAGCTTCACGCCAAGCTCTGCGCAAAGCTTGGCATGCGCCAGAGTGGCTTCGGGGCGGGTAAAGTCAATCAGCACAGCGGCGTGGGCCAGCCCTGCACGCAGATCTGCAGTCACGGCCACGGTGTTGCTGCGGCCTAAAAATGCTGCGGCATCCGTGCCAATGGCGGGGCTGGATGCTATGTCTAGTGCGCCTGCTAAGGCGCAATCTTCAGAGGCCAGCACGGCCCCTACCAGCATGTGACCCATGCGGCCGCTAGCGCCAGCAACTGCTATTTGGTGTTTCATGGCAAGGGCTTCCATCAGCGCGCAGGCGCTTCGAGTGGCGGGTAGGCCACGGGCGCTGTAGCGGCGGGCGCAGCGGGCGCTGGCGTGGACGATGCGGCTGGCTCAGCGGCTTTGAGCTGCTCAGGCGTAGCTTGCAGCGCAGGCACTTTGCCAAGGCTGCGGCCGGAGTCGAGCGAGGCCACGAACTCAGCCTCGGTGGGCATGGCATCGCCTTCATGGCGATCATACATATCGCCCTTGAAAAACACGGCCAAGCGCTTGGATTGCACATCCGCGCCTTGGCGGCGGATGCTGAAAGCGTAGTCGTAGCGGTCGGCATGGAAGACGCTGGTGACCAGCGGCGAGCCCAGCATGTCGCGCACTTGCGCACGCGAGAGACCCGGGCGCAGCGCCTGCACTTGCTCTTTGGACACAAAATTACCCTGCACCACCTCCACTTTATAAGGCGTGACGATGCCGCCAATGCGCTGGCTGGCGTTGTTTAAACTGCCGCAAGCAGCTAAAGCCGCAGCGGCGCAGATGCAGGTGCTAACTCGAAGGGAAAGACGAAGGAAAAGTGGCAATTGGGCAAGCATAGTTTGGCACTGGGGTAAGTAACAGCCGTCGGCAACAGGCCGCGTATGGCAATCATTGTAGCTTTTGCCACCTTGCAGGCCAACGCATGCACACCTGATCAGCGCCAAAACAGCCACAAAACACCTACACTTGGGGCATTGGCACACATTCTTTGCGCCATTCACCCCATGACCAAGACCGACGAACTCAAAAACACGGGCCTCAAAGCCACCTTGCCCCGCCTGAAAATCCTAGAGGTTTTTCAGCAGGGCACGCAGCGCCACATGACGGCCGAAGACGTGTACCGCGTGCTGCTGGAAGACCGCGCCGACGTGGGCTTGGCCACGGTATACCGCGTGCTCACGCAGTTTGAGCAGGCCGGCATTTTGAACCGCAACCATTTTGAGCAGGGCAAAGCGGTGTATGAGCTCAACGAAGGCGAGCACCACGACCACTTGGTTTGCCTAGACTGCGGCAAGGTAGAAGAGTTCTACGATGCCGAGATCGAAAAACGCCAGCACACGGTGGCCAAAGCCAAAGGTTTCGCCATAGCTGACCACGCCCTGAGCCTGTACGCGCACTGCACGCGGGAGAAATGCCCGAATCGTATCAAGAAATAGTTTGTTATAGTTTTTGTAGCTGACTATGACCATATCACGCTGACATTGTCGCTATTTTTTAAATTTCTGTTCATTTTGAGCTTGCCCAAGAGTTTTTGCTGCTCTGGCGTTTCGCTCGAACTTGGTTGGCTGCGGCCTAGCCTTGTGTGCGTGCTGGATAAATTGCAGTTCAAGGTCACGCGAATTGGTGGGTAGTGGGCTAGCTTTAGTTCCGCGCGGATTGAACTGCAATTTCTCCATCCCGCCCACAACGCTCTCCGCCAATACTTGGTGTGCGCTTCACCGTTTCACTCGATCTGAGCTGGATTTTTCGGCATGGTTTTGCCCGCAAGGTAACTTTTTCAAACTCACCAGCCTTCAATCCCCAATAGCGCTGCCGCACGCAAAGCCGTTGCCTTGACCACCGCCGCATCCGCGCCCACCACGTTCAAATGCCCCATCTTGCGGCCCTTGCGGGCTGAGAGCTTGCCGTACAGGTGCAAATGCGTGCCGGGTAGGGCCAACACCTCGCCCCACGCGGGGGTGCGCTCTTTGCCTGCCGCGTCAAACCACACGTCGCCCAGCAGATTGACCATGACCGCGGCGCTGTGCAGGCGGGGCTGGGGCAGGGGCAGGCCGCACAGGGCGTAGACTTGTAGGTCAAACTGGCTAACCGTGCATGCGTCCATGCTGTAGTGGCCGCTGTTGTGCGGGCGCGGGGCCATCTCGTTGACGACCAAGCTGCCGTCTTCCAAAATGAAGAACTCCACGCAGAGCACACCAATGTAGTTGAGTTCATGCGCTATGTTTTGTGCAGCAGATAATGCCTGTTTGACGCTGACATCTGCCCAATTTTTCTCAAAACTAGCGGGGAACAGGGTGTTTGCAGCCACGCCAGCAGCCAAATCGCTGTAGACCTCGGTCACGGCCAAAATACCATCGCGGTGGATGTTGAACTGCACCGGCAGATGCACTATTGCGCCGTCTGCGCCGCGCGCCACAACCACCGAGCATTCAGCGGCCAGTGGCAGCATTTTCTCTAGCACGCAGGGCACGTTTTTCAAGCCTGCCCACGCCGCGGCCAGCTCGGCTGCGTTGGCCACACGCACCTGGCCTTTGCCGTCGTAGCCCATACGCGATGTTTTGAGGATGCCGGGGAGCAAATCTGCCGTGACCTTGGCCAAATCGGCCTCCGACTCGATCACGCGGTAGGGCGCAGGCATCACAGTGTCGGCTTGCCCGGCGGCTTTGGCAGAGAGCGCCGCGTTCACAAAATGCGCTTTTTCCATGCTACGGTCTTGCGCCACGGCCACACTGTCGGCATGCGGTGCCACGGGGCGGTGCGCGCCCAGCGTGTGCAGGGCAGGCGCGGGCACGTTTTCAAATTCGGTGGTGATCGCAGCGCAGCGCTGCATCAGCTGGGCTAATCCCTGCTCATCGTCATAAGCGGTTTGAATATGGTAGTGGCTCACCCGCCCCGCTGGGCTGGCCGTGTCAGGGTCTAGCACCGCTGTGAAGTAGCCCATGCGTTGTGCCGCCTGCACAAACATGCGCCCCAACTGCCCGCCGCCCATCACGCCCAGCGTGGTTTGTTGTCCATTGGCTTGGGTGTCGCCGGGGTAGAGGGGTTTTTGCATGGTAATTCTTTGTTGGTGGGTTAATTTGAGGGTGAATACGGGGATTTTTGAACGCAGAGGGCGCGAAGGTTTCGCAGAGGACGCAGAAGGAATACAAAGAAGACAAGAATAATTATTAAAACTAAATGCTATTATTTACATAGCGCGAAATGACCATTTGCTGCTGACATTAGGCGATTTTTCTGAAAATATCAAGTTTAAAAGCATTTAAATCACCAACTATATACTTGCATCCCCTTTGGTATTTCTTCTGCGCCCTCTGCGAAACCTTCGCGCCCTCTGCGTTCAAAAAATCCCCGGGTTCGACCTAAGCCAAAGGCAACACACTAGAAGCAGCCGCAGCCGTTTGCGCCGCCCGGTAAGCCTCCAGTTTAGCCGCCAGAGCCGCATCGGAGCGGGCCAGCATGGCCACGGCGAACAGCGCGGCATTGGCAGCGCCTGCCGCGCCTATGGCAAAGGTGGCCACGGGCACGCCTTTGGGCATTTGCACGATGGAATACAGCGAATCTTGGCCGCTCAGGTGCTTAGAAGCCACGGGCACGCCCAGCACCGGCACGGTGGTAAGGGCTGCCACCATGCCCGGCAAATGCGCCGCACCGCCCGCGCCCGCAATGATGGCCTGCAAGCCCCGCCCCGCCGCATCTTTGGCATAGGCAAACATGGCATCGGGCATGCGGTGGGCTGAGACCACCCGCGCCTCGTGCGGCACGCCAAATTCAGTGAGGATTTGCACAGCGTGTTGCATGGTGTCCCAGTCAGACGCTGAGCCCATGATGATGCCGATGTGGATGGCTTGCATGTTTTTAATCTCCCACGATTTCGTTGAGCCCCTCGACCGCTTGGGCAAGTAGCTCGGGCTTGAGTTTAGTGATTTTTCGGCCGATGCGCTCGGTAGATAGCACCCGAATTTGGCTGATTTTGAGCCATGCGTCTTTGCCGCCTATTTTGCCCAACGGCATAGTCAGCGGGAAACCTGCCCGCTGCGCCTGCGACGTGATTGCCATGGCCAGCACTGTACCCGAGCGTTCGTTGAACACATCGTGGCTGATAACCAGCACTGGGCGTGTGCCGCGCTGCTCGTTACCACGCGTGGGGTCAAGCTCTGCCCAGCGGATGTCGCCCCTCAGAATGTCGGCCATGACGCAGCATCCGCCTGCAAGCCAGTATCGGCCATCTCGCGCTCTTCGTTTTTATCGAGCAATGCGCATTGGTCGGCCAGCCGCGTGCGCTCCAAACGCTGCAAATGTGCCTCCACCGCCTGCTCAATCGCTTGGCTGCGGTTGGCAAAATGCTGCTTGTCCACCCACGCATCGAGCCGACTGAGCACCAACGGATTGACTGTCACGGCGATTTTTGCTTTGTTCATGGTATGACATTTTATACTACTTTGTGTTTTTTAGACCATGTCTTTTTTACTACTTGCCAACTCGTGGCACAAAGCGGCCAATGGCATGGTTTGAACACCGTTGCCCAGTGGAAATGCCTCTTGCCCGGGGTAGATCACCAGTTTGCGTTTGGGCTGCAGGTCGGCACAGGCAGCATGAAAACCTCGCTCTAATTTGGGTGACAGGCTGCGTTTGATCTCTATCGCCCACAAATCGCCACTGGGCCAGGCCAGCAACAGGTCAATTTCAGCACCCGCGCTGCTGCGGTAGAAGTAGGGCTGCACATTCGCCGGTATGCTGGCTAGCAGATTTTCTATGCAAAAACCCTCCCAACTGGCCACCACGACAGGGTGCGCGAGTAAGGTTTCTTTGGTCTCAATGTCCAGCAACGCATGCACCAGCCCGCTGTCGCGCACATACACTTTGGGTGATTTGACCAAGCGCTTGCCTAAGTTGGCGTGCCAAGGCTGCAAACGGCGTACTAATAATAAGTCGCACAGCAAGTCGATGTAGCTTTGTGCTGTTTTAGCATCTATGCCCAAGTTGCGCGCCAGTTGCGCCACGTTCAGTAATCCGCTTTGGTGGTGGGCGAGCATCGTCCAAAAGCGGCGCAAGGTTTGCGCGGCGATGCGTGGACCAAACTGGGGAATATCGCGCTCTAAATACGTGCGGATGAAGTTTTGCCGCCAACGCAAGCTTCTTGCGTCGCTGCTGGCACCAAAGCTGTCAGGAAAGCCACCGCGCAACCAGAGCGCGTCTGCTTGCACGGGCGCAGTCTCCAAGACGTTGAGCGAACCCAGCTCAAGAAAGCTGATGCGCCCCGCAAGCGTTTCGCCCGATTGCTGCAGTAAATCGAGTGAAGCCGAGCCCAGCAGCAGATAAAGCCCCGTGCGCTTGCCATTGCGCCGCGCTTGGTCAATCAGCCCCCGCAGCACCGGAAACAAGCCAGGCGCACGGTGCACTTCGTCCAAAATGACCAATTTGTCAAGGTGGTCTGCCAAATACAGCTCCGCCTGCTCCAGCTTGGTGCGATCACGCTCAGACTCCAAATCCAGGTAAATGCTCGGAATATGTGGAATGGCTTTGGAAACCGCCAAAGCCAAGGTGGTTTTCCCCACTTGGCGCGGCCCGAGCAGCGCTACCGCAGGGGAATGCTGTAGCTCAGAGGCAAGCTGGGCAGCAAGATGGCGGGCGATATCGTGGGTCATTATCCTTGCAATTATGGAACATCGTTCCGTGATTTGCAAGGATAAATTTGTACACTTACACTATGAACCCATGCTGATATTGATTTAGATGGTTAAACAGTCTCAGTTACTGGCAAGTTTTTGAAAATTTCTTTCAAAATTTTGGGTTTGCGCTCAACAATGGCGATCAAGGTACGTGCTGCACCCGATGGTTGCCTGCGCCCCTGCTCCCAATCTTGCAGCGTACGCACCGACACGCCCAACAATTGGGCGAATGCCAATTGCGAGAGCCCAGATTTCATACGTGCAGCAGTCGCTGCTGGCACCTCAATGCGGGAGGCCACTTTGCCCTGGCCAGCCTTGATTTGCTGTACAGCCAATAAAAGTTCTGCGCCAATGTCGCGCTTGGCATCGCGTGCCAGCAATTGTTTGTCAGTCATGGGCATCATCAAACTCCTTTTTGATTTGCTTGAGAAAGCTGACCAGAGCCAACGCGCGACCAGCGAACCTTGCGGACACCACCAGATCCAGGCACCACATCGCCCGCCTCTGGTGTGTGCGCTAACCAAGCAGAAAAAGCCCCTCTTTCGTCCTCAGTCCAGTAATCTGGCCAAAGGCTTTGAAAGAGTAGCTTTCCACGATTGTGAGCAACATCGTCTTTTAATTATACGGCAATGCCGTATTAGGACGCACTCTGTTCTACCTTCCTGTTATGCGCTTCACTTCACAGCAGTCTGCGCCGCAATCATGCGTATGGGCGAATGCAGGTATCGTCAGTAACTGATGTAGGGGAAACTAAACGAGGTGTTAAATTGCCTGCCAGATGCATCGATGGCATTTGTGTTGAACCTTGTAAATTGCGGGTTACCCACCCCCGTGTATTGGGCGCAAAACGAAGGATTCGATGGGTTCGTTGCGGTACATTGCGCCAAAGCCTTAGCCAAGGTAATATTTCCGTTCAAACCGTTTATCGTGGTTGAACTTACTGTGTTGAACCAACTAGCACCAGGAACAGACGAAGTAACTTGTGTAACCGTATTGGTCACTGTTATAAACCCAGTCCCACCGGGCATAAACGAAGTAACGGCAGTGATCGTGAGTTTACTTGCCGCAATGCTTACATGGATGAGCGCCGCTGTGCTGGTGAAGTTCACCGCCCCCGAAGCAATGGATGCGGGGTTAAAAACAGTCACAAAATTTGCAGCATCTGCACTTGTATACAACCGCTGGTTAAACGGTTGTAATGTCACAGTTTGCGTACCGCTGTATGCCGTGCCTTCAAATAGGGTGATTTTGAGCGTGACAGAACCAGTGGCGAAATCGTTATTAAACGGCACTGCAAAACTGTCCGTCATATTAATTGATGATGAGCAACTGATTGGGTTGCCGTCATCAATCGCAATAAACCCGCTGCACGGCATGGCCGATTTGGTGTCCAACTTAAATAGGCTTGCTGGCGAACCTATGGGGGCACCAACAGTCCCGTAATAGTCAATCTTGGCGCTTTTGTACTTTGAGCCCATCAGATACGGAGCATTGAGTGTGTAGTAATTTATGACTGTCGGAGTACCAATCGTCAATGCGGGTATGGCATGTGTTGTTACTGTGGTGTAGGTGCTGCCAGACGGCAAACTAGGCAATGTGAAGGATTGGGTAACTCCGCTTGGCGGCAATATATAGCCGTAAACGCCAGTGGCGGTAATGTTACCCACGTTAGCAAAAGTAACCGTAGCGCTGATGGCCTGCCCCGCCGTTGCCATGGCGGGTGCGCTGATGTTGGCTCGTATGTCTGCAAACGACGCGCTCATACTGAATGTATTGGTGCAGGCTAGCGGTGTAGAAACAGGAAATGTCATCATTCCCGGATTCACTACAGGCGTGGAACCACCTAAAACACCAGTGACAGCGGAAGCGAAATTATCATAAAAACTCATGTCGCTACCTGCTGATGCTGCGCAGACACGCCATCCAAGGCTTGAGGGCAAGTTCGGGTAATAGGTAGTCTGTTGGTTTGCATTTTGCGTGACTTGGTATTGGGACAATACCGAAACAGGTGGTGGTATCGGAGCAGGAGGTGCTACTACCGACGTGCCGCCTCCAGATCCGCTATTGCTAGTAAGAACAGCAGTGACGACTGCCACGCCATTGATCGTAACTTGACCGTTGGTGCTTAGATTTAAAGCAACAGGAAAGACGCTGGGTGTCGCAGTACCCAGATTGAACTGCGCAGAAAAGTTGCTAAATCCTGTCCCTGCTTGCACTCCAGCGAGCGGCAAATTGACAGAGCATGTAGGTATGGTAACGGTATTGCCCGACGCCATCGTGGCGCTAGCTGGAAAAGTAGAAGTGGTCACATTGAAAATGCAAGAACTAAAGCCCAGTGATCCAGACGCATTGCCTGATGCTGAGGTTATTGCAAAAGTGGGCGAACCAGAACTGGTTCCCAGCGTTAGTTGCGTTGCACCAGTTGTACCAAACTGCGGCACACCAGACGGAAATGATAAAGAGCTGCCGCTGAACGCAGCAAAATTGCTGGCATTTACGTTCACAGGAATATTGCCGGACGCATACATAGGTGTAGATGCCACCGTCGTAGAGCTACCACTACTTAGGCTACCACCGCCCACTGAAGATTGCCGCGAGGCATCTTGGCTGCCATGCTGACGCCACACGCCTGCAGTGAGTTTGACGCTATCGGCCAACAAATTGAATGTGCCCGTGCTACCGCTTGATATTGATTTAAACGTAATCGTGGCATTAAATTTGCAAACGCCAGTGGCGGCTACGCAGTCGTAAAAAGAAGGCAACACTATGGCATAGGTTCTGCCAACCGCGCGAATACCCGCCACGCGCGAGGTTTGATTAAACGTGCCGTCCAAATACGCGGTATCCCAAACATTAGCAAAATCTGCCGATGCAATTCCCGCAGCGGACGCGGCCAATCGGTTGAATTCATTGACAAACACTGCAATTCCTGAGGTATCCAAACCTGGCGCAAGCGCCTGCCCATTGGGCGTGATTTGCGTGGTGCCAGTGCCGGTTTTGGTCACCAGCGTGGTGTCTAGCACGGCATCGTAGCCTTTGCCGTTCGTTAGGAAGGGCAACGTTACAGGGTCAAAAGTGGCCACATTGAGCGAATTTGCCGACAACTGGGCGGACAACACTGCGCGTAAACTGGTGTAAGCAGCTTCTACCGCTTTAGGGTTGGCCGCAATAATGGCGGGGGTAATGGCCGAAGAGCTGGTTTTGCCAGCCGCTGCAGCCACGTCTGAGGCCAGCTTGTCAGTAAGCCCCGTGATGTTGATGGTGATGAAGCCATCGGCCTTGGGCGCGATGGTGGTAAATGAGTAGTAGGTTTTGGAACCCGCCGTGGCGCTGGCCACCAGCGGCGCTGCAAAACCTGTGATTTTGGCTTGGTAATAGCCTGCTGCATTGGTTTTGGCCGTCACAGATTTGCCTGCCGCATCGGTCAGCGTCACGGCGGCAAAGGGAAACGGCTTACCCTCCCCGCCTGTGCCGTCCGCGCCAGCGTCCCCGCCGCCAAGGCCTGCGCTGCCACCATCGCTGCCAAGTCCGTTGCCAAAGCTGTCTAAACCTGCGAATACGCCAATTGGCGTGTTGCCGCCGTTGCTTGAACCGCCGCCACCTCCGCCGCACGCCGCCAACAGAACGAGCGAAATACTTGCAATTGCGTATTGAAAAGCGATAAGGCGTTGCCTCATGGGTTTTGGCGAAACAAATTGGAGGGCTGCAATAGTCATGTCTGAAACTTTTTATGGTTAAGTGCATCGTTTGGCCACGTGATGATGGCAAACTGCATAGAGGCTACCGCACTCTAACGACTTTGTATGTCCCCCAAATAAGGGGTATTGCGTTGTATTTGTAGCAACAACACCGTTATTTTTTAAGAATGCATGACTACAGCGAAGTGCGAGACAATACGCCATCTGTTTTTTAACCCTCAATCCCATGATCGACGTTACCGTAGCCAATTTTCAAGCCGAAGTCATTGAAGCGTCTTCGCGATTACCCGTTTTGATTGATTTTTGGGCCCCGTGGTGCGGGCCTTGCAAGGTGATTGGGCCTTTGCTTGAGAAGGTTGAGACCGATTACGGCGGGCGCTTTCAACTGGTCAAAATTGACTCAGATCAAGAGCAACAACTGGGTGCGGCTTTTGGGATTCGCAGTATTCCCACCTGCATTTTGATGGTGAACGGCCAGCCAGTGGACGGCTTTCAGGGCGCGTTGCCCGAGAGCAAAATCAAAGAGTTTTTGGACAAACACCTGCCGCCCGCGCCACAGGCAGAGCCTGAACCCGAGTTAGCACCCGAGCCTGTAGCAGGCTCACCCGACGCACTGGCCATGCTGCGCGCCGCCGTGGAAAACGACCCCGCCAATGACGCAACACGCTTTAACTATGTCAAAGCACTGCTGCAAATTGGCGCGGTGGATGATGCAAAAGTGGCTTTTGCACCCGTCATTGCCAAGACGGGCGTAGACCGCAAGCTCGACGCCCTGCAGCGCTGGACAAACGCTATAGATACAGTAGCTGCATATGACGATATGGCGCTGACATTGGCTAATTTTTCTCAAAATATTGCGACAAACAAGCGTGACTTTGAAGCGCGCTTTGCCACGGCACAAATCCACATGGCGCAGCAGCACTGGACAGCGGCCATGGACGAGCTTCTGGACATTTTGATGCGAGACAAAAGCTGGAGCGAAGACAAGGCGCGCAAGACCTACATCGCCATTTTAGAAATCATCGAGCCGCCGCCAGTGAAGGTGGCCGACGGACAAATTCCGCCGGTGGACCCCGTGGTAGCAACATACCGCAGGCGTTTGTCTAGCGTGATTCTGAGTTAAGCCGTGAAGTAAACCGAGGCAGTTTATGCCATGCGGATTCGCTTGGCCGTCCGACTGATTTCTGGTACTTGAGCATGAAGTAGTTTCTGCCAAGCGAATCCGCAGGGCAGAAACTGCCGAACCACCATTTAACGCGTGAGTGACACCACGCGATCCGCCGCCACCGTTACGCGCAGCTCCACCAGTTCGCCGCCCACGCGCAAGGGCGGGAAAGCCACTGCGTCTACCGCGATGGGGGCGTTGCCAGCCTTGATGGCGGGCACGGATGATTTAGCCACTTTGCCATCGTCGCCACTGGCAAGCGGCGCGCTGCCGTTGCAGCTGGACAAAATAGCAGGGCTGCTCACGCGCACTTGCTTGACGCTGCCCAGTGCCGTTTTGTCTGAGGCTTTCACGGCCTTGCCCGCAGCGTCAAGCAGTTCGATGCCGCGGGTTTGCGGGGCCCAGCGCTGCTCTGCGTCTATGCGGCCGGCCAAGATGCACATGGGCTCGGCCGATGCTACGGGGTTGGCTGCCAAAGTAACGCCTACCGCGCCCAAGCTGCACAGTACCGCCAGCGCATAAGAAGAAATGGATTTAAAAGAAGCTGGTGTGTTCATATAACCTCCGAGTTCACTGGTTCAGCCACAATGGCCGCACCATGGAGGCAAGTTTAGACCCCACGCGGGGCTTTGAACATCCCATGAATATGTGTAAATGGCCATATTCACGGTATTTTTTGGCACTTATTTGGTAAGAATCTGTAAAACCTCGCGGTATTTGGCCGCTGTTTTTTCCATCACCTCGGCTGGCAAGGCGGGCGCAGGCGCGGTTTTATTCCACGGTTTGCCGTCCACTTGGGCCGCTTCGAGCCAATCGCGCAAAAACTGCTTGTCGTAGCTGGGCGGGTTTTTGCCTGCTTGGAAGGCCGCCTCGTAGCCATCGGCTGGCCAAAAGCGCGAGCTGTCGGGCGTGAGCACCTCGTCCATCAGGGTGAGCGTGCCGTCTGCGTCCAAGCCAAACTCAAACTTGGTATCCGCAATGATCACGCCGCGTGTGAGCGCATAGGCCGCGGCCTCTTGGTAGAGTTGGATGCTGATTGCTCTTATTTGCGTAGCAAGCTTTAACCCTATGACGCTGACAATCTGCTCAAAACTTATATTTTCATCGTGTTCGCCCACCGCCGCTTTGGCCGCAGGCGTGAAGATTGGCTCGGGCAGCTTAGACGCATTGCGCAGCCCCGCAGGCAGGGCCACGCCGCACACGGTTTGGCTGGCTTGGTATTCGGCCCAGCCGCTGCCTGCCAAATAGCCGCGCACCACCGCCTCTACGGGCAGAGGCGTGAGGCGCTTGACCAGCATGGCGCGGCCTGCGATGCTGGCTTTTTCAGCGTCTGGCACTACACCTTCAGGGGCATCGCCCGTGAGGTGGTTAGGGCAAATGTTGGAGCCACGGGGGCCGAATTTTTCAAACCAAAACAGCGCCATTTGTGTGAGCAAAGCCCCCTTGCCTGCAATAGGTTCCCCCATGACCACGTCAAACGCGCTGATCCGGTCGCTGGCCAGCATCAAAATACGGTCGGTACCCACGGCATAGTTGTCGCGGACTTTGCCACGGGCTAGGAGGGGCAGGCTGGTGAGGGTGGAGGTGTGCAGGGGGGAGGTCATGGGTGTATCAAACAAAAATCAGGCGGCTATCAATAACCGCAATATGGCCAAAATCGCGGTTACCGTGCAATAGCGCTTGGCCAGTTTCTATAGCCAGCGCCGCAATCGCGCAGTGTAAAACCTGCCCAGCGGCAGCGTGCATACAATTGTGCGCCAAGTGCGCTTGCGCAAAAATGTCAGTGCTTTCAATGCGCTGCAAACTGGACAAACCGCTCTCCAAAAGCAATGCATCTTTGGCGTTTTTAGCGCCTTGCAATACCTCTTGGAGCACCGTGCTGCACAGTAGCAAAGGGCTACGCTCTTGCAACGCTTTTTTGATGCGCAAATGCTCACGAGAACCAGTTGCACGCAAAAATTCGACCCAAGCCGAGGAATCCACAATCACGCAAGAGCCTTCTTTCGCATGGTTTTGCTGCTGCGGCGCTTGGCCAAACTCTGGCCAAGTGGTGTATTTAACGCGGCTATCGGCTCGGGCACTGGAGCGAGATAAACGCCTTTGGGATCATAGTCATCGGATATTAGTCGAGCGCCTTCTAGTGCTAGCAAGGCGGTGTAATCGGGCTTTTGTACATAGGCGCGCAGCGCAGCTTCTACGGCCGCTTTCTTGGTTGTCACGCGCGCACGCAGCATAGCCTGCGCGATCAGTGTGTCATCTAAAACAATATTGGTTCGGGTGTTCATCATGGAGTTTATACACCTTGAGTGTGTATCAACGCGATTATGCCTCATCGTCACCCGTGTGGCGCGCACCATCAAAGTTTGAGCGCGTCCAGCCCTTTGATGAAGTTGCGTTTGAGTTTGTAGAGCGTGCGAAGGTGCGCAATCCATTCATCGCGCTCTGCTTTGCCCATTAAAGGCGCTATGGCCTTGACCAATTGCAAGACATCGGTATAGGGCGTGCTGGCGTTTGGCATGTGCAAGGCAAACACCCGCTGCAAAAGCCCGCGCGCGGCCTCAGGCTGCTTGCTGCGCACGCTGTTTGCAATGCTTTGCAGTAAACGTGACTCGCAGGTGTGTGGCAGTTGCACCAGATCCAGCGCTTGATCAAGGCATTGTTCATGTAACAACCATTGCACGCGCATGCCCACATCGCGGCCCTGCTCGGTGCGCTGAATATGCCGCCATACATTCGCAGGTTTTGGCGCTATTTCTTGCGCCGCTGCCCATGCATAGAGCTGCTCGCGATACACCGCACGGTCTTTGCCCGCTGCCACGGCTGCATCAAGAGCCGCTTGAAAATAGGCAACGCAAGGACTCTTTTCTAGCCGTTTTCTGTGGATGGCTAAAGCTTGTGTGTGGTCTGCGGCATGCACAAAATTGCGCAGCAAGTCCGCCTCAATACTGGTGTCATCTGGGTAGCGCTCACGGGCGCTTAATGCCAGTGCTAATGCGTCTTGCCACTTGCCTAAGCTTTCATAGTGGGCAATCAATTCGCTGTGCTCTTTGGCGCTGCTTAAGGTGCTCTGTAGCAGCGCCAATATTCCAGTCTGGTCACCTTGTCTTTTCAAATCATCGGCGTAGCGCTTGCGCAGCTTGGAGCGCTCATAGTCCACGTAGTATTTGTCTTTTTTAAGCGCAGATGTTTTACCCAAATAATCGCGCCAATCCTGCGCGACGCGCTGGCTGTAGCTGCGCTGAAAATCAGCCCCCGCTGCGGTCAACACTTCTTGCTCGTCCCATAATCCAAGTGGATCTGCCTCCATCAATGCCAACCAGTCATCGATCCACTGCGCTGGCGGGGGTGCCGCTTGGAAAGTGTCAATCAAAATTTCCTGCACCGCTTGCATCAGGTCGTCAATCGTACCGTCAGACTCGTGCGATTGTTCGGCTGCACGGTAGAGCTGGTGCAGTGCATCTGCACAGGCTTGGCGCGCAATAGCAGGTGACCTTTCTGCCAATTTTTCTAAAATTGGCAGGGCGTTTGCAGCACGGTCGGCGTAGTCCTCTGCGGCTGCCCAGCCATGGCGGTTGGATTGGTAATCGTAGTCATCGGGTTCCAATAAATCAGCAATGGTTTTGAGCATCGCTTGGGGCGCATGGTCTGGCGAGGCCTGCGTTTGCCACGCAATCAGCGTCAGCATGGTGTTTTTATTGGCCAGCGCACAATCCCACAGCCGCTGGGCCAAGTCTTGCGCGCTTTGCTCAAAAACGAAGGCGCGCACTGTTTCTTTTTTATTCATGGCATCGCTTTGTTTGGCTTTAAATGCTTACTTTAATGCCCAATCAATGCCCTTCAATGCACCACTTGTGCCAGCTCACCTTTGGCATATTGCTGCGCCACCACCTGCAAGCTGTGGCCTTTGATTTTGCTGCCTTGGCCTTCGCAGCCAAATTGCTGGTAGCGCTGTTTGCAGATAAGCTTTGCGGCTTCGCGGGCGGGTTTTAGCCATTCGCGGGCATCGAATTTTTCGGGGTTCTCGTGCAAAAACTGGCGCACGGCGGCGGTCATGGCCAAGCGGATGTCGGTGTCGATATTGATTTTGCGCACACCAAATTGAATGGCTTTCTGGATTTCTTCTACCGGCACGCCGTAGGTTTCTTTCATGTTGCCGCCAAACTGGCGAATTTTAGCCAGCAGGTCTTGCGGCACGCTGCTCGATCCGTGCATCACCAAATGGGTGTTGGGGATGCGGCGGTTGATTTCCATGATGCGGTCAATCGCCAAAATGTCGCCCGTGGGCTTGCGGGTGAATTTGTACGCGCCGTGGCTGGTGCCAATGGCAATGGCCAATGCATCGAGTTGGGTGCGTTTGACAAAATCGGCCGCTTGCTCGGGGTCGGTCAAAAGCTGCTCACGGGTCATCACGGCATCGGTGCCGTGGCCGTCTTCTTTGTCGCCCTGCATAGTCTCCAAGCTGCCTAGGCAGCCCAGCTCGCCCTCCACCGTCACGCCGATTTTGTGCGCCATGGCCACCACTTGGCGGGTTACTTCAATGTTGTACTCGTAGCTGGCAATGGTTTTGCCATCGGCCTCTAGGCTGCCGTCCATCATCACCGAGCTAAAGCCCAAGTCAATCGCGCCTTGGCAAACGCCGGGGTTTTGGCCGTGGTCTTGGTGCATTACCAGCGGAATATGCGGGTATTGCTCAATCGCCGCACTGATCAGGTGCTTGATGAAGGCTTCGCCCGCGTATTTGCGTGCGCCTGCGCTGGCTTGCAAGATCACAGGCGCGCCCACCTCGTCGGCAGCCATCATCACGGCCTGCACTTGCTCTAAATTGTTGACATTGAAAGCGGGGATGCCGTAGCCGTGGACAGCGGCATGGTCGAGCAATTCGCGCATAGAAACGAGGGCCATGGGGGATAACTCCTAAAATTTGGTAACCGGTTGGTAACTTTGCCCAATTTTACCTGCCACCTCGCCCGATTCACGCCCTATTCGCGCAGAAATCCCCGCTGTTACGCTGCCGAGGCTTTGAACGGCAGGGCTTCTTGTGCCAGTTTGAGCTTGCTGAACTCGGGGTCTTTGTGCACCAGAATGGCGTTGGCTTGGTTGGCGCTGGCTGCTATCCAAGCGTCGGCTACCGACAGGGCGGCGGTGGCCTTGATGGCAGCGGCGGCCTGCATAAGGGCTTCGGAGTGCTCGATCCACTCGATGGGCAGGGCTTGAACATTGGTCAAAGCTTGGCGGCCAGTGGTTTCGCCTTCGTCTTTCCAGACGCGGTACAAAATCTCAAACCGCGACAAAAAACACGCATAGACCTTCAGCGTTTTGTCCCGTTGCCCCTGCAAAAGCGCAGCAACGCGCTGCGCGCCCGCTTCGCCATCGCGCAGGGCAATCAAGGCTGAGGTGTCGAGTAAATACGCTTTCATGCGCTGGTGCGCGACCCGTGCTCGGCCAAGCGCTCAGCGTTGCGGTCTGCCAGCAGCCGCGCCGTGCTACCGCCCTTGCCCGACCCCATAAACGCAGCAATCGGATCGGCCTTGACCGGCACCACACGAATACCGTCGCTGCACATGAGCCACTGCAGTTTTTGCGAGGCATCTAGCCCCAAGGCGCGGCGAATGGCGGCTGGCACAACGGTTTGGCCGCGTGAGGTGATGGTGCTTAACATGGCAACTCCTGGTGTAGAGTTGCATTGTAAATCAAAGCAAAAAGTAATTCAATGCGCCGCTCAGACCGCACGATACCCCAAGCATGCAAATCCCTTAGCCCACCTGACAAATTTTGAGCATATTCGTGCCGCCGGGCGCGCCCATGGGTTCGCCGCAGGTGATGGCGTAAATGTCGCCGGTTTTGACGATACCGCGCTTTTTGAGGTGGTTTTCGGCCTGCACCAGCGCGCTGTCGCGGTCCACGCTGGTGGGCATGAGCAGGGGGCGCACGTTGCGGTAAATCGCCATTTTGCGCTGCGTGCTCACCTTGGGCGTGAGCGCGTAAATCGGCACATGGATGCGGTGGCGGCTCATCCACAGGGGCGTGGAGCCGCTGTCGGTAAGCGCCACAATGGCTTTGCAGCCCAAGTGGTGCGCCGTGAACAGCGCGCCCATGGCAATCGACTGGTCAATGCGTTTAAAGCTCAAGCCCGTGAAATCGGCATCCAGCTTCACGTCTTCAGCAGCTTCAGCCGCTTCGCAAATATGGCTCATTTGCTTGACGGTTTCCAGCGGGTATTTGCCCGATGCCGTTTCGGCGCTGAGCATCACCGCGTCGGTGCCGTCGAGCACGGCGTTGGCCACGTCGCTTACCTCGGCGCGGGTGGGCACGGGGGCCGTTATCATGCTCTCCATCATTTGCGTGGCGGTGATGGCGAATTTGTCCATGCTGCGTGCCATTTTGATCATGCGCTTTTGCAGGGCGGGCACGGCCGCGTTGCCCACCTCCACCGCCAAATCACCGCGCGCCACCATGATGCCGTCGCTGGCTTTCAAAATGGCTTCTAGGTTAGGAATCGCCTCTGCACGCTCAATTTTGGCAATCAAGCCGGGTTTGTGTTTGTATTCAGCCCCGGCCACATTGCACAGCTGGCGCGCCATTTCCATGTCGGTGGCGTTTTTGGGGAAACTCACGGCCACGTAGTCGGCTTGGAAGCTCATGGCGGTTTTGATATCGTCCATGTCTTTGGCCGTGAGCGCGGGGGCAGTCAGGCCACCGCCTTGCTTGTTGATGCCTTTGTTGTTGGAGAGTTCGCCGCCGACTTTCACCGTGGTATGAATCGCCTCGCCCTTCACGGCATCCACGGTGAGCACAATCAAGCCGTCGTTGAGCAAAAGCACATCGCCCGCTTTCAGGTCGCGTGGCAGCTCTTTGTAATCCAAGCCCACTGCGTTCACATCGCCCAGCTCTTCGCGCTCGCTGTCGAGGATGAATTTAGCGCCATCAATGAGCATGACTTTGCCTTCTGCGAATTTGCCAACGCGGATTTTGGGTCCTTGCAGATCAGCCATGATGGCGATCTCGCGCCCCGTGCGGCGCGCCGCTTCGCGCACCATGGCGGCCCGGTCAATATGGTCTTGCGCCTTGCCGTGGCTGAAATTCAGCCGCACCACGCTGACTTTGGCATTGATCATGGCTTCGAGCATCTCGATGCTGGTAATCGCAGGCCCTAGCGTGGCGACGATTTTGGTGGCGTGGCGGGGGACGCGTTCTTCTAGCATGGTGTCTTCTCTGGTGTAATTAGATTTCATTGTCTCAGAAAGTGGGTTACATGTCAGTAACGAAAATTGCCTCCGCTTTTCACGCGTCGGATACGCCAAAGGGGATCGTTGTAGTGGCTCATACCGGAGTCCCCAATGCGGTTCGATCTGAGCTTGGTCAAGGGTTATTGTCCGGCTTGGTCATTGCTGCGGCTAAGCGAGTGCCGTGCCAACGCGCAAACGGATCGCTGGCCCCTTCGGGGGAGACAAGTTTTTTTGAGCAAATGGGGGAAATGTTCATAACTCGCCCTGCGGGCTCAAACAGATGAACATTCTTGTATCTTCAATCTCATGGACATTTCCACCAATCCTGTCATAGTACATACTGCCGTGAGGTTGGGCTGTTGGGGGTGGGCGCGTAGCGTCCATCC
>JAYTMT010000246.1:0-10205 GCA_043728315.1 Polaromonas sp. | reverse complement strand
GGGGTGCGTAAGGGCTGGTTGGGCGGACAGCTCGATTTGTAAGAAACACCGAATAGCGTAAGAAATGGCAGGGCTGGCCGACCATTAGGTTCGCTGTTTCATTCAAACCAACTTATTTGGAGACATTGCACCATGACCACCTCACGCCGCACCGCTCTTGCTGGCCTTTTTGGCGCTGTTGCCGCATTGAATCTGGCAGCTTGCGGCGGGGGAGGCTCGGCTGCGGGCACGCCTGTAGCTTCTACGCCAGCACCTGCATCTACCCCTGCGCCAGGGGTGGCGGCTGCTGCGCCCGCAGCATCATCGGCAGCCTCTAGCAACCCAGCTGCTTGTACAACAGCAACTAACGCCAAAGTGGGTAAAACCGCTGCATTAAGCACCCGAAGCCATTTGGTAAGTGGCCAAGTCACAATCATCGACAGCTGCACCCTAGAGATCACCAACTTCAACTACGACGGAGGCGGTTTGTCAAAAGTACTGGTCTACGGCGGATTAGCAGGCAATTACGTAGCTGGTTTCCCCATTGGCACCAATCTCAGAGGCACGGTTTACACCGGCCAAACCCTGCGCGTCACGCTAAGCGCAGGCGATATAGACAAGCTCGACGGCATCAGCATTTGGTGCTCTGATGCGAATGCGAGTTTTGGCGAAGCGCGGTTTATATAGCGGGCCATGTGCGGGGCTTTTGCCCTTGCGCACTTATGCCGCTTTGAGCATCCCCTTAGTCTCAATAAACGCCACCACCTCAGCCACGCCCACCAAGGTTTTGAGGTTGGTCATCACATAGGGTTTGAGCCCTTTTGACGTGGTGCGCATGCGCACCGTGTCGGCCTCCATCACAGCTAAATCTGCGCCCACATGGGGGGCTAGGTCGGTTTTGTTGATGACGAACAGGTCACTTTTGGTGATGCCCGGGCCTCCTTTGCGGGGGATTTTTTCGCCTGCGGCTACATCTATCACGTAAATCGTCAGATCGCTCAGCTCTGGGCTAAATGTGGCGGCCAAATTGTCGCCGCCGCTTTCTACAAACACCACATCAGCATCGGGAAACTGCTCGAGCATGCGGTCGATGGCTTCTAGGTTAATCGAGGCATCTTCGCGGATGGCGGTGTGGGGGCAGCCGCCAGTCTCGACCCCCATGATGCGCTCGGCGGCCAGCGCGCCGCTCACGGTGAGTATGCGCTGGTCTTCCTTGGTGTAGATGTCGTTGGTAATGGCCACCAAGTCGTATTGCTCGCGCATGGCTTTGCACAGCATTTCTAGCAGGGTGGTTTTGCCAGAGCCTACGGGACCGCCTATGCCCACGCGCAGGGGTGGCAGGTGTTTGGTGCGGTTTTTGATGTGGTGCAGGGGTGTCATATATTGCTTTTATTGAAAAAATCAGTGGATGTCAGCGTCATATGGTCATGTATCACTATGTTTATAATAGCAAAATAGTGTCATGACCGAAATAATCGAGAATACTGCGTTTCGTGTTGGGCAGACAAAATCGCCAGCATGGGGGCAAAAGCTTGGCGTTCGCTGTCTTGAAGGCGGGTGGCGTGGGCGACAGCAGCAGGGATTTCATCGGCCAGTGTGCCCAAAATGCGCTGGCCAGCGGTTTGGCCCAGCGGCACGGCTTTCACCGCTGCTGAGGCCATGTTTTCTGCCCAGCCAAAGGCGTAGCTAAGTAAGCAGTCACTCACGCTGGCAGTGCTGGTGGAGGCGGCCAGTGCAAAGGCCAGCGGGTAGCTCAGGCTGGGCTGGTCTGGGCTTGTGGCAGGTGCATTGAATGCGTCGAGCTGGGCTTGGCATTCGGGCTTGACCGACAGCAGCCACAGCACCATAGAGCGGCCCATTTGCTCGGTTTGCAGTCTGAATTCTGCGCTTTCTCGGGTATGCAACACCCAGTCGTTGAGCTGGCGCAGGCGCTGCATGTCGCCGCGCCTCCATGCGGGCAGGGCTTTGGCCAATACTGCCAAGTCGCCCCGCGCTAGGCTCAGGTGCAGTTGGTCGACTAGCCAGCTGGCGCAGTCCAGCGCCTCGCCGCGTTTGGCCGCAGCGTCTATGGCCGCTTCCAGCCCTTCGGAATACGAAAACCCACCCACTGGAAGCGCTGGCGATGCCAGCCAGATCAGTGGCAGCAGGGCACTGCCCGCGCTTTGCTGTGTTTGCGCACCCCCCCGGCGCGGCAGCAATCGCGCGACTTTAAAGTTGGCCGAACTGGGTTTGACTTTGGCTTTGAAGGCCGTTGTAGGCTTGTGAATTACCATGCGCAATTAACCGAAAAAATAAAGCCCCACTAAAGTGATGCCCCATTACTCACGCACCGTCACGCCTTTCCAAAATGCCACATGGCCTAGCACTTGCTCAGCGCCCGCCTTGGGGGTGGGGTAGTACCACACGGCATCGGCATTGAGCTCGCCGTTGACCAGCAGAGAATAGTAGCTAGCTTGGCCTTTCCATGGGCAGACGGTTTTGTGGTTGCTAAAGGTCACAAACTCGCGTTTGAGGCTATTCTCGGGAAAATAATGGTTGCCCTCCACCAAAACGGTCTCTTGGCTTTCGGCGATTACGGTGTTGTTCCAAGTGGCTTTCATGGGGTTTCCTGTGGGTTATGCGCAGAAACTGCGTCAAAATCCAGTATATGGGCTTTTACGTGCCCTTGTTGTTTAATTTTTTGTTGCTCTACACCATGACACCACCCGCCCTGCTCACCACCATTGAAATTGAAACTGCGCCCAACCCCAGCGCCACCATCTTGCTCATGCACGGTTTGGGCGCCGATGGCAACGATTTTGTGTCAATTGCCAAGGAGCTCGACTTGACCGCTGTGGGCCCCGTGCGCTTTGTGTTCCCCAATGCACCGGTGATTCCAGTGACCATCAACGGCGGCTACCGCATGCCCGCTTGGTACGACATCATGGCCGCTGACTTGGTCAAGCGCGAAGACGAAGCTGGCCTGCGCGCATCGCGCGATGCCATTGAGGCCTTGATTGCCCGCGAAAAAACGCGCGGTATTGCCGCCAACCGCATCGTCATTGCAGGCTTCTCGCAAGGCTGCGCCATGGCGTTGATGACTGGTTTGCGCCACGCCGAGCGATTGGCGGGCATCGTGGCGCTTTCGGGCTATTTGCCACTGGCTGCCAGCACAGCCGCTGAGCGCCATGTGGCCAATGCGGCCACGCCTATTTTTATGGGCCACGGCCAGCAAGACGGTGTGGTGCACATGGGCCGCGCCACCGATTCGCGTGCGCTGCTGCAAGGCTTGGGTTACACCGTGGCGTGGCACGACTACCCGATGGCGCATTCGGTGTGCATGGAAGAAATTACCGACCTCAATGCTTGGCTGCTAGAGGTGCTGGCCTAAAAAGGCTTGTAAAAGTGCATGGGAGGCAATTGCGGCTTGCGTGCGTAAGGCTTACAATCGGGGGTTGCCTGTTCTAGGCCGCCTGCGCACCGTATTAACCTGCCCCCCAGCATTCACCACCGACTCCTGACACTATGGCCAAAGAAGAACTGATTGAAATGAAAGGCCTCGTTAACGAGGTATTGCCCGATTCGCGCTTTCGCGTGACGCTGGAAAACGGCCACGAGCTGATCGCCTACACCGGCGGCAAAATGCGCAAAAACCACATCCGCATCATTGCGGGTGACAACGTTTCGCTAGAGCTCTCGCCCTACGACTTGACCAAGGGCCGCATCATGTTCCGCCACATTGCTGGCCGCCCAAGCCCAGCGCACCGTTCATAGCACTGCCAATTAGCACTGCAAATTAGCACCGCCAAGCAAGGCGCAAGCTTTGTAGGGGTGCAGGTGCTTCAGGTTAAATTTTGCCAGCCTCAATTGGTGGGTATCAATTGGTGAGCATCAATTGGTCAGCAACAATTGCCGCCAACTTCCATCTGACAACAGCACGCAGCCTCCCCCCGCAATCGGGGTGATGCGCTCCACCCGCGCGGGCAGCGCCCGCACGTCGGCCAGCTCTTTCCATTGCCCAGTTTCGCCCGCGTTGGACGAGGCCTCCCAGCGCAGCGCGTGCACCGCACGCAGCCCCATATCGGGCACGATGACGGTGGGGCGCACCCCGGGCAGCTCCACCACTACAGCCAGTGCCTGCTCCAAGTCACCCATGCGGTGGTTCGATGTGTCCATGGCCTTGGCATAGGGCACCAGCGCAGGCGGGCGGTAGTGGTGCAGCGTGAGAATGCCGCCTATATGCGGCGTGGTGACGCTGGCCACATCCAGCTTGCCATCGCCATCAAAATCGGCCACACCCACAGGGTTGAGCCAGTGAAATGTGGAGCCCGTGAACGGCCCGCGTGCCAGCTCCACCAGTGCCTTGCCCTGCACACCCAGCACCACCAGGGCAGAGCCACGCAACGCGTCAGATTCCACCAGTACAATTTCGTCGCGCCCATCGCGGTCTATGTCTACTAGTCTTGGTATGCGGTCTTCAAACACCCTGTGTATGGGCAATTTATAAATCAGCTCACGCACAGCGCCAGCGGGGCTGGCCACCTGCACATGCAGGCTGCCTGCGTGGGTGACAGTGCCCAGTGCTTTGTGTGGGTAGCGCATGGTCGGTGAGCCCAGCCACGCCCATGCGATGTCTTTTTTGCCGGGCACAGCCTTGCTCTGGGCAAGGCGATTGGCCGCAGCTGCGGGTGGCGCTGCATCAGCCGTTGGCGCCGCGCCGCAGTGTGCAGGCGCTTCTTGCAGCATCAGCCCCATGGCTGCGCTGTGGTTAACCACGCACAGTTGCAGAGCGAAAAGAAGGGAGGGTAAACGTAAAAAAGCCATGTACAAGAAGTCGCGCAGCGTGGCGCTTTCTTACACATGGCTGCATGTGGCAGCGCAAGCGCTAAGCGCCTGCACTGGATGTCATAGGCTTTTTAAGCAGCGCGGGCTTTGCGAAAAGCCGAAGCGCGTTTGGCCACTTTAGCCACAACGGTTTCGCCTTTGGCCTTGGCTACCAAAGCAGCCGATTTTTTTTCAATCTGAGCGGCTACAGCGCTGATAGCCAGAGCGCCAGGGAGGGCGGCTTTGGCAATCTTGCTCAAGGCAGTCAAACCTGTTTTGGCTTCAATGGCTTGTGAGGCCGATGCGGCACGCACCACGCCAGCGTCGGCTAATTTCACCATTTGGCCAACCACTGCATACGCGCCGTCGCTGCTGGCTATCAAGCCTTTGGTGTAGTACGTGCTGAATGCTTTTTGCGCGTTGGTGGCGTTGCTTGCCACGTCGTCTTGCAGCTGGGCGCGTGCGCCTTTCATGGCGCTGCTCCAGCGCTGCTCAAGAGCGGTTACCACGCGCTCGCCACCCACGCGGTATGCGTCGATCACGTTTTTAGCGGTGTTGCCCGATGCTTCGATCACGTCAGAAGTCACGGTAGATAATTTTTTAGAGGCCATCATATTTCCTTGTGTTAGTGGAGGGATGGCGCAATTGTGCAGACTTTTGCTAGTGAACGCGAACTAGCGGGCTAGAGGAATAAGTCCAAATTTTGGTGGGTAAGCCACGGCACTGGGATTGGCTTTTCTTGGGTGCTGATGCCAAGCCCGGCTCTGTGTATTTGGTTTAGCCCGAATAGCTACCCGGCGCGAGCCCCTCTAGCGTGTGCGGCCCAATGGCTGCGCGAATCAGGCGTAGCGTGGGCAAGCCCACAGCAGCCGTCATGCGCCGCACTTGGCGGTTGCGCCCCTCGCTGATGCACAGCTCTAGCCACGCGGTGGGGCTGTTGTGCCGCAAGCGAATCGGTGGGCTGCGCGGCCATAGCGCGGGCGGCTCGTCGATCTGGCGCGCTCTGGCGGGCCGTGTAAGCCCATCGTTGAGCATCACGCCGTTGCGCAAAGTGGCCAAGGCTTGCTCAGTAGGCACACCCTCCACCTGCACCCAATAGGTCTTCTCCATTTTAAAGCGCGGGTCAGCTATACGCGCTTGCAGCTTGCCATCATCGGTGAGCAAAAGCAGCCCCTCGCTGTCAGCATCGAGCCGGCCCGCCACATACACACCCGGTATGCTGATAAACCCCGCCAAGCCCTGCCAGCGCCCCTCGGGCGTGAACTGGCTGAGCACGCCATAGGGTTTGTTGAAGCGGATTAGGCGGGGTGGTGGAGGCAAAGAGGGGCTGGGCATGCGTGGCTGATTTTAAAGGCGCGTTATGCGCGCAGGGTTTTGCTTGAAAAGCAGCGTGAAGCGCAAAGTTCAAAAATACGCTTCAATTTTGAAGCGTATTAATCTACAATACGCTTCATGTGGATCTGGCAGGACAAAAATTGGCCCAACTTCTCGTTTGACACGCAGGCGCTGCAAAGCGCTTTGGCTGCTGCGCGCATGGCGCAGGGGCATATGCTGGGCATTGCCAGCCAGTTGCAGCTGGTGCAGTTGGCTGACATGCACGTCAGCGGTATCACGGCCGAAGCTTTGGCCACTGCTCAAATCGAGGGCGAGGTGTTGCACCCGCAGTCGGTGCGTGCATCGGCCGCACGCCGTCTGAGCCTTGATGTGGCCAAAAAGCACAAACCCCCCAGCAACAAACACATCCGCAAAAACTACAAACTAGACCACCGCGCCCCACCGCGCGAGGAGGCCACGCTAGACGTGGTGGAGGCGGCAGTGCGCCTATGGCAGCAGCCACTGTCTGAGGCGCAGCTTTTTAGTTGGCACGCGGCTCTGTTCCCCGCAGGCTACAGCGGACCCATGCGCATAGCAGTGGGCGCATACCGCAACCACAGCGAGCCCATGCAAATCGTGACTCCGCAAATCGGCGGCAACGACATCATCCATTACCAAGCGCCTCCGTCAGACAGCGTGCCCCAGCACATGCAGCAACTCATCGCATGGTTTAACACCAGCCAAGGTCAAATAGACGGCATAACCCGCGCAGCCATAGCGCATCTTTGGCTAGAAGCCATTCACCCACTTGAAGACGGCAATGGCCGCATAGGCCGCGCCCTGAGCGATTTGGCGCTGGCGCAAGATGCGCACAGCAGCCAGCGCCTGTTTAGCCTGTCGCACCAGCTGCTTGCGCAGCGCAACGCCTACTACGACCAGCTGCAAGCCCACACTGGTAAGCAGGCCAAGGGCAGCCTGAACGCCACCGCGTGGGTGCAATGGTTCGCCCAGCGCGTGCAAGACGCCTGCGCCCACAGCAGCGCCCAAATGCATGCCGCGCTAGCCCCCAGCCGCTATTGGGTCGCCACCCAAGCCGCCCACCCCGCCATCACCCCCAGCCAACGCAAAGTGCTGGCCAAACTGCTGGACGCTGCCCCCAGCGGATTTGAAGGCGGCCTAAGTACCGACAAATACACCGCCATCACAGGCTTGTCGCGCGCCACCGCCTACCGTGAGTTGACCCAACTGTTAGAAGTGGGGTTGCTGGTGAAAACGGGGGTTGGCAAGGCGACGCGGTATGGGTTGGTATAGCTGATATTTTGCAGGTAGCGCATAGCTACTTCAATTGTGGCGTGAAGTCGGATCAGACAGTCTCGGGTAAAGATAAAGTCTAGTCGATAGACAAAATCTAGGGATTTTTAGACTTCGGTCAACCCTGAGTTTTGATTTCAGCGGCAGGATGCTTTTGTTTAATTGATAAAAAGATGCATGCTAAACGAAACGCTAGGGGGCAACATGGCTTAAGCAGCCAAAAGCTCGCCGAGCGGTAATTTAGAAATAGAGATATTGTTGATATCCGCACGCGTGCTGGCGTGTTGCAAGTCGATGCCTACCAATGCGCCGTTGGCATCATAGTCAAGCACCACGCCTTCGTTGACTTCGTCAGAGTCAGTTGAGGGGCGCTCTGCGAGATGGATGTAGAGGGAATCGGTTGCTTTATCGTATGAAATCTTCATGGTGAAAACCTCCTGTCTGGAAATGCATTGTGCACTGTTTTGCCATCTTCGAGGGTAACAACCCTCAGGTAGCGGTTTATTTCTGTAATCCACACCCAATGGCGTATGCGACCGTCGTCTGGTTGAACATCTTTGCGCACGGGCTGTGCAAGAGCCAGGGCAATCCATTCAAGCTGGATGTACGGTCGCTTGACCATGACATCGTTGCGAAAATAATCCGTGGTTTCCATACTTACTTCGCCCAAGTGTCTTTCAAACCCGTTATCTTGTTAAACACCACTTTTCCAGCTGCATGGTCTTTGCGATCAGCCACAAAGTACCCATGCCGTTCAAACTGGAATTTATCGTCGGCTTTGGCCGCTATGGCGCCATCTGTTGCTAGCGAAGGTTCAACATATGCAGTCACCACTTTCAGGCTATCGGGGTTGAGCGCGGCTAGGTAGTCTTTGCCGCCTGCATCGGGGTGTTCGTCTTTGAACAAGCGGTCATACAGGCGCACTTCAGCGGGCACGGCGTTGGTTTGTGCCACCCATGTGATCACGCCTTTTACCTTGACGCTGTCGCTGCCGGGCGTGCCGCTTTTGGTGTTGGGGATGAGTTTGGCGTGGACTTCGGTGGTGTTGCCCGCAGCGTCAGTGCTATGGCCTGTGCATTCGATGACGTGGCCGTATTTGAGGCGTACTTTGTTGCCTGCTTGCAGGCTGCCGTCAGCGGTGGGGCTGGGTGGGTAGAGCCTGAAAAAGCCTTTGCTGGGCTCGGCTTCAAAATCGCTGCGCTCGATCCACAGGGTTTTGCCCATTTGGAAATGGCGTTTGCCTAGCTCGGGCAGGTGCGGGTGCACGGGGGCGCTGCAATCGTCTAGATACTGGCCATCGACTGCGCCAAGGCCGCTGTCTTGCATGGCTTCGTCCCAATTGGTGATCACGAGCGGGATGGGGTCGAGCACGGCCATGGCGCGCGGCGCAATCGGGTCTAGGGTTTCGCGCAAGCAGCCTTCTAGGGTGCTGTAGTCGATCCAGCTGTCGCTCTTGGTCACGCCAATGCGCTCGCAAAACAGGCGCAGCGCAGCAGGGGTGTAGCCACGGCGGCGCAGGCCTACTATGGTGGGCATGCGGGGGTCGTCCCAGCCGCTGACTTTTTTCTCGCTTACCAATTGGGCGAGCTTGCGTTTGCTGGTCACCACATAGGTGAGGTTGAGCCTTGCAAATTCGTATTGGTGGGGCGCGGGCGCTGCCAGCAAGCCGCCTATGGTGCTGCCATCGGGCAGGGTGGTAGTTTCGCTCAGGCGCGCCAACAGCCAGTCATAAAACGGCCTTTGGTCTTCAAACTCTAGGGTGCACAGGCTGTGGGTGATTTGCTCCAGCGCGTCTTCAATCGGGTGGGCAAAGGTGTACATCGGGTAGATGCACCAGGTGTCGCCTGTGATGTGGTGGGTGGCGCGGCGAATGCGGTAAATGGCGGGGTCGCGCAGGTTGATGTTGGGGCTGGCCATGTCGATTTTGGCGCGCAGCACCATAGCCCCATCGGCGTGTTTGCCGTCGCGCATTTCATAAAAGCGCGCCAAGTGCTCTGCTGGGGTGCGGCTGCGATAGGGGCTATTGACACCGGGCTTAGAAAAATCGCCACGGTGGATGCGCATTTGCTCTGGCGTTTGCTCGTCTACATAGGCTAAATCGGCCTTGATCAAATATTCAGCCGCGCGAAACATGAAATCAAAGTAGCTGCTGGCCTGGTACGGCGCAGCATCGGCGCTGCCATTCCAGTCAAAGCCCAGCCATTTGACTGCATCAATGATGCCGCTAACGTATTCGGCATCTTCTTTTTCAGGGTTGGTATCGTCAAAGCGCAGGTGGCACACGCCGCCGTAGTCAGCGGCTAGACCAAAGTTGATGCAGATGCTTTTGGCGTGGCCAATGTGCAGATAGCCATTGGGCTCGGGGGGAAAGCGGGTGCGGATTTTGGCAGCATCCAGCGGCGCGCTGGCGTGGTGCGCCGCGTCGCCCGGGCTGCCAGCCCAGCGGCGCTTGGCGTAGGTGCCAGCGGCCAAGTCATGCTCGATGATTTGGCGCAAAAAGTGGCTGGGTTTGGTGGCTGCGGGGCTGGTGTCTGAGGTGGTGGGTAAAGTCATATCCTTGTATTTTAAGGTTTGCGCTCGATTAGACCGGAGGCAATGCTAAATGCGTTCAAACACTGCAAATAATGGCGCTGTTTGGAACATGGTGAATGGCAATGTGTGTACGCTCGCCTCGGCGCTGCAATTGGACGACTGTGCGGGCAATACTGTTCACGTAGAGCTTTTGTAGCAGCTTATTTTGCACGCACTCTCGGTGTTCTGGAGCGCCCGAGCAGCGTTTTGGCTATCCCGACGCGCCC
>JAYTMT010000245.1:0-18190 GCA_043728315.1 Polaromonas sp. | reverse complement strand
GAATTGCGACTCCAAAATCGCCGTCACGTCATCACCCGCTATCCGGTCGTCTTTGAGTTGATTGACCTGCGCTGAACGTGTGCCGTTATACACCTTGTCTTGAGCCGCCAACGTGATGGTCAAGGGGCGGGGCGTGATGTTGGCTTTGGAAGCTGCGATGGGTGCCACCAAATAGTTTTGGGCATCCATACCCTGCACGCTTGGGTTGGTATACGTGACAGCAATGCTGTTGCCCACATTCTTGCTTGCAAACAGCGGCGTGACGTTAACCACGACATCATCGCCAGAAATTCGGTCGTCTCCCAGCCGATTCACGGGCGCTGTGAGCGTGCCGTCATAGACTTTGTCCTGGGCTGCCAGGCTGATATTCAGGGGGCGCGGCGTTATGCTGCCAGTGGTGGCGGCAATGGGTGCCAGCACATAGTTTTGTACATCAGCGCCTTGAATACTGGGATTAGAAAATGTGACCGCAATGTTGTTGCCTACATTTTTATCGGCAAATTGTGGCGCGAGGCTCAGTGCCACATTGTCCCCGGGGATTCGGTCATCCACCAGGTTGTTGAGCTGACCCGTACGCGTTCCGTCATAGACTTTTGACACTGAAGAAAACTGCGCATTCAAGCTGCGTGGCGTGATGCTGCCAATCGCTGCGCTTGCACCGTTTGGGTTGGCAAAGGAGTAGCCAAACACCTGCTCGCTGCCGTTTGTGGCGGAAAGGAAGCCTGGACTCACAGTGACTAATTTTCCGCTGCCCACATTTTTATCTGCAAAAACTGCAGCACTGCCTGCACCGACGATTAGCGTATCACCGTTAGACGCACCCGACGCAGTAACGCTCAAACCTGCCATGCTGGTCGCTGCCGAGCCGTCATAGGTTTTACTTGCCGCGCCACTGAGTTGCGCAGTGACGGGAGCTAGGTTTTCTGAATAAAAAAATCCATTACCAGCAGTCAGCTGGCTTGTGCCAAACGGCGCACTGAACTGGCGGAAGTTTGCCACCACCCCGCCTCGGGTGTCAGTGCTGGGGCTGCCTGAATACACCAGCCAGTTACCGTTAACACCGCTGAAAGCGTTGCTGCCAAACTGGTTGGTAAAGCTACCCGTCTTGATGGTTAACGCTGTGCTGCTAGCAGCGCCTGCAGTGTTCGCCCTGACAGGCACCTGCGTTGTATCTGGTTTGGTTTGCAGAGTCAGGCTGTTGCCTGCTTGTAGCGTCACAGCGCCGGCGCCTGAAATGTTGTTGAATCCGTAATCCGTCGCGCCCACGCCAATCAAAATATTGTTGCCCGCCTGCACATTGAGCGTTTGCAACGTGCTGTCACCAACGCCAACGCCAGTTCTTAAGCTTGACGACTCAAATGGCATGCCAAGCTTGAAATCTCGCCCCGCGCTGATGTCAATACGGCCACGCGAGCTTTGCGTGATTCCGGTAAGAATCACATCACGGCCGGCGTTCATGTCCAGGTCGTACAGCATCGTCATGCCAGCCTCGGCCCCAATGATGTCGCGCGCGGCAATCAACGACAACTTGCCCTGATTTCCGTTGCGGTCGTCGTTGTCAAAAATATAGCTTTTGATCTTAATGTCCCCATTGCCTGTGGTGAGGGCGGCGTTGTTATTGACAGTGACATCGCCAAGGTCCAGGTTAAACATCAAAGTCGACGAGTTGAAGTACGTGTCCGTGGCTGCGCAGGCTGCCTGATCGTTCGCAATACACACGTCATCCGGGTCAACCAATGTCACACCGCGCTTGCCTTTGGGCGCTTGGGTAGAGGTTATTCCTTCAAAAATGACTTGACGACCAGACACTTCAATACGCCCGCCGTTGCCGCCACTAGGTCCGGCGTTTGCCTCGATGCGGCCTGAAAAGTCAGTTTTGCCTTGCGACCACAAAACCACTTCACCGCCTGCACCCAGCGTTGTTGCGTTTGCTGAGATGCGGCTGCGTTGATCCATCGACACATTTTTGGCATGTGCAAGAACTTCAGGATTAGCCCCTTGCCATGCGCCGCCTATCAGCACCTGACCACCGCCCTGAGAGCCATTGGCAGCGATCTGCGCGTTTTGCAAGGCGATACGTTGCCCTGAAACGTGAATTTGTCCGCCGGTTTGCGGCTCGCCAACAGGCCCGTTATTTTGCGCACTGATCACACCCGACAGCACCACGCTAGGCGCGTCAATTTTCACCAACGCGCGTGCCAGCTCGTGGCCCATGGCTTCAATGGTTCCGGTGTTGCGCACCGCCATGGCATAGGTGCTGCCAGCGGCCAGCAGCTTGGCTTGCGCAGCCTCTATCAGGCCAGAATTGGTCACGCCGCCTTGCGCAGCAACCCCTTCAACCACCACCTGGCTAAAAGGCGATGTCGCCACAAATACGCTGTCGCCTGCGGCCAACACGGTTTGGCCTTGCGGTGTGGTGATGTGCCCTGCATTCACTACGCGCGAGCCAATCAACATCACGTCGCCATTGCTAGAGCGAATGGTGCCTAGGTTGACGACTTCCCCATTGCTTTGACCCTTGAAGTGAAGGGCCTGCCCATTCATGAAACTGGCGTTGTCTACATCGCGTGTGCTGGCCGTAAAGCCAGCGGTCTGAATGACGCCGGAGGGGTCGATCAACACGCCGGCCTGATTGATCAGAAAAACCCGTCCATTGCTATGCACCGAACCATAAATCGTCGAAGGGCTGTTGCTGGTCACGCGGTTAAGGGTTGCATTTGATGACTGCGGCACGTTAAAAATGACGCTGTGGTCTTTGGCGACATTGAAATTGCGCCAGTCAATGATCGCGTTTTGACTGGTTTGCCTGATCTGTGTGTTGCTGGCGTTTTGTTGAATGCTCGCTTGCCCCGCCTTCACTTGACCGCCTGCGGGCTGTGACGCTGCGTCCATGGCCTGAATCGAAAGAAACACCGCTGCTGCAATGGGAGCGAACGCCCAAACCCCCGGCGCATGTTGCTTTTGACGGCTCGTCGCATTCAAAAGACGCTGCGGGTCAAATGGATGTGCCGATTTTTTTTGTTCAGACTTCATTTTTTTCTCCAGATTTTGACTGTGACTTCATTTGCGCTGGCCAAAAGCCTTACCACACTTGAAAACAATTTCCATCACATTTATGATGGTTCTAGCGAACGCAAATCCTGACAGAGCGCAGAACCAGTTGACCCACAACTTGCAAAACGTTTTGACACGACTTTTTCAAGTATTCTGACTGTATGTGTTTGCTGGTCATTGGCATCTAGTACTTTCGGACAATTTTTGTTATTATTTATATGACCATTTTCATCTGTTAGGCTCAGGCATTAGGCTGGTAGTGTTCTGGTCAAAAAAGTCCATTTTTTAGATGCTTTGAATACAAAATGCTTAGTGAACTTCATGTTTGGATATTGGACGATCACCCGCTCGTCTTGCAGGCGATGCGCGCCTTGATTTTGCAAGACGCGGCCCAAGCGCACATTGCTGCATTTGCCAGCGTTCAATCCCTGCTGGCTCATCGCCGATCCCATCCTGACCCTGATCTTTTGTTGCTGGATTGGCACTTACCAGACGGCACGGCTTTGGATGTGCTGAAGGCTTTTGATGTGGCTCACACCGGTGCTGACAACAATGTTTTGGTGCGCACCAAGCGGTTCATCATCGTGTCAGCGGGCGCCCCGGCAGAGAGTGAAAAGCAATTGCAGCAGCTGCGCGTGATTCGCCCCGTGATCGTCTACAAGCATCAATCCATGCATGAGTTGTCAGCGAGTATCAAAGCTGTGGTCTCTGGAAAAAACTTCCCACCGCTACATTTGACCGGTAGACAAACGCAGATGCTGACCTTGATTGAGCAGGGCTTGAAAAATGGGGATATTGCGGCTCGCTTGTCAATTTCGGAGTCCACTGTCAAAGCACATTTGGCGGATATCTTCAAAAAATTCCAAGTGCAAAGCCGAACGCAAGCCCTGCACAAATGGAAATCTATCACGCTGTTGCAGTGTTAGCTGGTGTTGCGTTACGCAGGAAGCAGCACAGTTTCGGACTTTTCAATCCATCTGATGTAACTGCAAAAAAGCTGTTGCCAAATCATCACTGGAGACCGGTTTTTTTAAGAAAACAATTTTGCCTAGAGTGGACAGCTCCTGGATCGCGTGGCTGATATTTGCACTCACGACGCACACGGGCACGTCACGGTTGTATTCCTCGCGCAAATTGAGGATCAAATGCTTTGACGTGATTTGCCCGGACAAACCATCGTGCTGGCTATGCCTGTGGCTCGTTCGCGCTGAGGCAAAGCCAAGCTGCCAGTCCACCATAACCGCATCGGGGCAGTCGGAGTGACCCATCGCATCTTCAAATTCTTGCGCAGATTGGAAGTGGTGCATGTTGCTTGCCATGGGCTGCGCCAGAATACCCAACGCTTTGAGAGCCAGGGGGTCGTCATCGAGCAGCCAAAGATTGCCCCACTTCGGTGGGTTTGAGCCTTCGTAGATGTGGTGATGAGGTGTCGAGAGGTTTGATAAAACAGATCGGTTGGGTTCCGGTGGCTGGCTTGCGAAACATCGGACCCGAAGGCTACAGAGCGTCCCTTGCCCAATGCGACTTCTGGCACTGAATTGATGGTCCAGCCGTTGGCAAATGCGATTGACAATATTCAAGCCGAATCCGAATCCGTCTGGATGCATTGGATTTAACGACACGAGCTCGGTGTCCATGCCTAAGCCCGTATCGATCACCTCGACGCAAATGACGTCAGCTTGTCGGCGTAGCGCCAGTAGTACGCCACCCTTATGCGTGTATTTGAAGGCATTGTCTAGTAAGTTGCGTATAACGCGCTCAAAAAGCAGTGGGTCGGTCAGCACAACCCACTGACCTTCATCGCCCAAGGGTTTGCGCCACCTGAAGTCTAAATCGCGCTGAGACGCCATGAATTTCATTTCTTGGGCGATACGCTCAAGCAGTCGAGCCAAATTGATGAGTTCGATCTTCGGCAAACGCTCTTGCAGGGCGCGCCGAAGATCCAGTAAATGCTCGACTTGCGCAGACAGCATAAAACTTGATTGCTGGATCATCTCGCCCAATTCGCGCGCGGCTGGCGAGGCATTGGATTTGGCATGCTCCTTGTTCAACACGCTTGCGAACACCGACAAAGCCTGCATGGGTTGTCGCAAGTCGTGGGATATGTTGACGATGAAACTTTCCTGTGCGAGCCGCGCGGCATGGGCGAGGTCTCGCTCCATCTGAACTTTGATGGTCAGCTCTTGGTTGGTAAAGCGCAGCCGTATGGATTCCACCAATGTTGTGTGGTAGCGCCATGCAAAGCGAGTGTTGATGATGAGATACAGCAAGCTGAGCAAGGCGACCAGGGCATACCATTGGCTTGCGTTCTGCCAAGCCAGCCAACCAAAGCCCAGTACAACAGGGATATAGGCCGTCGCAAAAAATCCCATGTACACATGCCACACGCTTGCTAAGGCAAAAATGCCAGACGCTCCCAAGCCCACCAAGATAAACAAAAGCGTGATACGAAGCAAATCAGGAACGGGAAAAATGCAAATAAAAAGAACAAAAATCGCCCATATTGCGCCTGAGGCATAAGACCCCACGAGACTGCTGACGATGTAGTTTTTTGTGGCAAAATCCAGCGCCGTAAATTTAGCAAACCTAAAGAAATACCAAAAAACAATGCGACCAACGGCTACCGCCGTTGCCAATACAAGCCATGAATTCAAAGGCATTGCTGGCACTGTCTGTCGATAAAGAAAGAATAAAAACAGAGCAGTCAACCAGCTGCCTAAAAATGTGACCAATTGATTGCTGTGCAGAATACGCAATTGCTCCTGCCAAACCTGGTTGTTGGTAGCGTGGTCGTGTGGGGTCGGCTCTGACATGTCTACAGCATAGCATTTTCACCGCAGCGATGACCGTTTAGCAGTACGAAAAAGTGGGCGCTCATGCGGACGGCGAGGTGAGCTGATTTGCGCCACTGCTGCCCGATACGATTCCTGTGTTGGACTGGTTTACGTATGAGCGCGATTTTGCTGACCCAACCCAGCAAACTACATTTGCCACATAATTTGTAGCTGCTAGCCCGTTATTTACAAAGGCTTGCATCCTATTTGATTCATAAAATCCGTTTTCAAGCACCCAGCGGCAAGTAAAGTCGCCGCGCGTAGTCGCGGCAAGCAACAAAGCCATAATGAAGGTAAACGCTGTTGCTGATTTCGGGCGTGAGAAACAGCTTGTCGCCATTCACCGTCGAGGCAAAGCGCACGCCTTCTTCGCTGATCTTGCGCATCTCGCTGAGACTCCACACCTGAAAGCCACCGCTATCCGTCAAGATCGGCTTATGCCAGCCCTCAAAGCCATGCAGCTCGCCAAACTGCTTCATCACACCTTGCCCAGGCCGCATCCACAGATGAAAGGTGTTGCCCAGAATAATCTGCGCCCCCATCTCATGCATGCCGCGCGGCATCACATCCTTCACGGTGCCATAGGTTCCCACCGGCATGAAGATCGGCGTTTGCACCACGCCGTGGTTCAGCGTGAGCGTGCCTCGGCGGGCGTGGCTACCCGCGTAGCTGTGCTCGGGCGCGGGAGGATCGGTTTTTAAAAGTTCAAATTGCAACATGGGAGGGATTTTCCCATGCTGAATCGATATCCGACAAATGCTCGATCACATGGGGGGGGGTGGAAGCTGAGCCGTCACGCATCTCACCAGCACGCGGGCCGCCGTTGTGGGAGGACTGTAATGCTGATGCGCGTAGGGGTGAGTAAGGCCAAGCCGAGCCGAGCCAGATTGGGATCTGGCGGGGCAAACGGCCCCGGACTATGAGGTTGATCAGCGCGTCAGTTGGTGATGGATCGAGGCAGCGTCTCGGACACGCTGGGGGAGGGACTGCGTTTGTGACAGGCGAGCTGCCCACTTGCGACTAATGCTTTCTAGTGCTGTCGCCTTTGAGCAGCTGCGATCCCTCAAATTGCACGAGTCAAGGGCGCGCGGATGCCCCCAAACCGTGCCTTACTTGGCTCGATGTGGTTGAATTTCCTATCCGTACGCGGCGAATGGCCTCCTCAGCCGTGATCGCCTTGCCCGTCCGCATGAGAAATGGCCGCACTTCGTCGTATTTCCAGTGCGCAGCCACGCAGGGCGAGTTGGGCTGCTGGGGCACGAGCGCATACAACACCTCCCACAGCGGGGCAAGGTGGTGGGGCGACATGTCGGCATACAGCGCGACGCGGTCGGGGTGCAGGTCTTTGGATTGCATGGGTGATTGGCAGTGAACAGATGTTGAGCTAGTGTGAAGGCTCAAATGCGCCAGATCGAGGCAATCAAGCTGTGCTGCGCAGTTCTGTCTTGGGGTCAAACAAATTGAGCGCATCAGGATCAACAGTGACCCAGACTGTGTCGCCAAGGCGTGGCGCCTGCTTGGGCGCAAAACGCAATGTAACCGCCTTGCTGCCTATGTGCGCCATGGCGTAGGTGTCTGCGCCAGTTGGCTCTAGCATGTCAATGGTGACTGGCAGCGCGCCGATGCTATTGGGCTGCGCCATCAGAAAATTCTCTGGGCGTATGCCCGCAATCACTTCTTGCTGCGGTATGTTCCCCCTACCGGGGCTGGCACTGGCTATTGGCATGGGCACAGTACAACCGTCGAATACCAAGTGAGCGCCGTTGGAGTTGGATTCAAGTTTTGCAGAGATGAAATTCATCGACGGCGATCCAATGAAGCCGGCCACATACATATTCGCCGGGCGCTCGTAAATTTCTGCAGGTGTGCCAAACTGTTGCACCAGACCGTCCTTCATCACCGCGATGCGGTCGCCAAGGGTCATGGCCTCGACTTGGTCGTGCGTGACATACACAAAGGTGTTTTTCAGGCGCTGGTGCAAAGACTTGATCTCGGCGCGCATCTCGACGCGCAGCTTCGCATCTAGGTTCGACAATGGTTCGTCAAACAAAAAAATGGCCGGATTGCGCGCCAGCGCCCGCCCCATGGCCACTCGCTGGCGCTGGCCGCCCGAGAGTTGCGCAGGGCGGCGCTCTAGCAAAGTGTCCATTTGCAGCATTTTGGCTACGCGATCCACCGTGGCGGCGCGCTCAGGAGCAGGCACTTTTTTCATCTTCATGGCAAATTCCATGTTCTCCCGCACCGTCATGCTGGGGTACAAGGCGTAGCTTTGGAACACCATGGCAATATCACGGTCTTTGGGGCTCACTTCGTTGACCACCCGATCACCAATGCGGATCTGGCCTTCACTGATGTCATCGAGACCTGCAATCATGCTCAGCAGCGTGGACTTGCCGCAGCCCGATGGACCCACCAGAATGAGGAATTCACCATCGGCGATCGATAAATCAATGCCCTTGAGGACAGACACAGCCCCAAAGCGCTTGTGTACCTTGTCAATTGTCAAACTGGCCATGGTGTTTACCTCTTAACCTTTTACTGCGCCAGAGGTCAAGCCTCGGACAAAATGTTTACCCGCCAAGATGTAGACGATGGTGGTCGGCATGGCGGCTATCAGTGCGCCTGCCATGTGTACGTTGTATTCAGCGCGTTCTTCCACTACGTTGATCAGATTGTTCAGCCCCACCGTCACTGTCTGGCTGTCAAATGGTGCCAGCACTAGCGCAAACAAAAAGTCGTTCCAAATATTGGTAAAAGACATGATCACCACCACCATCAAAATTGGCCGTGCTGTGGGCAAAGCGATACTCCAGAATATGCGCAACATGCCAGCCCCATCAATACGTGCAGCCTTGATCAGCTCGCCAGGAAAACCTACAAAATAATTGCGAAAGAACAAGGCCGTAGGCAGGCTGTAAATCACATACACGGTGACCAGCCCAACCAGGGAATTGGCCATGCCCATGCGGTCAAAAATAATGGTAAGTGGAAATAAAAATAAGCCAATAGGTATGAAACTGCCAAACATCAGCACAAACAAAACGGCTTCGCTGCCTTTAAAACGCCACTTGGCCAGCACATAGCCATTGAGGCAACCCCACAGCGTACCGATAATCGTGGCGGGCACGACAGCGAGTATTGAATTGGTGAAATACTGCGAAAGCCCTTTGCACTCAGGCGCGCCTGTGCAGGCTTTGCTCCAAGTTTTACTCCAAGCTTCTGTAGTCCACTGCCTTGGCAGACCGAATACATTGCCAGCGTAGATTTCATCGAGCGGCTTGAATGAATTGACCAAGGCAAACCACGCTGGCAGGCAAAAGAAGCCCAAAGCCAGTGCTAGAAAAGCGTAGATCGCTAAGCGCGAGGCATTGAACTCAGTTTTCATGGCGTTGCCTTTTGAGTTCGAGCACGATATAAGGCACGGCTATCGCCACGCAGGTCATCAAAATAATACTGCCCGCTGCTGACCCGAGCCCCATCTGGTCCCGGGTGAAAAACCGATCAAACATGAAATAGGCAGGCAGCATGCTGGCATTGCCCGGGCCGCCTTGGGTGAGTACTACCACCAAGTCATAGGTTTTGATCATGGCGGGCAGCAAGATCAGCAAGGCGCTAAAGACAGTTGGGCGTAGTGCGGGCAAAATAATGCTCCAGTACACCCGGGGCATGCTTGCGCCGTCGATGCGAGCTGCTTTGATGATCGAGTCGTCGATGCTGCGTAGGCCCGCTATGAACATAGCCATCACAAAGCCAGTGGAGTGCCACACTGCAACTAAGGCGATGGCATAGATCGCGTAGTCAGCGTTGACTATCCAGTCGAAGTTGGCGTTGGCGAAACCGTTTTTACGCAAAAACGCTTGGATACCAACGTCGGGCGCAAGCATCCAGCGCCACAACGTGCCTGCCACGATCCACGACAGCGCCAGCGGATACAGAAACAAGGTGCGCATTGCCCCCTCGGCGCGAATTTTCTGGTCTAGCAAAATCGCCAGCAAAGCCCCCAAGATCAGCGGTAAACCGATGGTCAAGGGTAAGAACTTGAGCAAATTGCGCACGGCAACCCACCAAGTATCGTCACCGAACAGGCGCACGTACTGCGAAAAACCAACCCAATTCCAGTTGATATTGGCGGTGGAGCTGGTGAACGACAGCGCACCAATCCAGACCGACAAACCGTAGAAGAACAGCACGCTGATGGCAAATGCAGGCGAGACCACCAGCTGCGGCAGCCAGCGGTCGAGCCGAGCAGCGAATGATGTGTGGGAGGTTGACATCGGCAGTGCGCTTACTGACGGTTCGCAACTAGATTTGCGTCAATTATTTTTAGACGCAGCCACCATCTTTTCAACGCCCTGCTGCGCAGTCATCTCGCTTTTGGTAAAAAATTCAATGGCAACATCATTCATCGCACCGTACCGGCCGGCGGGTTTTTCCATGGCATGGAAAGGCACGAGCGTGCTGGTTTTTGAGGCGGCACTGAATTCAGCGTGGGTGCGTTTGGAGCATTCGTCAAATTTGCTCATATCGACATCCATGCGGGCAGGCACTGAGCCTTTGGCGATGTTGAAAGTCTCTTGCGTTTGTTTGTCCATCAAAGTGCGCGCCAAAATCATTTGCGCTTTGCTGTTATCAACGCGGGTTTTGAAGAACAAAAAGGCATCGGTGTTGAAATTCATGCTGCCCGACGTCCCAGGCGTGGCGGTGCATAAAAAATCAACGCCCGGCGTTTGACCTGCGCGGATGAACTCGCTTTTCGCCCAGTCGCCCATGATTTGAAACAGGGTGTCTCCGGCGATCACACTTTGGGTTCCCTCGTTCCACCTTTTGGTCAAGGCTGCTTTGTCTGCATAGCTCGCTACGCGGCGAAAGGTCTCAAAACTCTTAGCCATGGCGGGGCTTTTAAGTGTGGCCTCGTCGTTGTCGATGAAGGCTTTTTTGTAAGCCTGCGCACCCATCACACTGAAAGCCACTTGGTCAAAGGTCAGGCCAATCACCATGTTATTGCCCCAAGCAAAAGGCGTGATACCCGCAGCCTTGGCTTTGTCGGCCAGCGCAAAGAACTCATCCCACGATTTTGGTGATTCTGTGGCACCAATTTTCTTTAATGCTACTTTGCTGGTGAACAGGATACTCAGGCGGTGGACATTCAGTGGCACACCCACATAGTTGCCGCTGCCAGCTTTCACATAGTCCTGAATCACCTTGGGCAGCACTGCATCCCAGTTTTGTTCTTTGGCAATTTCGTTGAGGTTAAATAGCTTGTCGCGGGAGTCTGCGAACTGCTCTAGGTCAGTCGTAATCTGAGCTGCACCGGGCGCGTCGCCCTTCATAACCTTAGTGCGCAGCAAAGTGCGCTGGTTTTCATTGCCGGCCACCGCCACGTCTTTCCAAACCACGCCTTTGGCGGTTGCAGCTTCTTTGAGTTTGGCAGCTGCCGCAGCAGTGCCGCCCGTAGTCCACCAGTGCAGCACCTCTACCGACTGGTCTTGCGCTGTTGCGCTGGTGCTAGCCAAAATGCAAGCCATTGCCATGGCGGCAGTCAACCTTACAGGTTTGAAGCTTAGGGTCGATTTAAAAAATGTCATGGTTTGTCTCCAGTTGCGGTTTAAAAATAGTTGAAAAATTAGCCTGCCAAGGCTTGCCAGCGTTGGCGCAATACATGCGCAGCCGCCTTGGGTTGACGGTCTCGCGTGAACACCCCCTTTTTGTTGCCACCCACCCGCATGATGCCTTGCGAGGTGGCGAAATCAGCAAAATTCCAGACGTGCTCACCCACCACGGCAGGAATGCGGTCAAACACGCGGCCATGCATGGCCAGCAACTCGCTTTGGTAGCTCTCGCTCCACATCATGGGGGCAATGCTATGCAGGCCTGGCATGGTGTCAGCACCGTATTCGGTGATGACGATGGGTTTGTCGGGGTACTTGGCTGCCCAAGCTTTTAAATCGGCCTCTAGCCCTCGCTCGGCAGCCAGCAAATCGCCGCCCTCCACATACCAGCCCCAATAGCGGTTCAGGCAAATCACATCTTGCAGATGGGCCACAGTGTCTTGCTCAGGGCCCACCATCATCACATTGACCAGCGTGACTGGGCGAGAGGGGTCGAATTTTTTGGTGGCAGTCATCAGGGGGGCGAAGTATTCGCCAGAGCCTTTAGGGCGCAAATCGGGTTCATTGCCGATGCTCCACATGACTACACAGGCATGGTTTTTGTCGCGTGCAACAAGCTCACGAATGGCTTGCAAGTGGGTTGCCTGCGTGCGTGACGATATGGCGTCTTCGCAATACAACTCGTCTGGCAATTCGTTTGTCCCAGCCAGTTTGCGGGCTATTTCCATATTCATGCCCACTGCAGCAGTTTCGTTGATCACCACGATGCCCTGTGCGTCTGCATAGTCGAGCATATCTTCAGCATAGGGGTAGTGTGAGGTGCGAAACGAGTTAGCGCCAATCCAGGCTAATAACGCAAAGTCATGCACCATCAAAGCATCGTCGTGCGCTTTGCCGCGCACGGCACTGTCTTCGTGTTTACCAAAGCCTGTGAAATAAAACGGATCGCCATTGATCAGAAATTGCGCATCGCGCACCTCAACAGAGCGCAGTCCTACGGCTAAGCTATAGCAGTCACTGCCATATTTCACCTCAAATGTGTAGAGGTAAGCCTGCCCAGGCTGCCAAGGTGTGGCATGCTCCAGCGTGATGCGCCCGCTCAGGCTGTCACTACTACCCACTTCGCGGCCCTGCGTATCGCGCAGACTGACACGAACTGTATTGCTCGCTGGTGGGTTACCGGCGATTTCAATCTTGAAATCGACAGTGCCTGTGCCAGTATCTTTAGCCCAATTGGTCACTACTGTCACGTCTGCAATATAGGCCTTGGGTGTGCAGTACAACCACACGGGGCGATGCAAGCCTGCGTAGTTGAAAAAATCATGAAACGCCTGCTGGCGCTTGCGCCCATCAGGCAGGGTGACCACGCGCCCGGGTGGTATGGTGTGCCAATGCAATTCGTTGTTAACGCACACCGTTAAACGGTGGCTTTTGCCTGCTTGCAACAAGTGAGTCACATCGGCTTCAAAAGGGGTGTAGCCGCCTTCATGGTGCATCACCTCAACATCGTCCAGCCACACCGTGGCGCGGTGCGTAGCCGCATCAAAACGCAGCACCACACGCTGATCGAGCCAAGCGCTTGATGCACGAAGCTCTGTTTGGTACCAAACATCACCCACATGGTCACGAATGGCTGCATCGGGAAACAAGTCGTTGTAGCTGGCGGGCACGGCAATATCACGCACCAATGCGCCCGATTGGGCAAGTGATGACTGCCACCATGCTCGGTCATGACCAAGCCCTTCTGTGTCCGCACAAAAACGCCATAAGCCCGCCAAATTTTTGCGTTCGCGCACGTTGTTTTCAATCGGCTTAAGCATCGGTTTTGTCTCAATAAGTGTCGTATTGGCTTGCCCAAAATGGTTCAGGTGCAATTTATAGATATATCGTATATTTGCTAGTTCATGCCGTCCAATGCATAATTTGACATTCTCAATACCTTTTTAGTATGGAATCGCTATGGATATTCGCCAACTCAAAAACTTCATAGCGGTTGCCGAAGAGCGCAACATAGGCCGTGCAGCCTCGCGGGTGCATATGACACAGCCGCCATTGACGCGCCAAATCCATGCGCTAGAAAACGATTTAGGTGTGAGCCTTTTCACGCGCACGCCGCGTGGCGTAGACCTCACGCAGGCAGGTGAAGCTTTATTGAAAGATGCGCGCAGTATTTGTGGGCTAGCTGAGCAGGCTGCCGAGCGGGCACAGTTGGCCAGCCGTGGCCAGATCGGTAGGCTTGATGTGGGTGTTTTTGGCACGGCCATGTTTGACATTTTGCCGCGTTTATTGTCTGGTTTTGCCCAGACACACCCGCAAGTGAAGTTGGCGCTGCACCACGGCCCTACGCCTGTGCAGGTGAGCGCACTGCGGCAGGGGCGCGTGCTGCTGGTGTTTGAGCGCATGCTGCCCAACGAGACTGACATCGCGGTTGAACTTGTGGCGCGAGAAAAGGTGCTGGTGGCACTGCACCAGAGCCACCGTTTGGCTTCTAAAAAAGCAATTGCCATGCAAGACCTGCGCGGTGTGCCATTGATCATGCAGTCCGCCCCGCTGTCGCAGCTGGCCAATGTGACGCTCGATCTGTGCCGCGCTAACGGCTTTGAGCCCAAGATGGCCCATCTTGCCCCCGATGTGGTGACGGGGGCCATGATGGTCTCTTGCGGCATGGGCACGATGTTTGTGCCCGAATCTATGCGTAACTTGCAATTGCCCAATCTGGTCTGCCGCCCGTTGAAGGCGCAGGCCAATGCGTTCATGGAGCTGCATTGCTATTATTTGAAAACAGAGCACTCGCCTTTATTGCACGCGCTGCTAGATTGCATACGAGATTTTCAGCGCGGCAAGTAAATGCAGGTCTGCATACACCCAAGCACGCCTGTTCCAGCGCTGGCTTGTGATGCAGGCTTGCATGCGTTTATTGATCGCTTACTGTGCCAGTAAGTTGATAGATTTTGCAATAGCCGCACCTGTGGCAGCTTCTTTTTTGTAGAAGCTGTCCAGTTGTTGCAGACTCATGGGCTCTGCGATCACCGTGCCAGCGGTCTCAATGTTTTTGCGCAAATCAGGGTTTGCCAGCGCGGTGTAGGCCGCTTTATGAATCGTTGCCAATTGGGCATCTGGTGTTTTGGCACTGGCTTGAACGCCTAGCCAAATGCTGAACTGGTAGTCTTCAAAACCTTTTGTGGCGCGCGCGGGGGGCAGCTTGGGCAGGCGGGCAATCGACTGGGGAGCAGCCACGGCCAGCGCCTTGATTTGGCCGCCGTCAATTGCGCCGAGCACGGGGCCGACCAATGGTACAACCGCAAAGTCAATCACGCCGCCCATGAGGTCTTTGAGGTAAGGGGCTAAGCCGTTGTAGGGGGCGTGCAGGCCTTTAGCACCCGCGTTTTGCAAGGCTTTTTCTGCCATCAAATGGTAGAGCGAGCCAACACCTACCGAGCCAAAGCTCAAGGGCTTGTCGGATTTTTTAGCCAAAGCCACAAATTCTTCCAGTGTGTTGACTGGCAGGTCTTTTCTAACAGCAATGGCGATTGGTGTGTGCCCCACCAGAGCTGCCATGCGCATGTCTTCGGGTTTGTTTTTAGCCGCAGCAATACCTAAAGGCGTGTAGATCAACTCCAGTGGCGAGCCTGCCAAAATCGTGTAGCCATCGGGATTGGCATTGGCCGCTTTGAGCACGCCCAGCGAGCCGCCCACGCCCACCACGTTTTCCACAATCACGCTCTGGCCGAGCGCCTCTGACATGCCTTTACCCACCGCGCGGCCGATCACATCGGAGCCACCACCGGGCGGGAAGGCAACGATCATCGTCACTGGTTTAGTCGGGAAACTTTGCGCAGCGGCGAGTGTGGCCAGCGCTAGCATGCTGGCGGCCAGCAGGGTTTTGATGCAGGTTTTCATAGTGTGCTCCTCAATGGTTAAATGTGCATGTCAAGATAGACAGGTCGGGGTGGAACGCATCGCCGTTGACCCAAGCGGCGGGCGTTGAAAAAAATGTAGGGCCTAGGCTTGCATGCCGCAAAACGCAAAGTCCACTTCGGGTGCCAGGCCGCTGACGATGCGCGCAATGCTTTTGCCTGAGCCACAGGCATGCGTCCATCCCAGCGTGCCGTGGCCCGTATTGAGGAAAAGATTAGGCAGCTTGCTTTTGCCAATGATGGGTACATTGCTTGGTGTGGCAGGGCGCAGCCCCGTCCAAAAGCTCGCCTGTGTGGCATCGCCCGCTCCCGGAAAAAGCTGCTCCACACGCCGCACAATGGCTTCGCAGCGCACGCGGTTCAAGTCGCGGTCATAGCCGTTGAACTCTGCTGTGCCCGCAATGCGCAGGCGGTCACTGCCCGGCCCTGTGAGGCGTGAGAAAACCAGCTTGTATTCATCATCGGTAAGGCTCACTTGGTGCGCCATGCCTGCGTCTTTGACGGGCATCGTCACTGAGTAACCCTTGGCCGGATAAATCGGCAAACGGATGCCCAGTGGCGCAGCATACATGGGGCTGAGTGAACCCATAGCCAGCACATAAGCGTCAGCTTGCAAGCGCTGAAAACGCCCCTCGCTGTCAGTGGCTTCCACATGATTGATAGTGCCGCCCGCATCGCGCAGCGCCGTGATGGTGTGGCTCATGAGGAATTTCACGCCTGCGGCTTCGCAAAGCTTCACCAGCTCCCGCGCAAAGCGGTTGGCATCGCCCGACTCGTCCTCAGCGGTGTAGGTGGCGCCTGCCAACTGCCCCCTGATGTGGGCTAAGGCAGGCTCGAGTTTGATGGCCTCGTCTGCGCTGATTACCTGCCGCTCACAGCCAAGCTCGCGCATCTGCTGGGCAGGCGCGTGGGCGCTGTCAAACTCCTTTTGCGAGGTGTAAAAATGCAAAATGCCTTGGGTGCGCTGGTCGTATTGCAAGCCCGTGCTTTTGCGCAGGGCTTGCAGCATGTCGCGGCTGTAAGTGCCTAAGCGCACAATCTGCGCAATGTTGTAGCGCGTGCGTGCTGGTGTGCATTCGCGCAAAAACTGCAAGCCCCACATCCATTGGCGCATGTCAGCACGCAGGCGAAACAACAGCGGCGCGTCTTCTTTGCCCAGCCACTGCAGCAGCTTAATCGGTGCGCCGGGGTTGGCCCAAGGCTCTGCGTGGCTGACCGATATTTGCCCACCGTTGGCAAAGCTGGTTTCAGCAGCTGGATTGGCTTGGCGATCCACCACTGTGACTGAGTGGCCAAGTTGGGATAAATAATAAGCGGAGCTGACGCCGAGGAGGCCGCTACCGAGAATAAGCACATGCATGAGAGAACCTTTTTGTAGAGCGAGCTGCACAGACCCATGCGTGAGCTGCTGCAAAAAATGCAGCAAACACACACAGCAGTGCAGCGCCGCTCCCCCTGTCCTTGGTACCTGAGAGATTCACTACATCGCCAAAACGGCGTGCAGTTTGCTCCTTCGGTGCGCTGCTACTTGGCATGCCAGTTTGCAGCGGCTCTCCAGACGGCTATCAACAAAAAGATGCAGTGGTGGTTACCTGAGCGTTTATGGGAGGTTGCGCCTTCGGTGGATAAAGCATGCAATATACCGCTTTATCACTCTCCTGCAAGTGCAGTATATTGCATTAAATGCGCGCATTTTTAGTGTTTTTAAAGTGTTTACCCGTATTCTGGGTTGGGCGGGTGTCTCAATACTGATCGCTTTGAGCTTGTCAAAGGGTTCTTGCCCAGCTTGGTCACTATTTTTCCGTTCGCTCTGAGCTTGTCGAAGGGTTCGTGCCCAGCTTGGTCACTTCTGCGGCTACAGGGAGCTGTGCCAACGCGCAAACGGATCGCTGGCCCCTTCGGGGTAACTGGTTTTTTCGAGCCAATGGGGGGAATCGGGCAAACTCGGGCTTCGCCCTCAGACAGCGCCCGATTCTGATCCCCCATTGACTCGAAAAATCCAGCCCAGCGCCCTTATTGTTTGCGCGTTGGCACAGCTCCCTGTAGCCGCAGGGCGATGTTTTTGTTCGGAACGGTTAGAAAACTGCTCAGCCTCAGCTTTAAAAGCTTGCTCGCACCTGTTGCACGCTTAGATTTGTGATTTATATGAAAAATAGTGGCAATGTCACCGTCATATGGTCATAGTACGCTACATTTTGTATAGTATTGAGCACCTGCCGTATAAATGTATCGGGTATTCAAATCCTAAGCACGAGCATAGCTCGATCAGCGTTTGGGCGCTCCCGTCTGAGCGATTTCGGGTACCCCCGTATGAGCGAGTGGCGGGAGCGCCCAAACGCTGATCGGGCGCGTCAGAACAAGCCGCTTCAAAAGCCTGAACAGAACCGCTCAAAGAAAGTGGCGTAAGAGTTTACCCATATCAGTCCCAAAAAGCTCCGTCTTTTTGCAGCGCAGTTTGCAGCGTGGGCACATGCATGGCGGCAAACGACGCAGCGCTGGACAGAACAGCCGCTGCCGTGCCCGCTGCCTGACCCATCACAAAGCAAGCGCCACTGGCGCGCGCGGCGGATTGGCCTTCGTGGGTCATGCTCGCGCAGCGGCCCGCTACCAATAAATTGTCTACGCCTTGGGGCAGTAGCATGCGCCACGGCAAATCGTTGTAACTGCGGCCATCGGCTGCCTCGCCGCTGCGGGGAAAAGCCCAGTCGATACCGCCTGCGCGGTGCAACTCCATAGGCCATGCGTTTACGCCAATCACGTCGCCAAATTCTGCTGA
>JAYTMT010000244.1:0-8975 GCA_043728315.1 Polaromonas sp. | reverse complement strand
GTCCTCTGCGAAACCTTCGCGCCCTCTGCGTTCAAAAAATCCCCGTATTAAAACTCCAGCCCCACCATGAATCTAAAACAAAGACTCGCCCAGCCCAGCCCCGTGCTAGCCCCAGGGGTATACGACGCACTCACGGCACTGATTGCCGAGCAGGCGGGGTTTGAGGCGCTTTATTTGTCGGGTGCTTCTATTGCCTACACCAAGCTGGGTCGCAGCGATGTGGGCTTGACCACCTACAGCGAGGTTCATGACACGCTGGCGCGCATTACTGAGCGGGTGCAAACGCCAGTGATTGTGGACGCAGACACGGGCTTTGGCAATGCCATCAATGTGCAGCGCACGGTGCGTGGCTTTGAGCGCGCGGGCGCTGCCATGGTGCAGTTGGAAGACCAAGCGTTTCCCAAGCGCTGCGGGCATTTGGATGGCAAATCGGTGATTCCCGTGCAAGAGATGTGCGGCAAGCTGCGTGCTGCGTTAGACGCGCGCCACAGCCCCCGCACACTCATACTGGCACGCACAGATGCATTGGCCATAGAAGGCCTAGATGCTACGCTAGACCGCGCTGAGCGTTATTTGGAATGCGGGGTGGATGCTCTCTTTATAGAGGCCCTGCGCAGCCCCGAACAAATGGACGCTGCCTGCGCGCGCTTTGCCAGCCGCATCCCGCTCTTGGCCAATATGGTGGAGGGCGGCAAAACACCTGTGCAATCGGCAGACGAGCTGGGCCAGCGTGGTTTTAAAATCGTGATTTTCCCGGGCGGCACGGCGCGTGCGGTAGCGCACAGCTTGCAGCACTACTACAGCAGCCTTAAAACCCACGGAACTACTGCGCCTGTGCAAGAATCCATGCTCAACTTCGACCAACTCAATGCACTGATTGGCACACCAGAGCTCATGGAGTTGTCCAAGCGCTACGAATAGCGGTTGGCAAGGAATGACTTGGCCAATCTTCTCGCTATTTATTAAATAGCATACTATGACCATATGACGGTGACATTTCATGAATAATTCTCAAACTATTACCCTAGGCGGTGGCTGCTTTTGGTGTACCGAATCCGTTTATGTAGCCGTCAAAGGCATACTGGATGTTGAAAGCGGCTACAGCAATGGCGAAGCGATCAATCCCACTTACGAGCAAGTCTGCACAGGACGCACGGGTCATAACGAAGTGGTGAAGCTGGTCTATGACCCTGCGCTGATCAGCACGCGCGAGATTTTAGAAATTTTCTTTGTCATCCACGACCCCACCACGCGCAACCGCCAAGGCAACGACGCTGGCACGCAATACCGCAGCGGTATTTATTACTCCAACCCCGAGCAGCAGCAAGAAGCACAAGCCATCATTGCCGAGCTTGATGAGGCCAAGCACTACAGCAGCGCCATCGTCACCGAAGTGCAGCCCCTGCAAAACTACAGCGCCGCCGAGGAATACCACCAAGACTTTTTCGAGCGCAATCCCGACCAAGGCTACTGCATGGCCGTGGCAGCGCCCAAGGTGGCAAAGTTTCGCAAAACCTTTGCGCGGCTGGCTAAATGAGGCGTGTATTTTGCCAAGCCTTTGTAAACCGCTGATTTCATAGATAGAGTGTTGCAAAAAGCTCAGGGGCAGAGCAGTTCCAACTCGAGCCCTTGCGGCAAAAAACTCTTGAAATCTCTGTCCAGCGTGACCAAGCGCAGGCCACCGGCGATGGCAAAAGCGGCCAGGTAGGCATCCATCCACACTTTGGGCGAAGCGCTGTCAAGCGCGGTAAGAGAGCACCATTTTTCAAAAATACGGGGTGGCTCTTCTCGCCAGCTCACTTGCGCTAGAGCTTGCAAGGTGTCCAATGTTATGAGCGCGCCCCTGTTGCTCAAGGGGGGCTGCCCGTAGATTTTTGCGATGCCCGCATTCGACATCAAGCGCAAAACGCTTTGTTGTGTGGAGCGGCAAAAAACTGCAGGCTGCGCCGATGTGGCTTGCTGCAATGCTTGTCGCGCAATGCCGTGAAATGGATGTTGCGCAAAGACGGCTGCTAGCCAAACGCTGGTGTCAAACAGAGATGCTGGCACGCTTCATGTCCTCGCTGTGTAGTGCATCTTGCTCTAGTTGCAACAATTGCTCAATGCGCATGTGCGCAGCGGGCGTGTCAGCGCTGCCTTGGAAGATGGGTATGCCGTCTGCACCGATGTCAAATGGCAAATCCTGAGGCGCTGAGATTGCCTGCTTGGGCGCGGCCATACCCAGCCCTTGCCGCAAAAAATCCGCTGCCAGATCGCGCAGTGTGCGGCCTTGCATGAGCGCGCGCAGCTTCATTTCTAGGACGATTTCATCGGGAAGGTCGAGCGTAGTTTTCATGCACCAAGCTTACCATTTTGCTGGGTAGCAGTAAAGCTGGGATTTGTGGCATCTCTTGGCATGCAAATTCCAGATGGTTTGCACATGGCTAGCTGCTGTATATTTATTCAGTAAAATTGTTAAAAAATCATTGATAATTGCTTTTTTAACAAAGGTTGACGTGATTAGCGCCACAGGATTGCATTACAACTACGCAGGCTCTGGCGCCGCGCCGCTGGCGTTTGCCGACATCGCGCTGCCCCAAGGCCACACGCTGGTGCTGCGGGGGGCATCGGGGTCTGGCAAATCTACTTTTTTGGCGCTAGCTTGCGGGCTGTTGTCGGCCACTTCGGGCACGATCACTGTGGCGAGGCAAGACTTGGGCGCTTTGCGCGGTGCGGCGCGGGATGCTTGGCGGGGCAGGGCGATTGGGTTTTTGCCGCAGCGCTTGCACCTGAGTGCGGCTTTAACTGTGATGCAAAACTTAGGGCTGGCGTATTTTGCATTGGGCTTAAAAGAGGACAAGGCGCAGATCATGCGCAGTTTAGATGCGCTGGGCGTGGCGGATTTGGCGCAACGCTTGCCGCATGAAATATCGGGTGGGCAGGCGCAGCGGGTGGCGCTGGCGCGGGCGGTGCTGCTCTCACCGCAGGTGATTTTGGCCGACGAACCAACGGCCAGCTTGGATGACGAAGCCGCGGCTGGCGCGCTGGCGCAGCTGCGTGCAATCGCTGCGCGCTGCAAGGCGAGCTTGGTGATTGCCACGCACGATGCGCGGGTGGTGCAGGCTTTGATGCCGCAGATGCCAAGCAAGTCACAAACCTGCGACCAAACCAGCGCGCAAACTAGTTCCCAAAAAAGCGTGCCAAACAGTGACCAAGCCAGCACTCCGGCCAAGGGCATGACAGCGCAAGCCGATCTGCAAACAGTGCAAGTCCTACAGTTTTATAAACCCACGCAGCATGCTTAAAATGCCAAATTTACAAAAAATACTGCCAATGTCACCGCCATATGGTCATAGTGCGCTATGCAAAATATAGTATCTACCATTGCGCTTGCGTTGCGCTTCTTGCTGGCAAAGCCACTGTCTGCGGCGCTCAATGTGCTGCTGCTCACGCTGGGTTTGGGCAGCATGTGCTTTGTGATCGTGGTGGGTGCGCAGCTAGAAGCTGCTTTTGAGCGCGATGTGCGGGGCATTGACTTGGTTGTGGGGGCTAAAGGCAGCCCGCTGCAATTGATCTTGGCAGGGGTGTTCCATGTCGATGTGCCCAGCGGCAACATAGCGCTGGCTGAGCTGCAAGAATTGGCCAAGCAGCCCTTGGTTAAACGGGTGATTCCGCTGAGTTTGGGCGACAGTTTGCAGGGTTTTCGCATTGTCGGCACGTCGCACCACTATGTGCAGCACTACGGCGCTGCGCTGGCCAGCGGCAGCCTGTGGGCGCAGCCCATGCAAGCGGTGCTGGGCTCGCAGGTGGCTGCGGCTGCGGGGCTGCAAGTGGGGGCGCAGTTTGCGGGCGCACATGGGCTGGGCGCTGGCGGCGAACAACATGGCACTTTATACAGCATCAGTGGTGTGCTAGCGCCCTGTGCTTGCGTGCTCGACCGCTTGGTGCTCACGGCCACCGAGTCAGTCTGGCAGGTGCACGAAAAAGCCGTGGCGCTGGACGCAGACGACCAAAAAGAACTGGAGGCGGCCCGCGAAGTGACGGTGGCACTGGTGCAATACCGCTCGCCGCTGGCCGCCATTGCAGTGCCGCGCTGGGTCAATGCCAATACCGATATGCAAGCGGCTGCGCCTGCGGTAGAAATCACCCGCTTGCTGGCTATGCTGGGAGTGGGCACGCTTTTACTCAAGGCGCTGGGCGGCGTGCTGCTGCTGGTGGCGGCCTTAAGCGTGTGGGTGGCGCTGTGGCACGCGCTGGCAGAGCGCAGGGCTGATTTGGCCATGCTGCGCATGCTGGGTGCGCCGCCTGCGCGGCTGGGCGGCTTGCTGGTGGCGCAAGCCCTGTGCTTGGCGGCTGTGGGCTGCCTGCTGGGGCTGCTGTTTGGGCATTTGATGGCAGGCGGGGTGGGGTATTTGCTGGCGGCGCAGCGCTCTTTGCACGTCACGGGCTGGCTGTGGTTGCCCGCCGAATGGGCCGTGCCCGCGCTGGCGCTGGGCGTGGCGCTGGCGGCGGCGGCTATACCGGCTTGGGGGGCATATCGGGTGGATGCTGCGCAGTTGCTGCACAGCGCGTAAACTAGTCGGTTAAATGTTTGGGCAGTATCAATCAAGGAAAAACCATGAAATTTATGAAAAATTTAGCCAATGTCAGCGTCATATGGTCATTGTTTGCTATTAGTGCTATAGCGCAAACGCACTCCGCTGCCGACATTAAAAAAGACATCACGCGCCACCGCGCCATGGCCGCTGCCCACGAAGGCGCAGCCAAATGCCTAGAAAGCGGCAAAAAAGAGGCGGTTTGCGAAAAAGAATTGCAAGCTGCCTGCAAAGGCTTGGGCATTGGCAAAAACTGCGGCATGAAACATGAACACTAAGCGCCTTGCTTGGCAAACTGCAGCTCTGGGTTGGGGGGCGGCATTAGCTGTAGGCTTGGCCAGTGGCGCAGCGTTGGCGCAAACTAAAGCTTCTGCTAATTCGCCTGCTAATTCGTCCGCCTCAGCGCCAAACTTACCCACACTCAGTTCGCCTCTGGGCAAAGCCCAGCCCAGCACCCTGCAAAACGCCACCTTCACCAATGCACCGCAGGGCAGCTTTTCATCACGGGTCAATGCGGCCGCTGGCATAGCGCCTGCGGGCCCGTCTGCCAATGCCCCAGCGGGGAGCGGCACGGGTGCAGGCACCCATGGTGCAGGCAGCCCCATTGCCCCGCTGGTGGAAAAAGCGGGCGTGGTGTCATGGAGCGTGCTGACCGAGCTGAAAACCAAAACCGAGAAAAACCGCGTATTGCCTGTGTTCAATGCCAGCCAAATGGCGCTGAATCAAAAAACGCAAAAGCTCCAAGGCTTCATGATGCCGCTGGAACCCGGTGAGAAGCAAAGGCACTTCTTGCTCACCTCGGTGCCCATGAGCTGCGGATTTTGTGTGCCCGGCGGGCCAGAGAGCATGGTGGAAGTGCGCACCAAAACTCCCATTGCCTACACACTTGATGCCGTGGTGGTAGAGGGCAAATTCACGGTGCTCAGCGACGATCCTTATGGTTTGTATTACCGCGTGACCGATGCGGTGGGTGTCAAATAATTGAGACCGCTCCCCAGCGCCCAACTGGCCATGCCCCGCCGCTGGCTGTGGCTGGCACTGCTGTGCGCCTTGGTGCTTTCGCAAAGCCTAGGGCTAGTGCACAAAGTGCTGCACAGCCCTGCGCAAAGTGGTTTTGCCCTCAACCCTGGCCATGCACATGACCATGCGCATGACCATGCGAATGACGATGCTGATGACGATGCTGATGACGATGCGAATGACGATGCGAATGACGATGCGCATGGCCAAAGGAATAACCATGCGCTTGGCCATGTGCATTTTCAGCCTAGCGGTCACAAGCAGTCTGCAGCCTCAGCTGCAAACTGGCTAGGCGCTTTATTTGCCGACCACAGCACAGAGTCAGACTGCCGTTTGCACGATGCTTTAAGTGCATCCGATGCCTATTTATTGGCCAATGTCAGCGTCGTACCGCCATTATTAGCTAGTGTTTATATAGCATTTTCGCGCATTACCGCCACGGCCCGCGCCGCTGCGCTGTACGATGCGCGTGGCCCGCCCGCCACTCTTTGAAACCCTGTCTTTAGCCTCGCCGCCCTGCTTTAGGCATGGGCGGTGCTTGTCATTTTTTGTTTCAAAGAGTTGTATGAAAAAATTAGTATCTTGCCGCCTTGCGTGGCTGTCTTTTGCTGCGCCTTTTAGCTTGGCGCTTATTCCCCACGCTGCTGCGCAAACCACCGCTTTGGCCACTTTACCAGAGGTGGTGGTTACCGCTAACCCGCTGGGCGCTACGCAGCTGACTGCGCCAGTGAATGCGCTGAGCGGGCTTAACCTCTTGTTGCGCCGCGAGGGCACTTTGGGCGAGACGCTCTCGGGCACACCAGGTGTGGCCAGCACGTATTTCGGCCCGAATGCCAGCCGCCCAATCATTCGCGGCCAAGACGGCGACCGCATTCGCATATTGAGTAACGGCGGCGGCACACTCGATGCATCTGGCCTGAGTTACGACCACGCAGTGCCTACCGACATGCTCAGTGTGGAGCGTGTAGAGGTGCTGCGCGGGCCAGGCGCGCTGCTGTATGGCGGCGCAGCAGTGGGCGGTGTGGTGAATTTGTTGGATTCGCGCATTGCCCGAAAAGCCTTATTTGGCAAAGAAGGGGGCGTGGGCGGCAAGTTTGAGCTGGGTGTATCCAGCGCCGACAGTGGCCAAAATGGCGCTGCCATGCTGCAAACGGGAACGGATAAATATGCCTTGCATGTGGACCTGTTCACCCGCAGCAGCGCAGATGTGGCAGCACCGGTAGATTTGGCTTGTGCCAAAACAGGCGCGCCCGCCTTGGCTGCACGCATTTGCAACTCTGCGGCTAAAAGCCAAGGCGCGGCAGTGGGCGGCAGTTTGCTGTTTGACCGAGGCTATGTGGGTGCATCGTTCTCGGGCTATGGCAGCGTGTATGGCACGGTGGCCGAAGACGAAGTCACCATCGACATGCGCCAGCGCCGCACTGCAGTTGAGGGCGAGCTGCGCGCAATCAGTGGCTTGGGCGGCTTTGTAACGGCTGTAAAAGCCCAATACAGCCACAGCGATTACACGCACACCGAGCTTGATGCAGGCGCTCCCGGCACAGTGTTTGCTACCAAGGGGCACGACTGGCGGCTAGAGGCCAAACATGCCAGCTTTAAAACGCTAGGCGGCCAGCTGCAAGGCGTGTGGGGTTTGCAAGGCGACAGCAGCCAGTTTTCTGCCGACGGGGCAGAGGCTTTTGCGCCCTACAGCAAAAGCAACAGCACAGCGCTTTTTATATTGGAGGAGCTGAGCCAGCCTTGGGGCAAGCTAAGCCTAGGTGCACGCGCCGAGAGTGCCCGCGTGCGCTCAGAGGGCCACCCCACATTGGCTAAATTTGCAGCCGACCAAAAAAGCTTCAGCCTTGGCAGCTATGCGCTGGGAGGGGTGTGGAATCTAAACCCTGCGTGGCAATTAAGCGCTAACCTGAACCACTCCCAGCGCGCGCCCAAAGACTACGAGCTGTATGCCGACGGCCCGCACATTGCCACAGCCGCCTACGAGGTAGGCAACGCCAGTTTAGCCAAAGAAAAATCCACCAATATCGACCTTGGGGTGGCATGGAAACAGGGTGCACACCGCTTTGCGCTTAGCGGATTTGTCAGCCGGTTTAGCAACTATATTTTTGCCGACCAAACCGCTGGCATGACCCGCAACGCCTCTGACGGCGAGCTAAACCCCACCGACGACCCAGCCAACCCCGGCACCAGCTTGCTAGGCTCGCCCTTTGAGCCGCAGCCCGAGTTTCGCTACCAGCAGGTGCAAGCGCGGTTTTATGGCATCGAGGCCAGCGGTAAGCTGCGCCTGATGGAGGCGGGCCAAACGCTGGATTTGGAGCTGCGCGGTGACTTGGTGCGGGCTGACAACTTGAGCGCTGCCCAGCCCTTGCCCCGCATTGCGCCCGTGCGTTTAGGCGCAAGCTTGGTTTGGGCGCAAGCAGGCTGGGGTGCGCGGCTGGGCTTTGACCACTGGGCGGCGCAAAACCGCGTGGCACCAGGCCAAGCAGCATCTGGCGCGTACACCCTGTGGAACGCTGTAGTCACTTACCGCATGGCAGCCGCAGCACTCAAGGGCACGCAGCTGACTTGGTATGCCCGATTGGACAACGCGGGCAACCGCCTGGCCTACAGCGCCAGCTCCATCCTGACGCAAACCGCGCCAGGTAAAGCACCGCTGCCGGGGAGGTCGCTCAAAGTAGGCTTGCAAGCGGCGTTTTAAGCGCTGGCCACTTCCCACACGGGGGTACGCAGGGGCTGGTTCTGGGCATACACTCTGTGCCTATGAACCAGCCCATTGTTGATGCCTTGCTCCCTGTTGTTTTGCTTATTGCTATTGGAGTCATAGCTGGAAAAGCCCAGTGGATAAGTGCCAATGGCGTTAAAGAGCTGTCGAATTTAGTCTTCATGGTGGTAGCGCCCGCCCTGCTTTTTCGCACCATGGCGCTGGTGCGTCCTGAAAATGTGGATTGGCGCAGCATGGCCACGTATTTTGTCGCTATGTGGCTGCTGTTTGGTATGGTGCTGGTGGGTGTGGGGTTCACACGGCGCGGCGCGGTGTTGGCACTGGCCGCTACCTTTAGCAACACGGTGATGATTGGCATTGCACTGATCGGCATCGCCTATGGTGCGGCGGGGCTGGCGGTGTTGCTGCCTATTGTGTCGCTGCACGCGCTGGTGATGTGGCTGGTGCAGTTTGTTTAGCGCTTTGGCACTCTCTTTGTTTGTCGCGCCCGATCAGCGTTTTGATTCTCTCTGTTTAACGCGCCCAAGCAGCGTGTTGGCTATCCCGACACGCCCTCATGCGGGCATAAGCGCTAACTTAACATTGCCAAAAATAGTGTAATAAGCGACACTAGAGTCCTCTAAACAAGGAGCTCAGCGATGACACAAGGCGGTACGTGC
>JAYTMT010000243.1:0-2075 GCA_043728315.1 Polaromonas sp. | reverse complement strand
AGGCCTTTGGCTGCAGGCCTGAACCTGCTTCTCCTCACGCTGAGCCTGGCGGCTATCACGTTTGTGATTTTGGCCAGTCACCAGATCAGCAGGGCCTTTGAGCGCGATTTGGCAGGTATTGACTTGGTGGTGGGCGCCAAAGGCAGCCCAATGCAGCTGATTCTGTCGGGCGTGTTTCACATAGATGCGCCCACTGGCAATATTCCGCTAGCGGCGGTTAAATTGCTTCAGGTCAACCCGCAGGTGGCCAAGCTCATCCCCATCAGCTTGGGAGACAACTTTCGCGGCTTTCGCATTGTCGGTACCTCGCCTGACTATGTTCAACATTACGCCGCAAAGCTGGCAGACGGTGTGCTGTGGTCAGCACCAATGCAGTCCGTCATTGGCTCTCAAGTCGCCAGGCAAACCGGGTTGAAGCTGGGCGACAGCTTTGCCGGCTCGCACGGTTTGGGTTCGGGCGGCGAGTCCCATGGCCAAGCGCGATACGTTGTGGCTGGCGTGCTTGCTACCAGTGGTTCGGTGCTTGATCGCTTGATACTGACATCGACTGAATCGGTTTGGAAAGTCCATGAGAGTGACACCGCACTCGACGCAGAAGACCAAAAAATCTTGGAAGAAGAACGCGAGCTGACGTTGGCGCTGATCCAATACAAATCGCCACTGGCAGCGGTGACGTTTCCGCGCTTTGTAAACGCCACCACTGAAATGCAGGCCGCAGCGCCTGCGCTCGAAATTACCCGCCTGCTGAGCATGTTGGGCGTGGGAGTTGATGTTTTAAAAGCCCTGGCGGGCGTGCTGCTGCTCACTGCGGGTGTAAGTGTTTTTATTGCCCTGTGGAGTGCTGTGCGTGAGCGCCGGGCAGACCTTGCGCTGCTACGCATGCTGGGAGCACCACCGCGCAAAATTGCCGCGCTGCTGCTGTGTGAGGCGCTCTGGCTGGCGTTGATCGCTTGCCTGCTGGGCATGCTGCTTGGTCAAGGCTTGATGGTGCTGATGGCGTGGGCGCTGCAAGTTGATAAATCGATTTCTATCGCCATGGCTGCATGGCCGTCAGAGATGGCTTTAGTGCCGGTACTGGCTCTGGGTGTGGCATGGAGCGCAAGCCTGTTGCCCGCCTGGGAGGCGTATCGGATCAGTGTATTTGAGCTTCTTCAATCCCGTTAAATTCCAAAGGAAAATTCATGAAAAAATATTCGTTGATAGTTGCTGTGTTGGCTGCGTTTTCAGCCGTTGCTGCGCCGCATTCCGACAAGGAACTCAAAGAAGACATTACCCGCCACCGCGCCATGGCCGCTGCCCACGAAGGTGCAGCCAAATGCCTGGAATCAGGCAAAAAACCGGAGGTGTGCGAGAAGGACTTGCAAGCCGCCTGCAAAGGCCTGGCGGTCGGCAAGTATTGCGGCATGAAGCATGCACATTGAGCGCAAGCCACACGGGCTATTGAACTGGCGCAAAATACGCGATTCGTTTGTTTTCAGGAGCACTGTATGACATTTCGGTTTAAAACATGGGCGGCCACCGCAGGTTTGGCCCTATGCATGGGTGGCGCCGCCATGGCGCAACCGTTATCGTCGCCGATTGCCACACCGCCAGCCGGGTCAGGTGCGGGCACGCACGGCGCAGGCAGCCCGTTTGCGCCGCTGCAGGCGCGCAACGACGTGATCCCTTGGTCGGTGCTGACCGACGTGAAAACTAAAACAGAAAAAAACCGCATCTTGCCGGTCTTTAGCGCCAGCCAGACTGCCTTGAACCAGAAAACCCAGCGTATTCAGGGCTTCATGATGCCGCTAGAGCCGGGCACCAGCCAGCGTCATTTTCTGCTGTCATCCGTGCCGTTGACCTGCTCGTTTTGCACAGCGGGCGGGCCCGAAAGCATGGTTGAGGTGCGTACCAAAACACCCGTCAAATACGGCATGGAGCCAGTCGTGGTGGAAGGCAAGTTTGTGGTGCTCAATGACGATTCGTACGGCCTGTACTACCGCATGACTGACGCGACGCCAGTCAAGTAAACCGGCATGACTCACCTGCTGCCAACGCCAAAACGCCACACCGCCAAGTTGCGGCTGTGGGTATTT
>JAYTMT010000242.1:0-16224 GCA_043728315.1 Polaromonas sp. | reverse complement strand
CCCGCCGCTGCTTTCAGGTGCCGCCGCCACCGATGTGGGCAGCAGCGCTGGCATCGCCCAATTCAGCCCAACAGAAATGCGCGCTATTGAGGCATGGCTTCTTGAGCTTGCCCAAGACCCCGCGCCGCTGGCGCAAAGCGTACAGTCCGCCCGCGACAGCGTGCAGGGCAAGCAACCCGGCCACTTGCGCCTAGGCCGCATGGCCGAGCGCCTGCTGGCCTTCTTTTTAACCCACGGCCCACTGCACCGCATCGAAGCGCAAAACATCGCCCTGCGCCATGATGCGGGCGGTGAGCACACCACCCTAGGCGAAATCGACTTTCTGCTCCACAGCCCCAGCGGCCAGCGCCTGCACTGGGAGCTGGCGGTTAAATTCTTTCTTTGCCAAGCCATAGGCCCCACACCCGCCCAGCTGCGCGATTTTGTGGGCCCCGACTCTGATGAAACCTTTGACCAAAAAGTCAGCAAGCTCTTAGTCAAACAACTGGGCCACAGCCCACCCGCACCATGGAGCGCACACACATGGCAGCCGCAAGCTTTTGCCAAAGGCTGGATGTTTTACCGCCACGGCCAGCCCATAGCCCCTTGCGACGCGCTCAACCCTGCGCACTGCAAAGGCTGGTGGCTGCCCTTTGAAAATTGGAGCGAGGTGCAAGCAGCCAACGCCAACACTGGCGACACGGCCAACGCCAACACGGCCGACGACAACACTACCGACGCAACATCGGGTAAGCCCAACCCCGCGCGTTACCTAGAGCTCCTGCGCCCCCATTGGATGCCCCCCGCCCACTGCGCCCCCACGCCCGCAGGCCAGTGCCCGCCCCACAGCCTAGCCGCAGAGCAAGTGCCCCAAGCCCTTCAAGCCGCGTGGCTTGCCCAGCAGTTCCCCAAGCTTGGTGCGCGGCTGGTGGCGCGCATTACTCAGCAGGCAGATAGCAGCTGGCTAGAGCAGTCGCGCTATTTTGTGCGGCCGCCTGTGGCTTACAACCAAAAGGATAAAGCATGAAACACTCCAAAAATATCGACACAGATTTTGTAGGCCAAGATTTTGATGAATTCTTAGCGCAAGATGGCATAGCGGATGAGGTGCAGGCGCGGGCGATTAAAAAAGTGATGGTGGGTTTGCTACAAGGCGCAGGGCTCACGCAGGTGCAGTTGGCCCAGCGCTTGCGTACCAGCCGCACACAGGTGCGCCGCCTGCTAGACCCCGACAACACCTCCATCACGCTCACCACATTACAGCGCGCTGCCGATGTGGCGGGGCATCGTTTGGTGATAGGTTTTGAGCCTGTGGTGGCTTAGCGCTTTCTTAGCCGGGGTGAATTTCACGAAGAGAAAGCGAGCCACTTTGTGCAGCCACCCAAGCCGTTAAAACCATTGATTTACAGTTTTACAGCCCAATGTCACCGTCATATGGTCATAGTTTGCTATAAAAAATATAACAAACCCAGCTAAGCCTAGCCAAACTGTAAACCGCCGAAATAAGGGTTTTTGCTGATCTTGGCTAAGCTTTTTATGCTTTCAAAGCTGCTGCGGCTTACGTAGAATGCATCCATCTTGTCAATAGGTAGCTGTATGCGGAACTTTTTAATTCAAAGCATCACAAATTTTGGCGGCTTGCGGCTTGCGGCTTGCGGCTTAGTTCTTGCCACGCTTAGCGCATGTGGCGGTGGCGGTGGTAGCAGCGTTGTTAGCACAAGCCCTCCAGTTGTTAACCCCAGCACTACTCCCACAGCCAGCATCACCATCAACGGCATAGCCGCTACAGGTGCGCCTGTCACAGGCGCTGCCATCACCGCCCAGTGCCTCAGCGGCTCGGGGCAAACCACCAGCAGTGCCGACCAAGGCGTATTCTCCATCAGCCTGCCCACCAGCGCAGCCTTCCCCTGCCTGCTAGAGCTTAAAAAAGGCACGCTCAGCCTGCACGGCGTGGCTTTGCAAGCGGGCACGGCCAATATCACCCCGCTCACCGAGTTGCAATTTGCCGTGGCTGCGGCCAATGCCAACAGCAGCGCCGTGTATGCCGCTTTTGGCAGCGCCACCAGCCAGCAAGCCACGCAGTATTCAGCCGCTGCGCTGGCAGCGGCGTGGGCCAAGGTCAAAGCCAAGATGCTCACACTGGGCATGAGCGGCGCGGTCAATGCCACGCTTAACGCGCTTATAGATCCCGGCACCAAGGTGTTTGCCGCCGTAGCAGGCGATGCGCATGACCAGTTGCTCGACCAACTGGTCGCACGCTTGGCTGCTAACGGCCTCACACTGGCAAGCTTGGTCACGCAAATCCTCAGCCCTGCAAACCTCGCCCCCACCCCGGGCCTAGCCACCAGCTCCAATGGCCTGATTGCCACATTTGACGCCACCACCAGCCAAGATGCCGATGGCAGCATAGCCAGCTTTGCATGGAATTTTGGCGAGCCCGCCAGCGGCGCGGCCAACACGGCAGCGGCCAGCACCGCCAGCCACGTGTATGCCGCAGCCGGCAGCTATACTGCCACACTCACCCTCACTGACAACCAAGGCTCGGGCAGCACAGTAGCCACCGCCATCACCGTGGCCCCCACAGCCGCCATAGCCACAGGCAAACTCAACGACACTGGCATCAGCAGCGCCCAGTGCTACACCACTGGCACCAACACTTTGAGTCTGTGCACTAACGCAGGCGCATTGGCGCTAAACGACAGCCAAGACGGCATGACTGGCCGCGACACCGTGGCCGCCACCAGCAGCAGCCTAGACGGCACACTGGGCTTTAGCTACACCAAAATCGGCACCAGCGGGCAAACCCTGAGCGCCAGCGCCACCAGCTGGGCCTGCGTAAAAGACAATGTGACTGGCCTCATGTGGGAGGTGAAAACCAATGACGGCGGCCTGCGCGATTGGGCCAAAACCTATACCAACTACGACAACACCAGCAGCCCCCAGTTTTACAACGGCAGCGCCTACGTGAATCCCAGCGCCGCGCAGCTGAGCACCAGCACCAACAGCATCGGCTACCAAACTGCAGTAAACGCTACCAGCCTGTGCGGCGCTACCGACTGGCGCTTGCCCACGGGCAGAGAGTTGCAAAGCTTGGTGAACTATGGCATTGCCACCCCTGGCCCCACTATTGATGCAACATGGTTTCCCAATACTCAAGGAAGAGCGTTTTGGTCATCCTCGCCCTATGTGGGCAGCGCCCGGTACGCGTGGTACGTCGGTTTCGTCAATGGCATTGTCGACTTCAACTTCCGCAGCAGCACCTACTATGTGCGGCTGGTGCGTGCCGGTCAGTAATTAGGCATTGGAGTATTTCTGTACGTGCACCGTTGTCACCCATCTAACGTGATATTCGTCGCCTCCTAGTACACACTTAGAAGCTGGTGCGCCGCTTCGCCCGTTACACACATTTTTTACGAAAGTCCCTGCTATGACACTGCTTACGCCATTCAAACACTTATTCGCCGCTTTATTGTGCGCAGCCTCGCTCAGCAGTTTTGCCGACGCACCTTTCACCGTGTCAACCGATGGCACAGAGGTAATTGATGCTAAAACAGGCCTCATATGGCGCCGCTGCGCCGAGGACATGGTGGCCAGCACCAGTGGCTGCACAGGCACAGCCAGCACCTTCACCCATGAGGCGGCGCTGGCGCGCGCCCGCAGCCAAACTGGCTGGCGTTTGCCCAACGTGCAAGAGCTCTCCAGCATTGCAGACCTGAGTCGCCAGAGCCCTGCCATTGATGGCGTGGCTTTTCCAGCCACGCCATCCAATTACTTTTGGTCATCCTCGCCCTATGTGAGCAATGCCCTGAGCGCGTGGTTCGTCGGTTTCGGCGATGGCGATGCCGGCAACGTCAGCCGCAGCTCCCCCCGCTATGTGCGGCTGGTGCGTGCCGGTCAGTGATTGGGCTTTTTGGGTATTTTGTCTGGGTTTAACTTCGGACAAATCCACGCTTGGGCTTGCGCACCGGCGTGCCGCCTTGTGCCCACAATGCACTTATGAGCATCGACACCATCGTTTTCCAGATATTTCGCAAATTAGGCGCGGACGACAGTGACGCTGCAAAATTTGCGGAAGAGATCAACACTGCGATAGACCGCCGCTGTGAGCTGCATTCCAAACAGCCTGCCACGCGCGGCGACACTGAGGCGGTGCGTGCCGAGATCGAGAAAACACGTGCTGATTTGATCAAAACCATAGCCCAGAGCCAGCGCTGGACGATTACAGCCGTAGGCATCATTGTGGCGGCTGTGGCCGCGTTGCAAAAGCTGCTTTAGCGCGCTACTGGTTTCCCCAAGGCAATGGCCGTGCCAGCCAAAACCATAGCCCAGCGCAAGCAAGGCATCAGAGAGCACATGCAGCGCAAACATGCGCGCGCTTGACACCACGTGCTGCAAGACTGTGACACGGTAGCCCATGCACTGGCCAAGCTTGCTGGTGCACAGAAGCTATAAAAGCCAGTATTTATAAAATTTTTGCCCAATGTCAGCGTCATATGGTGATAGTTTGCTATTGAAAATTGAGTTTCGCAAGCTGGATGAAGTTGGTGCCAAAGCTGATTTTTATCCATATCTAGCGGTGCAGCGCCGATCTTTACCAGCGCAGCAGGGTATTGCGCAGCGCGTTAAGCGTAAATTAGGCTTGTAGAACTTGCCGCACATAGCGTTTGTAAAAACGTATTCATCTTTCATCGCGCGGTGAAAACATTTTTATGTTTGAGTTTGACTGCTTGATTACATCGATTTTTTGATATGGCGCAAAGCGGCACTTAGCTCTGGCAATGCGGTATCTACTGTTTCCCAAACCGTTTCTAAATTGATGTCGTAGTAGCTATGGGCGATGCGGTTGCGCATGCCTTTCATGCTGCGCCATGGCACGCTTGTGTGTTGATCAGCAAAATCAGCGTGGTCTTGCAAAATTTTGGTAGACATTTCGCCAATAAGCAGCAGGTTTAGCACAACTGCCTGCTGGGTGCGTTTGTCATCTATGAAGTCGGCCTTTTCTAAGCCCTCAACATAACTACATGCCTGCTCAGCCGCCTCAAGCATGTGGTCAACATAGTCGGGCAGGCGAAGCTGGCTCATAAAGGCTGTGCCATAGCCAGCACCTGCGCCCGAAATTTCACTGGCAGATCAGCTGGGGTGCGCACATCTACAGGCACACCCAGCAAACGCTCCAGTGTCATTTGCAAGCCACCCAAGTCAAACAAAGTAGCGCCAGGAAGCGCATCAACCAACAAATCTAAGTCACTGTGCTCGTTGTCTTGCGCATCTAATACCGAGCCAAACACACGGGCATTCGCCGTGTGAAATTGGGCAACGGTGGCCAAAATGGCAGAGCGGTGGGTGTGCAGGGCATCAGATGGGCGCATGGTGCGATGAATATAAACGATTTTTGTGTTTTGTGGCTGCTGTTGCGAGTGCTACGGCTGCAAGCTGCCATGCTCAGGCGTGGGCGTGGATTTTATTCGTCGACCGCACTACAAAATGAGTTCGTGAGAAATTTCAGTTTTTAAGAGAAATATCACCTTCAAATGGTCACAGTTTGCTATCAAAATTGACCATGCTTGCCTTGGCCTGCTGCAAATCGGGTGGCGCCTTGTAGCCCATCAACCAAGCAGGCTTTGCCGCGCTGCCACTCTTGGTGCAGGGCTTGTGGCATGGGTACATCGTGCTGCGCGTAGGCGCTGGCGCGGTCGGCTAGCATGGTGGGCTGGGGGAAGCTGGCTATTTGTTGGGCAAGGGCGGTTGCGGCTGTTAGCGCTTGGCCTCGCGGTACAACGCGGTTGGCTAGGCCTATTTGCAGGGCTTCGGCGGCCTCTACCTTACGGCCCGTTAAGATCAAATCCATGGCGTGGCCTAGGCCAATCAGGCGGGGCAGGCGCACGGTGCCGCCGTCGATCAGGGGCACGCCAAATCGGCGGCAATAGACACCAAAATACGCGTCATCGTCCATCACGCGCATGTCGCACCACAGCGCCAGCTCCATGCCACCTGCCACGGCCGCGCCACTGATGGCGGCTATGACGGGCTTGCTCAGCTGCAGGCGGGTGGGGCCCATAGGGCCGGGCGGTTGCTGGTCTTGCGGCGCAAAGTCCAAAGCCTTGGCCATCTGCTGGGCGGCATCTGCTGATTGCCCCAAAAGCGCTGCGCCTGCTTGCAGATCCCAGCCTGCGCAAAAGTGGCCGTTTGCGCCGTGGAATACGGCCACCCGCGCCTGTGGGTCGGCATCAAAGGCCACAAAGGCGGCGTGCAGCTGCTGCGCGGTGGCGGCGTTTACCGCGTTGCGCACCTCTGGGCGACTCAGCGTGACGATGGTGACGCTGCCTAGGCGCTGCACTTGCACGCTGTCGCTGTGCGAACTGTTGCTGTGCGAACTGTTGCTTTGAAAATGACCGCTTTGTAAATGGCCATTCTGGGCGCTGCTTATGCCTGCGTTGGGATTTGGCGAACTTCCGATGCCGGCTTCCGCGCTCATGCCTCGCCCCCTGCATCACGCGCATGAGCAGGCTGCTGATTGCGCCGCTGCGCATCCATCTGCGCCACCAGAGCCCGCGCGTGGTCGCCCTCAGGTATGGGCTGGCCGCCGTCGCGCCAGGCCACCGCCGCTTTGAAGCCTTCAGTTTGGGCATAACGCCTAAACCACATGCCCTCGGGGTTGTGGCGGGTGATGCCGTCAAACACGGTGGCTATTTGCTGGGTTTGCTCCAGGCCCATGGTGAGCATCACTTGGTTAACCACCATTTTGTGCATGGCCAAGTGGGAGCTGGGCACACCTGCAATGCGCAGTGCTAGCTTTAAAGTAGCGGCTTCTAGCGCGTCTGTGGGCACACTCTGGGTGGCCAAGCCCCAGTCGGCCGCTTGTTTGCCGTCTATCAAATCACCCGTGAACATCATTTGCTTGGCACGCATAGCGCCTAGGCGGTATGTCCACATGGCGGTGGTGGGGCAGCCCCACACGCGGGTGGGCATGTAGCCTATGCGTGCATCGTTGGCCATTACCAGCAGGTCGCAGCACAGCGCAATGTCAGAGCCGCCTGCCACGCACGCACCGTGCACTTTGGCAATGGTGGGTTTGGCGCTTTTCCAAAGGCTCATGAAATCCTCGGTGTTGCGCTTCATAAATGCGTAGTCTTGCATCGGGTCCCAGTGGGCAGACTCTTGCTGGCAGGGGTGGTCTATGTCGCTTTGGCCAAAATGCGTGAGGTCGTAGCCGCCGCAAAAGCCTTTGCCTGCGCCTTCCAGCACGATGACATGAATCTCTGGTTGTGCATTGGCCCACTCCACCGCAGCGCGTATCTCGCGTGGGGTTTCGTCGTTGATGGCGTTGAGTTTGTCAGGCCGATTGAGCAGCAGGCGGGCGATGCGCGGGTGATTGGCATCGGCATCGATGCGCAGGGTGCTGAAGGTGGGCATGGTGGTCCTTGGTGACGGGTTGGGTGCTAGCGCAGAGTATGCGGCATGCATGGCGGGTTTTGCAAGCGCCTTGGCGGCAGGTAATTTAGGGTTTGGGTTGGAAAGGCTGGCATTGGGCAAGGTGTGTAGGGTCGCCCCGGCGCTTGGCTTGGACGGCTCCGCGGCTGTCCCCCGGCCTCGAGGCCTCCTCCTCTATGCCGCTGCGCCGTCCAAGCCAAGCGCCGGCGCGACCGATAGAGTTGTTTTGGGCTGGACGACAGTCTCATACCGCTCGAATACACAAATCCCGTTCAGGCTGAGCCTGTCCAAGCCGTCGCGAACCCTAGGGCAGGCTCAGGGCGAACGGAGATATGTCAATTGCATCGGGCTATGACCTGCTACCAAGCTCGCAGGCGCAGGGCGGTGGTGCTACTTCAGCGCAGCGGCATAAAGGAGGAGGCCTCGAGGCCGGGGGACAGCCGCACAGCTGAAGTAGCACCTCCGTCGTGCGCCCGTACAAACGCAAGCAAAGTGACAGCCGAATGCCAGCCAGACCGCTACCGAAGCAACGCAGCCAGCGCCGAAATTTAAACACCAGCCCCCACCAAGACTGCCACGCCATGCGCGAAAATGGCATATGCGTAAAAAATCCTCCAAAAAATCGGCTGAAGTTGTCGTTGACCCCAATAAAGTCTACCCCCCACCGCCCAAACTGTTCGTGGAATCGCTCGATTTAGAAGCCCAAGGCGTGGCGCGCGGGGAGGATGGTATGGTGGTGTTTGTGGAGGGCGCGCTGCCTTTTGAAACTGTGAGCGTCAATATTCACCGCAAAAAGGCCAATTGGGCCGTGGGTTCGATCATCATCCTGCACAAAGAGTCATCCCAGCGCGTCACGCCCGGTTGCCCACATTTTGGGCTGCACAACGGCTCGTGCGGTGGCTGCAAAATGCAGCATTTGCACACCGGCGCACAGGTGGCCGTGAAAGCCCGCGCCATGGAAGACCAGCTCTGGCATTTGGGCAAAGTTAAGCCTGAAACCCTGCTGCGCCCAATTGAAGGCCCGACATGGGGCTACCGCTACCGCGCCCGCCTGTCGGTGCGTTATGTGATCAAAAAAGGCGAGGTGCTGATTGGTTTTCATGAGCGCAAGAGCCGCTATGTGGCCGACATTAAAAGCTGCGCCGTGCTGCCCCCGCAGGTGAGCGACATGCTGCTGCCGCTGCGGGTGCTGATCTATTCGCTGGACGCGCGTGAGACTGTGCCGCAGATTGAGCTGGCCTGTGGCGATGCCCTGTTGCCAGATCAACCGGCGCTGACTATTGCCTTGGTGCTTCGGCATTTAGAGCCGCTGTCTGACGGCGACACCGCCAAGCTGCGCGCGTTTGCCGCAGCACATGCGGGTGTGCAGTGGTGGCTGCAATCGAAAGGGCCTGAAACGGTAAAGCTGCTCGACGAAGCTAGCGCCCCGCTGGGCTATACGCTGCCCGATTACGGCGTACAAATGCCATTTAAGCCGACCGATTTCACCCAAGTCAATCCGCAGATCAACCGCGTGCTGGTGGGCAGGGCGCTGCGCCTTTTAGAGGTGCAAAAAAACGAGCGCGTGATAGACTGGTTTTGCGGCCTAGGCAACTTCACCCTGCCGCTGGCCACGCTGGCGCGCGAGGTGCTGGGCATCGAGGGTAGCGACGCTTTGGTGGGCCGCGCCCTGGATAATTTTGCTATTTTTAAAGAAAATACGGCCAATGTCAGCGTCAATAGGTCTTATGCCACTACGCAATTTGTAGCGCGTAATTTGTTTGAGATGACTGGCCAGATGCTCATTGACGACGGCGTGGCAGACAAATGGCTGGTAGACCCACCGCGCGAAGGAGCGTTTGCCTTGGTGAAAGCTTTGGTGGATGTACACCAGCAGCGCATAGGCGGCATGCGCGAATTAGCCGAAGGCGAAGCGGCGCCCGCTCCAGCTGATTTGAAAGATTGGCAGCCCCCCAAACGCATCGTGTATGTCAGTTGCAACCCCGCCACGCTTGCCCGCGACGCAGGCCTGTTGGTGCACCAAGGCGGCTACCGCTGCACAGCAGCGGGCATGGTCAATATGTTTCCCCACACGGCGCATGTGGAGAGCATGGCGGTGTTTGACTTGGTTTGAAAAACGGCGCTGCGATATTCGCTGCCCTTGTGCTTGGCTTGGGCTGCGCAGCGGCATGAAGGAGGAGGCCAAAGGCCGGGGGACAGCCGCGTAGCAGTCCAAGCCAAGCACAAGGGCGTATGCATCAAGCAGTTAGGGAGTTTTGGGCTCCGTGATAAAGCCAATTTTCTTCAACCCCGCCTGCTGCGCCGTAGCCATGGCTTGGGCCACGCGCTCATAGCGCACGGCTTTGTCGCCTTTGATGTGCAGCTCGGGTTGCGGCAGTTTGGCGGCCTCGGCTTTGAGTAGCAGCGCCAGTGCAGCGTCATCTACTACCGATTCGTTGAGAAAATACTGGCCCGCTGCATCTACGCTTAGGCGAAGCGTTTGCGGCTTAGCGTCTTGCGGCTGGTTGGTGGCGCGGGGCAGGTCAATGTTGACTGCGTGCTTCATCACGGGCACGGTGATGATGAAAATAATCAGCAGTACCAGCATGACATCCACCAGCGGCGTCATGTTGATCTCGTTCATCACCTCGTCGGTGTCGTCTTGTGTGCCAAATGACATGTTTAGGCTCCTTTGGTCTTGCCAGAGCCCGCCCCTTGGCTGGGGGATGTGTGCGCGGGGACAGAGCTGATTCGCCCGCCTGTCATAAAGTAAGCATGCAGGTCATGGGCAAAGCGGTTGAGCTTGCCGATTACGCCTTTGTTAGCCCGCACCAGCGCGTTGTAGCCCAGCACGGCGGGTATGGCTACGGCCAAGCCCAGAGCCGTCATGATGAGCGCTTCACCAATGGGGCCTGCTACTTTATCAATAGTAGCTTGGCCAGCGCTGCTGATGGCCAGAAGGGCATGGTAGATACCCCACACCGTGCCAAACAGGCCTACGAATGGCGAGGTGGAACCCACCGAGGCCAAGATAGCCAAGCCCGATTGCAGGCGCGCGGTGGACTCGTCGATGCAGTTACGCAGGCAGCGCGTGAGCCAGTCGTTGGCATCTAGCCCGCTTTGCAGTTCGCTGCTGGCGGCTTTGTGGTGGGCCAGGGCGTTTTTGCCCTCTTGCGCTAATGCAGTGAACGGGTTTTGCATATCACCTGTGCCTAGAGAAGCTATGCCTGCGTCTAAGCTAGGCGCATGCCAAAAGCCTTCGACGGCCTTGGCCTGCTGGGCGGCGCGGCGAATGTCCAGCGCTTTAATAAAGATCACCATCCAAGAGGCCAGTGACATGAGCAGCAGCAAGATTGCCACGCTACGTGTCACCCAGTCGCCTTGGGTCCAGAGATTGAGAAGGCCAGATTCAGAGCTCATTTATTCACTTTCGGGGTAGTCAACAGGGAGAAGGTAGGTCCACTCCACAGGCACGCCCGCGCGGGTGGCAGGGCGAAATTTGGTCAGGCGCGCGCCTTTGAGGGCGGCTTGGTCTAAGCGCTCAAAACCACTGCTTTTAACCAAACTTGCGTTCACCACGCTGCCATTGGTGCCAATGGTCAAACGTAGCATCACCCGGCCATGCTCATTGAGCCGCACCGACATGGGCGGCGGGCGAAACAAATCGGCATTGGCGTTGTAGCTGGCATCAAGCACTGGCGGCTGCACAGGGGTGGGCGGGGCAGGGGGCGGCGCGGGCGGGGCAGTGGGCGCGGCTGGTGCAGGAGACGCAGTTGGTGTGGGCGCAGCCAGCGCAGGGGCGGGGGCTACGGGAGGCGCTGGCGGCTGGGGCGCTGCCACGCCCGTGGGAGCGCTGGGTGCAGGGCTGGCATCCGCTATGGCAACGGGTTGGGGCGCTGGCGGCAGTGTGGGCGCGGTTTTTGGCACAGGCGCGTTCGGCGGCGCTGGCACGGCTTGGGGTGGCGCTGGTGGGGGCGGCGGCGTAAGGGGCGTAGGCGGTATCACCGCCGCCAGCAGCTCCACTGGCACTATTACCTCCACCGCGCGGCGCAGCAGCCCCGTTTGCAGGGCATACAGCGCGCCAGCATGCAGCAGCACAATGCCGCCCGCAATAGCGATGTTGCGCTGCGTGCTGCTTAGCTGTCGATGAAGGTGCAGGGAAGGCATAGCGCTAGAGTTTACGATTAAATTTGATGCGATTACTAACCAAAGCTTAAGAGTCTATGAACCCACAGCGGCGCGCGCTTAGCCATGGCGGCGCTTAACATCGCAAGCAGAGCCAGCCAATTACCCTTCACCCTTAATCCTTCACACCAAACCACCACCAGCGGTCAAGCCCACCATGCGAATTCTTCTAGCCTGCGCCAGCGCCCTCCTTACCGGCTGCGCCGCTTTTAACTACAGCGCGCCCGATGCGCCAACAGCATATGCCAAGCCCATGCTGATCAGCCCAGCGCCGCGCATAGCCGTGGTACTGGGTAGCGGTGGCCCGCGCGGCTATGCGCATATTGGGGTGATTAAAGTGCTGCAGGCGCAGGGCATCGTGCCCGATTTGGTGGTGGGCAGCAGCGTGGGGGCGCTGATTGGGGCGTTTTGGGCCAGTGGTTTAACGGCCCAGCAGCTCGATGCGCAATCCAAAGCGGGCGGGCCGCTCACGCTGTTTGACATCAACCCCTTTGCCGACCGAGGCTGGATCCAAGGCCAGCGCCTGCAAGACTATGTGAACCGCGCGCTGGGCGATAAACCAATTGAAGGCCTAGGCACGCCATTTATTGCCGTGGCCACGCAGCGCGTTAGCAAAAGCCCGGTATTGTTTTCAAGCGGCAATACAGGCGTGGCCATACGTGCCTCTAGCGCCGTGCCGGGGGTGATCTCGCCAGTGGGCATTGCAGGGGTGGAGTACGAAGACGGCGATGTGTCATTGCCCTTGGCCGTGGGCGCAGCGCGTGCGGCAGGGGCGCAGTTTGTCATAGCTGTGGATGTGTCGGCGTATGAGAGCAGCACGCCGCTTGACGCAAAACCCGACTGGGTAGCGCGTGACAAAGCCCGCAGACTAAAAATAGCCCCAGAGGCTGCCATGGCAGACTTTTTGATTCACCCGGATTTAGGCTACGTCGCCGCGCCAAGCCGCAGCTATTTTGACAAAGCCACCGCGCTGGGCGAGCAAGCCGCATTGCAGCGCGCCCCCGCCTTGGTGGCTGCGCTGCGCGCGCGCTTTGGCGCTTGGCCTGTTCGGTGACTTAAACGCCTAATTTTATAAAAAATTTGGCCAATGTCAGCGTCATATGGTCATAGTATGCTATTAAAATGCTAGTGCTCAAGACGACCAAGCGCATCGATCGCGCGCAGCATCAGCCGCTCCACCATGTCCAACTCTTCATCGGAAAACGAGCCAGTCATTTGCAGCGCCAGCTGCGCCTGAATGTCCACGCAAACCAAGGCCAATTCTTCTCCACCAGCCGTGAGCGTCACCCGCTTGATGCGTGCGTCTTGCGCATCGGCATTGCGCTGCACCAAGCCTTGTTTTTCCATGTGCGCCACCAGCATGCTGATGCCGCTTTTGGCCGAAAAACTGTGCTGCGCCAGCTCTTGCTGCGTCATGCCCGGCGTGCGCGCCAGGTTAATCAGCACCTCGTGCTCGCCCATGCGCACGCCTGCAGCGGCAAGGCGCGAGGCCAGCAGCGCGTCGCATTGCAAATAGGTGCGCACCACAGTGAGCCAAGCGCGGCGACCGCGCGTTTGGCTTAACTCGGATGGGAGGGTTTTATCGGGCATGTGGGCGTTGTTCTCGGTTTAGCAGGGCATTTCGTTCTTATTTGAACTATAATACGTTCATATTTGAACTAATTGCCATTTTATGAACCTCTATTTTCGCCTCATTCTCACCCTTTTACGCGCTTGGCGTAGGCCACATTTTGCAGTGGGCCAAACGCTGGAGCGCCAGTTTCGCGTGTTGCCCAATGACATCGACATCAATGGCCACATGAACAATGGCCGTTACTTGACTCTCATTGACCTGATGATCATTGAGTATTTTGTAGGCGTGGGCTTTGCGGGGGCATCGCTTGAAAACGGCTGGCGGCCGATGTCAGGCGGCTCCATCATCAGCTACCGCAAAGGCCTCAAGCCGCTGCAAACCTACACCCTGCGTTTTCGCATAGACGCCTGTGACCAGCAGTGGAACTACATGCGCTACGAGTTTTCAGCTGGTGACCGCGTGTGCGCCACAGGCTACATGAAAGGCGCGGTAGTGGGCAAAAACGGCTTTGTAAGCAATGCCGAGTCCTACGCCGCACTAGGCCAACCCGTTTACGCCGCGCCGATGCCGCCCGCAGTGGCGCATTGGATACAGGCAGAGGCTGACATGGTGGCTGCAGCTTGGTGAGGCTATGTTTGCAGAAAAATTGGCCAATGTCAGCGTCATATGGTCATAGTACGCTATTAATAATGTAGTGTAGTAATTGTTAACCAGTAGAAAGCTCAGTGTGCATCGCACGCCGCCCAAGCCCTTCGGCTACAAATGCCAACACCAAGGTGTTCAGAGACACGCCTTCCGCCTTCGCGCGAGTTGTGAGCTGGGCATGAATCATTTTGGGCACGCGCGCCACAAATTTACCCGAAGCCACACCTCCGCTATTGGGTAACGGCACGGTAAAACCTTTGGCCTCAAGCGCAGCAATGGTCGATTGCAGTGCCTGCTGTCCATTGGACAAAGCTTCATCCACGGTTTCTCCGTCAGATATGCATTCCGAAAAATCAGAGTAGGAAATCAAATATCCACCCCCTTCTTTGTCAGACAAAGGGCGAATCTCAAAAGGGTATTCAGACAACTTGTGCATGCTTATGCTCCATCAATCAAGGCAATGAATTTTTTCAGATATATCGACTTAATAGGTCGATGCGCAGGTACAGGCAGTGTTTTGCCATCTGCTCGGATAAATACACAGTGGCTAGTGCCATCGTGCCGCCAATCGATGCCATGCTGGCGCGCCACAGTTTGAAGCTGCTCTATGCGCCAATCCAGCTGGTTGCGCCGCATAGATTCGAGGGCTTTTGTGGCGGTATTCATAGTATCGAATAGTACTGCCAGTAACATCGGTTGTCAACTCTGGAATCTCGTTAGTAAACCAAGCGTTCAGGTCGAATTTCTTGCAGTATAGTTGTGGCGATTTCTTCAATCGACTTGGTGGTGGTAGACAGCCAGCGAATGCCCGCGCGGCGCATCATGGCTTCGGCCTCGGCTACTTCCATGCGGCAGTTGGCAAGCTCGGCGTACTTAGAATTTGGACGCCGCTCGTTGCGGATCTCGCTTAGGCGCTCGGGGAGTATGGTCAGGCCAAATATTTTCTTTTTGTGTGGGGAGAGAGCGGGGGGCAAATGCTGGCGCTCAAAGTCTTCGGGAATCAGCGGGTAATTGCTGGCTTTGAGGCCATATTGCATGGCCAAATACAGGCTGGTGGGCGTTTTGCCGCTGCGGCTCACACCTACCAAAATGATGTCTGATTTCTCTAAATCGCGGTGGCTCTGCCCGTCGTCGTGCTCCAAACTGAAATTAATCGCCTCGATACGGCTGTTGTACGCCTTGTTTTTGCTCGCATCGCTAAAGCGCCCCACGCGGTGGTTGGATTTGATGCCCAGCTCGATCTCCAGAGGGTGTACAAAAGTGCCAAACATGTCTTGCAGCATGCAGGTGGCGGCGCAGCCTTCTTTGATGACATGTAGCACCTCCATATTGACTAAGGTGGTGAAAACAATGGGTTTTTTGCCCTCCGCCTCAGCCGTGTGGTTGATTTGGCGCACGGTTTGGTGGGCTTTGTCCACGCTGTCCACAAAGGGCAGGCGCACGTGGCGCGGCGTCATTTCAAACTGCGCCAATATGGCATTGCCAAAGGTCTCGGCCGTGATGCCAGTGCCGTCGGAGATGAAAAATACGGTGCGGTTGGGCATGTTGCGCTCCTAAATAGGAAATTAGTGCAATAATAACATCGTGCGGCACGAAATATGTGTTTATGCTGCAACGACAGGAGTTTCTATGCAAGTGCAAGATTTTGCTCCCCGCCAGAGCGTGAAAGTGATTGGCGCCAATGGCCAAATCTCGATTGGCAAAGAATACGCAGGCCGCTCGGTGCTGGTGGAAGAAACCGAGCCGGGCGTGTGGAGCGTGCGCACGGCCAGTGTGATACCCGACAACGAGCGCTGGCTGCACAGCCCCCAAGCTGCGCTGGATTTGCAAAACGCCCTTGCATGGTCGCAGACGCATCCGCCCGAAGCTGCGGCCGCAGCCACGCCAGATCTGCATGCGCTGATGGCGCAGCTAGAGGCAGATGCACTACAAAAAGAGGAACGTCTTGTCCGCGCCGCTTGAGCCCAAAGTTGAGCTAGATCTGAATAATCCGGTTTTTCAGAGCACATGGCTGGGGCTGGACAAAGCTGAGCGGCAGCGCGTGGTGGACACGCTCAAAAAAATTCTCCAACTGCGCTGGGAGCAGCTCTACCGCGACCAGGGTCTGAAGTGGGAAAAGATAAGCAGCGTGAAAGCGCCTGCCGGCGTTGACGCACTGTATTCCCTGCGCATCACGCAAGCGCGCCGCGCCACGGCTTACGGGCAAGGAAATGTGCTGAGACTACTCACAGTGCAGCCAGACCACGATGCCACGTATGGTAAAAAATAATAGCAAGGTATGACCATTTGACGCTGACATTGGTCGTATTTTTCTTGAAATAGTGGTTTTCTGAGTGTTTAGCAACACTTTGGCTGGCTGGCTGGCTGGCACTAGGCTTGCTTGTGTACGGGCGCAGGACGGCGGTGCTACTTCAGCTACGCGGCTGTCCTCC
>JAYTMT010000241.1:0-31728 GCA_043728315.1 Polaromonas sp. | reverse complement strand
CGCCCCGCAAGACGCCTTTGAGGTAGCCCTGCAAGACGCCAACACCGGGCAAAGCCTGACTGGCAGCGGCTTGGCAGGCAGCCACAGCGATGCTTTGCTCAATGTGCAGCTGGCTAGTTCGGGCAATTCAGGCAGCGCCACGGGCTTTAACGCCCCCGCCCTGCAACACCGCGCCGCCAGCGCCCTGCGCCACACCGACAACGCCGACGGCAGCCGCACCTATGTGCTCGATCTGTCGGGTCTGTTGGGCAATGGTGCTGACAGCCGCTCAGTCAACCTCAGCTTTGACCTCATAGGCTTTGGACAAAACCAAGCCCAGCTAGGCAGCCAGCTGCGCATCAGCGACGTGCGCCTGTTCAGCGCCCCCGTGGCTGTGGACGACAACACCAGCCTAGCCGAAGACAGCGCCACCCCCCTGAGCCTGCAAGCCAACGACCTGAACGCCAGCGCCCCAGACTACACGCTCACCATCGTATCGGCCCCCCAGCACGGCAGCATCACCTACGGCAGCACCAGCACCCAGACCAACCAATGGGTCTACACCCCCCATGCCAACTACAGCGGCCCAGACAGCTTTAGCTACCGCTACAGCAACGCCAGCGGCACCGAGCACTCCAACACTGCCGTGGTTAGCATCACGGTAACAGCAGTCAACGACGCGCCAATAGCCTCTGATGTATCAGTAGCCATGCTAGAAGACGGCACAGCTACTATTAACTTAGTAGCGCAAGATGACGATAGTACGCTGACATTGGTCAGTTTCGTTAGGTGGATTCAAGAATTTTAGGTTTGTATAAAAATTATTATTTTGAAAAATAGTAGCAATGTCAGCGTCAAATGGTCATATAACGCTACAAAATTTATAGTTTCTTCATTTCCACAAAAGCTGCCTCAGCCGCCGCCGCAGTTTCCTCAATATCGCCAGCCGTGTGCGCAGCGCTCACAAAGCCGGCCTCAAACAGCGCCGGTGCCAGATACTGGCCGCGGTTGAGCATGCCGTGAAAGAAGGCGTTGAACTGCGGGGCAGGGGTGGTCATGACTTTGGCGTAGTTTTGCGGCAAATGGTCGAACAAAAAGAAGCCGAACATGCCGCCTTGGCTGTCGGTGCGCAGCGCCACGCCTGCGCGCTGGGCGGCGACTTCTAGGCCTGTGCACAGGGCTTGGGTGCGGGCAGTCAGGGCTTGAAAAAAGCCCGGTTTTTGGATCAAGCGCAGGGTGGCCAGCCCGCAGGCGGTGGCCACGGGGTTGCCCGAGAGCGTGCCTGCTTGGTACACCGCGCCCACGGGCGCCATCAGCTCCATGATGGCGCGCTTAGCGCCAAAGGCGGCCAGCGGCATGCCACCGCCAATCACCTTGCCCAGCACTGTTATATCGGGCTCGATGCCCAGCACCGCCTGCGCGCCGCCCAGCGCCACCCTAAAGCCTGACATCACCTCGTCAAACACCAATAAAGCGCCGTATTGGGTGCACAAATCGCGGCAGCGCTGGGCAAAGGCCTGCGTAGCGCGCACAAAGTTCATATTGCCTGCAATCGGCTCAATCATGATGCCAGCCAGCGCGTGGCCGTGTTCGGCAAAGGCGGCTTCGAGCTGGGCCGTGTTGTTGTATTCGAGCACAAGGGTGTGGGCTATCACCTCGGGCGGTACGCCAGCGCTGGTGGGGTTGCCAAAGGTGGCCAAGCCAGAGCCCGCTTTGACCAAGAGCGCATCGGCGTGGCCGTGGTAGCAGCCTTCAAATTTGATGAATTTGCTGCGCCCTGTGGCCCCGCGCATCAGGCGTATGGCGCTCATGGCTGCCTCCGTGCCCGAGCTCACCAAGCGCACCATGTCCATGCTGGGCATCATGCGGATGATTTCTTCGGCCAGCTCCACCTCGCGCTCGGTGGGCGCGCCAAATGAGAAGCCGTCTACCGCAGCTTTTTGCACCGCATCGAGCACCTCGGGGTGGCCGTGGCCCACAATCATCGGACCCCAAGAGCCAATGTAGTCGGTGTAGCGCTGGCCATTGGCATCCCACAGGTAGGCGCCTTGGGCCTTTTTGATAAAGCGCGGCGTGCCGCCCACGGCTTTGAAAGCCCGCACGGGGGAGTTCACGCCGCCGGGTATGCTGCGCTGCGCGCGCGAGAAGAGGCTGCTGTTCAAATCGGGTGTGGACATGTATAAAACCTAAAAAATTCAAAAAATGGTTTGTTTGGTTGGCAGCTATGCCGATGCGGCATCAAATCGGGTGCGCAGATGGCGCAGCAGTTGGAAAAGTTGCCTGCGCACCAGTGGGTTCAGCATCAGGTTCTGCATTACAGGCATCGGCCATTTGTTCCTCGGTTTGCGCCCAAAATAGGCGCTGCGGCAAATGGTGGCCCATGCCCAGCGCAAAGCCTGACAGCAAACTGTGGTGCAAATAAGACAGCGCCTCGGCGCTTGCGCTTTGCGCATCCACACCGCAAGCCATCAAGCCAGTCAAGGCCGCAGACAAAGTATCGCCAGCGCCAATAAAACGGGTTGGCAGGTGCGGGTGCTGCACCTCGCATAGATTCGATTGCCCATTGGACAGCACATTGCGCACATTGCCATCCTGCTCAAAACCCAGCGCCAAAGTGCAAGCAGCGCCCAGTTGGGCAGCTTGCAGCGCTATTTCACGGGCAGTGGGCGCTCGCTCGCCCGCCCAGTCTGGCAACAGCCAGCGCGCCAGTGTGTTGTGGTTGCCCACCAACACATCCACATGCGGCAACAGTAACTCTGCAAATGCATCTAAATAGCTGTCAATCCGGTGGTTCTCCCACCAAGACAGGTCGGGCATATAGGCCACAATTTGCAGGCGGGGGTAATCATTGGCAAGCGCGGCCACACAGCCAATCGCATCTGGGTGGCCTAAAAATCCAATTTTCAGCGCAGAAATCTCGCTGTCTTGCAGCACGGCGCGGGCCTGCTCTGCAATTGCGTCCTCGCTTAAGCTGAAAAAGTCGAAAATTTGCGCAGTGTCGCGCGCAAAAGTACCCGTGCACACCGCCAAAGGATGCACGCCTACGCTTGACAAAGCCTGAATGTCAGCGGCCAGCCCACCCGCCCCACAAGGGTCGTTGGCGTTAAAGACCAGCGCACAGGGGACAGGGGCAGTCAAAAAACTGCTGCTTTGTGCTGCTAAAAAGGAGGTACTTGGGTTTGCCATGGGGGGCAGCGAGCCAAAAAGACAAAAAAGCGCTTGCGGTCTCGATACAATGCATCTATTCTATGTGAAGGTTTTAGTTAGCTTATGAATAATAAAACGTGGATGTGTCTTATCTGTGGATGGATATACGACGAAAGTACGGGTGCTACAGACCATGGCATCGCAGCGGGCACATTGTGGTCCGCTGTGCCCATGAACTGGACTTGTCCTGAATGTGGTGCACGTAAAGAAGACTTTGAAATGGTAGAAATATGATTACAACCCTATCAGGAGCTTTGCTGTGAGCCAGCCATCATCCGGTTACAAAGTGCTTGTTATTGACGACAGCAATACTATTCGCCGCAGCGCAGAGATTTTTCTCAAGCAAGGCGGGCACGAGGTGATGCTGGCCGAAGACGGCTTTGATGCACTTTCTAAAGTCAATGATTTTCAGCCGAATGTGATTTTTTGCGACATTTTGATGCCTCGCCTAGACGGTTACCAAACCTGCGCCATCATCAAAAGAAACGCCAAATTCTCCGGCACACCCATTGTGATGCTGTCTTCCAAAGACGGCGTGTTTGACAAAGCACGCGGCCGCATGGTCGGCTCGCAAGACTACCTCACCAAACCATTTACCAAAGACCAGTTGCTGCAAACCGTGCTTCAGCTGGGCACTACTGCTACATCAGGAGCTTAAATCATGCCTATTCAAAAAGTACTCGTCGTGGACGACTCCAAAACTGAGTTAATGTATTTGACCGATCTGCTCACTAAAAATGGCATGACAGCTCGCACGGCCGAAAACGCAGAAGATGCGTTCAAGCGCCTGTCCGAAGAAAAGCCCGATTTAATCCTCATGGATGTGGTAATGCCCGGACAAAACGGTTTTCAACTCACGCGCGCCATCTCGCGTGACCCGCAGTTTGCCGATGTTCCCATCATCATGTGCACCAGTAAAAACCAAGAAACCGACCGTGTATGGGGCATGCGCCAAGGTGCGCGAGACTACATCACCAAGCCTGTCAACGCTGAAGATTTGATGGCAAAAATCCGCGCCCTCGGCTAACTCGCGCACTTAGGCACATTCGTTTTTCTACACTTAACGCCCCAATGCTTTTAATTTATGGCAAATAAACAAGGCCTGCGCGAGTTGCAAACCCGCTTAGCCGAGCGTCTGGCGCAAGCCAAAACGCAAGCGCCTACCGGCTCATGGCTGGCGGTTGAGTCATCAGGGCAAAGCTTGCTGTTGCCATTGCAGCAATCGGGCGAGATTTTCCCGTGGGCAAGCATACTGCCAGTGCCCTACACGCGGCCATGGTTTTTAGGTGTGGCCAATTTGCGTGGGGGCTTGTATGGCATTGTTGACTTTGCAAGTTTCTCATCTGGCAAAGCAGCACCAGCGCGCAGCGAAGCAGCGCGCTTGCAAACACGTTTCATTGCCTTGAATGCAGCACTGGGCGTGAACTGCGCCATTTTGATCGACAGACTGAGCGGCCTTCGCAATGCCACCGATTTTGTGGCCATTGAAGAGCAAGAAGATGCCCCTGCTTACCTGAGCCGCACTTTGGTTGACAAAGCAGGCAAGCGCTGGCAAGAACTGGATATGTCCGTGCTAGCGGCTCGCCAAGACTTCCTAGGCATTGCAACTTAAATTTCCCATTACCGGCACCACAGCACTTATTTGAATTCCAAAGGCTAGAAATCATGTCCGCACTTAACTCACTTACACGTCTATTTAAACCCGCGGGAGCTGGCGCAGCAGATGCAGTGCAAAACCCAGATGGGTTTGCTATGGCGCAAAATCAAACAACAACTGACGAGTTTGCCGCAAGCATGATCGCTGATGGGGTTGCTGCGGCAAAGTCAACTGACAGTAAATCCCTGTCGATTCCTTTGCTTGGTACCAGGTCTGCCGGAGCGCACCAGCGAATTTTGGCCGTGCTGGGAAGTTTGGCTCTGCTTGTATTGGGTGCGGTGGCTTTTTATGCGGTGACGCAGGCAGACAAAGTGGCGCAAGGCGTAACAGCAACTGGTACATCTTTGATGCAGTCGCAACGACTGGCCAAATCGGTATCGCAGGCGCTGGTGGGCAGCGCGCAAGCCTTCCCCGACGTGCGCGAAAGTGCCGACGTGTTGGCCAAAAACGTGCGCGGCCTTAAAGCCGGTGATGCGTCGATTCGCCTAGACGCAGTTCCCGCTGAATACCAAGAAGACATTGACAAAATTATGCCGCTGATGGAGCGCGCTGAGAAAAATGCTGGCACCGTCATGGGCCAGCAAAAGATTTTGACCCAAGTGGGCTCTGCATTGCGCACCATTAACCGCCAATCCTCAGATTTGTTGGAAATTGCAGAAACTGTGTCTTCGCTTAAGTTGCAACAAAACGCCCCAGCAGCTGAAATTTCCGCCTCTGGCCAGTTGGTGATGCTGACCCAGCGCATTGGTAAATCAGCCAATGAATTCTTGACCATGGAAGGCGTGAGCCCTGAGGCCGTGTTCTTGCTTGGCAAGGATTTGAATTCATTCAAAGAAATTTCGCAAGGCCTGCTCGATGGCAGCCCTGAGCTTCGTTTGGTGGCCGCCAAAGACCCTCAAATCCGCGAACGCCTTGATGCGCTGCTCAAGCTGTATGAAGAAACCCGTGGCCAAGCAGGTGCGATTTTGGGTAACTTGCAAGGCTTGGTGTCTGCACGTGAAGCGCAAGCTGCCATTCTTGCAGACAGTGAACCCATGCGCCGTAGCTTAGAAGATGTGCAAGGAAAGTTGTCTGCCCAGTCTGGCCTTGGCGTATTGCCGCTAACTGCACTGATTTTGTCCGCCTTGCTCGCCTTGGCTTGCGCGGGCGCATTTGCCTATGTGCAGCTGCAAGACAGCCGCCAGCGCCAAGGCGTTTCCGAGGGCCAGCGCCAAGATGCTGAGCGCCTAGAGCAAGAAGCCAAGCGCGTCAATGATGCCAACCAAGCCGCTATTTTGCGCTTGATGAACGAATTGCAGTCAGTGGCTGAAGGCGACTTGACCCAAGAAGCCACGGTAACCGAAGACATCACGGGAGCTATTGCTGACTCGGTGAACTACACGGTGGAGGAGCTGCGGTCACTGGTGGGCAACGTGCAAAACACGGCAACCCGCGTGGCGCAAACCACAGCGCAAGTGGAGAGCACCTCCACCGAGCTGCTGGCGGCATCCACAGAGCAGCTGCGCGAGATTCGCGAAACAGGCCAGTCCGTGCTAGACATGGCTTCTCGCATTAACACGGTGTCATCTCAGGCGCAAGAATCAGCCTCAGTGGCGCGCCAGTCGCTGACCGCGGCTGAGTCTGGCTTGGCTGCAGTGCAAAACGCTATCGGCGGTATGAACTCGATCCGTGACCAAATTCAGGACACCTCCAAGCGTATCAAGCGGCTGGGTGAGTCCTCGCAAGAGATTGGCGAGATCACCGAGCTGATTTCTGACATTACCGAACAAACCAACGTGCTGGCGCTCAACGCGGCTATTCAAGCGGCATCTGCTGGTGAGGCAGGCCGAGGCTTCTCGGTGGTTGCCGAGGAGGTGCAGCGGCTGGCTGAGCGCTCAGCAGATGCAACCCGACAAATTTCGGCGCTGGTGAAGGCGATTCAAACCGACACCCAAGACGCAGTACTGGCTATGGAAAAATCCACCCAGGGTGTGGTGGAAGGTGCAAAGCTGTCTGACAATGCCGGTACAGCACTGACCCAAATTGACTCTGTGTCTAGGCGTTTGGCCGAGCTGATTGAGCAAATTTCGGTATCTGCTGCACGCGAAGCGGATTCTGCCAACGTGGTGGCTGGCAACATCCAGCACATTTTTGCAGTGACCGAGCAAACCGGTGAAGGCACACGCTCTACTGCTACTCAGGTGCGTGAGTTGTCGCGCATGGCTGAAGAGTTGCGCCAGTCGGTGTCGCGGTTCAAGATCGCATAAGCACGCCCAGTTCAGTCACATTCAGCCATACATCATTCCGTTACCACCAGCTATTTATGCCACAAGCAAATGCTCCCTCTAGCGCTAATCCTGATGTGGCCATCAATGACTTGGGGCCTTTAGCATGGGTGCTTGAGGAGTTACGCAAATCTTTGGATGCCTCTAGCAAAGCCTTGCGCCGCTTTGTCCGTGATGCCGAAATTGCCAGAGGCTCAGATTTGGCAGCATTAGATTCCAGTCAACTTCGCATAGCACGCCAGCAAGTGCACCAAGCGGTGGGCGCTTTAGAAATGGTAGGCTTTGAAGCGCCCGCCATGCTTTTGCGTGCCATGGAAAGCGTCATTCAAAAATTCGTTCAAAAACCCGAGCAATGCAGCGACGATGCAGCGGCCAAAGTTGAGCGTGCAGGTTTTGCATTGACCGGTTACCTTGAGGGGGTGTTGGCTGGTCGCGGTGCGTCGCCAGTGTCATTATTTCCCCAGTACAACGAAGTCCAAACACTTGCTGGAGCGACCAGAATTCACCCCGCCGATCTTTGGCCGCATCCTTGGCGTTTGCGCGACGTGTCCTTAGCCAGTGTCACAGCCATTGCGCTTGCGCCTGAGGTGCGCGCAAAGTTTGACCAAGGCGTGCTCAAAATTGTGCGCAGCTTTGACGCAGTCGCAGCTGCTCAACTGCGTGATCTTTCTGTTGGTTTGTCGTTTGGCCAAATCGAGCGTTCATCGAATATTTTTTGGAAAGTAGCTGCAGGCTATTTTGATGCAGTGGCCAATGGCCTCTTAGTGGCAGACATGCACACCAAGCGCGCTGCCTCGCGGGTATTGGTTCAGTTTTCTTCCCAAGCGGGTGCTGACCCATCCCAGTCGGACCGTTTGACACAAGATTTGGTTTTCTTTTGCGCGCAAGCAGTGCCCGCCGATGGCCAAGCGCAGTCACTCACTGCAGTGCGTGCGGCTTATGGACTTAGCCATTCGGTGGCAGTAGATTACAGCAAAAGTATTTTTGGACAGTTCGATCCTAGTTTGTTGGCGCAGGCACGCAAACGCCTCAATATTGCCAAAGAAACTTGGTCGTTGGTTACCGCAGGCGATGTCAGCAAATTCAAGCCTTTGATGGACCAGTTCAGTTTAGTCAGCGATTCTTTGACCAAACTGCTTCCCTCAGGAGCTGGTTTGGCGCTAGCGCTTTCGCGCTGTGCTGAGGCCAGCGCCAAAAATGGCAAGGGCCCAGAACCGGCTATGTCGATGGAAGTAGCCACTGCGCTGCTGTATGTAGAGGCGGTATTTGAAGACCTGGATCCCAACGATTCAGAATTAGCCAGACGCTGTGTGCGTTTGGCTGAGCGCGTGGACGCAGTACGTGCTGGCAAGGCCGCAGATCCGCTGGAGAGTTGGATGGAGGAGCTGTACCGCAAAGTCAGCGACAAGCAGACCATGGGCAGCGTGGTCGGTGAGCTCAAGCACAACTTGGCCGCGCTTGAAAAATCCATGGACCAGTTTTTCCGCAACCCGAAAGACAAAACCAGCTTGCGTGATGTGCCCTCGCAATTGGCGCAAATGCGTGGTGTGATGTCGGTACTGGGCATTGACCAAGCCTCACACGCAGTGATGCGTATGCGTGACAGCGTTGAGCAAATACTGGTTACTGAAATTGACGAAGAGCGCGCCCGTGCAACCGGTACCTTTGACAAACTTGGCAATAGCCTTGGGGCTCTGGGTTTCTTGATTGATATGCTCAGTTACCAGCCAGTGTTGGCTAAAAAGCTCTTTGTTTTTGATGAGGAGTTAGGTGAGTTACGCCCTTTAATGGGCCGTACTGTAGGCGAGCACTCTGTGCAGCAAGACACCAAAGAAATTGCATTTGTTGCCGAGCAAACACAAGTATTGCAAGTGCCAGACATGCCCGGTGCAGTGGCGCCGCCAAAAGCTGCAGAGCCCGTAATGGCCATGCCGTCTGCCGCTCCAGCTCCAGCTCCAGCTTCTGCGGTCACGGCTATAACCGCAGTGGCTGCTGTGGCCACCACCATGCCTGTAAGCAGCGCGCAAGAAGACGCAGAAGCTGATGCTGAGCTCAAAGAGATATTCTTAGACGAGGCGCGTGAGGTAGCCGAGCAAGGCTTAGCTGCAGTGCAAGAGCTAGCGCAAGACCCTTCAAATGTGGGGTCCATGACCACTTTGCGCCGCGCCTTCCACACGCTCAAAGGCAGTTCTCGCATGGTTGGACTGGATACTTTTGGCGAGGCTGGTTGGGCCATGGAGCAATTGCTCAATGCCTGGTTGGCAGAGCAAAAACATGCCAGCGAGCAGTTGCTTACGCTTTGCTCGCAGGCCATGGGTGGATTCACGGAGTGGATCGAAGCCATAGCGGCCGATCAGGCGCAGGCGTTTGATGCCAAACCTTTCAAGCGCAGTGCCGATGCGTTGCGCCTTGAGGGAAGGTTTGAGCCTTTGGTGCTCGATGGAGCAGTGCCTGCCCATGCACCAGAGCCTGTACTTGCACCTGAGCCTGTACTTTCACCTGCTCCCAAAGAGCCTGTACTTGAATTGCCTGCGCTGTTGCCTGCAAGCGCTACAACACCCGCATCCTCGCCCGAACTTGCAATAATAGAAGATGCGCAAGTGGTCGATATTTTTGACATTGAATTTCCAGATGAGGCATTGGCATTCACTGTTGCTGATGCCGATCAGCCGCTTGCTAACGTGCAAGTAATAGACCAATTTGAGCCTGCTTCTACGCAAGAAATAGCGGAAATCGATTTTGACAGCTTGAGTGCATTGACTATCGATTCGCCCGCTGCGATGCAAGAGAACCAAGTACCGGCCGCTGCGGCTCCAGTATCTTCAGTGCCCTTTGCACCCGCCGAAGAAGGCACTGCGAGTCCAGATGCCATCGATTTCGATGATTTCGAAGCTTTTGCCACTGAGCCCATGCCTTTGATGGCCGAAAACAGTGCGAATGATTTGCCTGTAAGCTTGGGCATGGCTGCAGCAGATTTTGATTTCATGGCTGCGCCAGAACCTAAGTTCGGCGATGTGCCTGTGGCATCAGCAGCGCCACTAGTGCCTGTGGCGCCACTAGCGCCCGCGTTTGCTGCCACTACGCTTGCTGGCATGCTGGCAGCTAAAATGATGCCCAGTCAAGATGCCGCAGCGCTTGAGCCAGTATCGCTGGCTGAACCGAAGCTGCGCTTGGTGGGGGGGGCAAACACGGTTGAGCTGCCTTCTTTGGTTGAGAGCATTCCCGCCGCAGATGAGCAGTTCAAAGCCATTGGGCCTTTGCGCATTGGCATAGCCTTGTACAACGTTTACCTGAACGAAGCGGACGAATGGTCTAGGCGTTTGCTCACCGAGTTGACGGAATGGTCGATAGAAACACAACGCGCCTTGCCGGACTCTGCAGTGTCCTTGGCGCACTCGCTTGGGGGCAGTTCAGCTACTGTTGGCTTTTCTGGCTTGTCGGCTTTGGCGCGGAGTTTGGAGCACCGTTTGCAGGCTAGCCAAGCCTATTCGGCACCACAAGCTGCCCACCGCCACGCCCATACATTTGTGCGCGCTGCCGAGGAAGTTCGCCGTTTGCTTCACCAATTTGCAGCTGGATTTTTAAAGGATGCAAACCCTGAAGTCATTCAGCTTCTTCAAGACACCGAGCATTCTGAAATAGCAGAAAATTTCTCTCCCTCGGTGTTTGATTTGGGGAGTATGGAACAAGAATCCACTGCACTCGCTCTTGAGTCTGCCTTTGAACCTCAGTCAGATCGCAGCCCCGTTTTGCATGCGCAGGAAGTTCAAATACAAGACGCTGAACAGGCAGTCCAGCAAGTAGTTCAGCAAGACGTTCAAATACAAGCCATTGAAATAGAAACACCACAAGCCACTGCGGCAGAAGTAACTGTTGCAGCTTTTGGCGCAAATGGTATTCAAAGCGAACAAGCCCAAGTAGTTCAAAACCAAACCCAAGAAGCTGTAGAGCCAGACGATCTGAGCGACGAATCAGAAATTGCGCGTTTGGAAGCACTTTTGGCTGAGCATGCCAATTATTTGGAAGAAATGCCAGCCCAAGATGCAGTCTTTAGTGGCGATGCAGAGGTAGTTGACCTAGACTTAGTCGGCTTAGAGGTGGTTGACGCAAAGGTGGTCGATACTGCGCCTGCGCCTGCGCCTGCACCTGTCGCCAAGCCACCTGTGCAAGCAGTGGCTGAGGCTTTTGTTAGCCCCACTGTAGCAATGGCTTCAGTTGCTGCGCCGCAAACCAGCTTTGCGGCAGAAGCCATCGCCACCGCATCATTGGCTGGTTTAACCGTAGCTGCATTTACCGCCACTTCTGCCTTGCCCGAAGAAAAGCTGACCACCATTTCTATGCCGCAGGCAGCGCAAACGGACGACGCAGACGACATAGATGCGACCGACGCGCTCGATCCTGATTTGTTCCCGATTTTTGACGAAGAAGCCGGTGAACTTATGCCCCTTCTGGGCACGGCGCTGCGCCAGTGGACGAACAAACCGGACAACCAAAACGCGCGCTCTGAAGTGCTGCGGGTGCTCCACACGCTCAAGGGCAGTGCACGCTTGGCTGGTGCCATGCGTTTGGGAGAGATGACCCACCGCATGGAGTCAGAAATCGAGTCCTTGGGGTCGCAAGGCGTTGTAGCCGCAAGCATTGAGCCGTTGTTGGGCAGTTTTGACACCATGGGCACGGTGCTTGACGCGTTGCGCCACACGCCGATAGTCGATGCAGTAGGACTTGCCGCAGCCCCAGCGTTTGACAGCCAGGCCGTGCAATTTGTTGCCTCGCCGTTGGGCATAACGGCTTCACAGAGCCAGCCAGACCAGCAAGTTCAAGCCCTTGCCAGTGCACCAGCTTCTCCTGCGCTGGGCATCTCTGCCAATACGCTTAGCCTTGCGCCGCGTGGCCTTGCCGCTTCGACGCTGGCCGCAGTCAACAACCAATCGGTGCGGGTGCGTTCGCAACTTCTGGACCGCTTGGTCAACCAAGCTGGCGAGGTGATGATTACCCGCGCACGGCTTGAGTCTGAGATGAACCAGTTGCGTGGTTCTTTGGGCGATTTAACCTCCAACTTGGACAAGTTGCGTGTGCAGTTGCGTGACATCGAGGTGCAAGCCGAATCTCAAATGCAGTCTCGCATGGCACAGGCCAAAGAAAGCTCTGCTGGATTTGACCCCTTAGAGTTTGACCGCTTCACACGCGTGCAAGAGCTCACGCGCATGATGGCCGAGTCAGTGAACGACGTGGCGACTGTGCAGCGCAATTTGCAACGCACTGTGGATGCCACCGAGGACGATTTGGTGGCCCAAGCGCGCCAAACCCGCGAGTTGCAGCGCGACCTGCTGCGCACGCGCATGGTGGAGTTTGAGGGCATTTCTGAGCGCCTGTACCGTGTGGTGCGCCAAGCATCCAAAGACGCTGGAAAAATCGTCAAGCTAGACATCATCGGCGGCTCCATCGAGATGGACCGCGGCGTGCTAGACCGCATGACACCTGCGTTTGAGCATTTGCTGCGCAACTGCGTGGCCCACGGCATTGAAGAAGCTTCCATCCGCACTGGCGGTGGAAAATCCGCCAGCGGCCAAATCACCATCACATTGCACCAAGAGGGCAACGACGTGTCGGTGGAGTTCCGCGACGATGGAGCGGGTCTTGATTTGGTGCGTATCCGCGAAAAAGCCCTGTCCCAAGGCCTGCTCGCCATAGGCCATGACATGACCGACAACGATGCGGCCAATTTGATTTTTACTCCCGGCTTTTCTACCGCAAGCCAAGTCACCGAGCTTTCAGGCCGTGGCATTGGCATGGACGTGGTGCGCTCTGAGATTAACGCTTTGGGCGGCAGGATTGAAACTTCCACTTCGCCGGGGCAGGGAACCAATTTTAAATTGGTGCTGCCTTTGACCACGGCGGTGACGCAAGTGGTGATGTTGCGCATGGGCAATCTGTCGATAGGCGTGCCCGCCAACTTGGTAGAAATTGTGCGCAGGACACCTAGCAAAGAGCTAGAGCAGGCCTACAACTCTGGTGTGGTTATGCACGGTGGACAAGCGGTGGCTTTTTACTGGTCGGGCGCGCTGCTGCAAGCTTCCAGAGCCAGCGATGCACCTGGCTCTAAAACCTCACCGATTGTGGTCTTTCGAAGCGCCGCACAGCGCATTGCCATGCACGTAGACGAAGTTTTGGGTAACCAAGAGGTGGTGGTGAAAAACCTCGGGCCTCAGCTCTCACGCTTGCCCGGCTTGGCTGGCATGTCGGTGCTGGCATCGGGCGCAGTGGTGCTGATTTACAACCCGGTAGCCTTGGCTACGGTTTATGGCCAGCAAGCCCGCGCATTGAGCGCCGACAAGGCACAAGCCGATGTGTTGGAGCTTGATGCGATCACCGATCCGTTGCATGCCCAGGCTACGGCGGTGCAAGCCAGCCCTGATTTGCCCGCGCATTTGAGCATGGCTGCACAAGCGCGCATCCCAGTGGTGTTGGTGGTAGATGACTCAATCACTGTACGCCGCGTGACACAGCGCCTGCTGGTGCGCGAGGGTTACAAAGTCACGCTGGCTGCTGATGGTTTGCAAGCAATAGAAAAACTCACCGAAGAAATCCCCACTTTGGTGGTGTCTGACATCGAAATGCCGCGCATGGATGGTTTTGACTTGGTGCGCAATATTCGGGGTGACCAGCGCTTGGCGCATTTGCCCGTGGTCATGATCACTTCGCGCATGGGCGAAAAACACCGCGAACACGCCATGTCATTGGGTGCAAACCACTACCTAGGCAAACCGTATTCAGAAGAAGAGCTGCTCAGCTTGGTGCGCCGCTACGCAGAGGCTGAGGCCTCACAATTTGCCGCTGCTTAAGTGAATTTATAAAAAATACTGCCAATGTCATCGTCGTATGGTCATATGACGCTATAAATATAATAGTAAATTAAGCGGATTTCTTCACTACCGCATAGCGCTTCAAAGTAAGCGCACGCGCTTGGTCATGCGCCACTATCGGCAGTGGGTAGTTTTTGCCAAGTTCCACCTGCGCAGCGGCAAGTTCTAGCGGTTTGGCCAGCCACGGGGCGTGCAGCGCCGCGTCGGGCAATTGGGCCAGTTGCGGCAGGTAGCGGCGGATGAATTTGCCTTTGCTGTCGAACTTTTCGCTTTGGCTGCTGGGGTTGAAAATTCTGAAATACGGCTGCGCGTCACAACCTGAAGAAGATGCCCATTGCCAGCCGCCGTTGTTGGCTGACAGGTCAAAGTCGATCAGTTTCTCGGCAAAATAGCGCTCCCCCCAGCGCCAGTCAATGCCCAAATCCTTGGTTAAAAAGCTCGCCACCACCATGCGCAGGCGGTTGTGCATGTAGCCGGTTTGGTTGATTTGCGCCATGGCGGCATCCACCAGCGGGTAGCCAGTGCGGCCCTCGCACCAAGCCTTGAACAAGGCATCGGCGTGCTTGCCTTTTTCCCATGCAATGGCATCGTATTCTGGCTTGAAGCTGCCTGTGGCCACACGCGGAAAGTTGCTCAAAATTTGCACATAAAAATCCCGCCAAATCAACTCACTGAGCCACACGCTGGCCCCGCGGCTGCCTTGAATATGGCGTTGGTAGGCGGTGGCCACTAGCTTGCGGATACTCACAGTGCCAAAGCGCAAATGCACACTTAAATAGCTTGGCCCTTTCACCGCAGGGAAATTGCGCGTTTCTTCGTAATCGTCCATGCGTTCAAAAAAATCCGCAAACAATGCCCGCCCGCCCTGCACACCACAGGGGATTTTGAGTGTCGACAGGTTGGTTGGCAAAAAGCCAATGTCTGCCAAGCTGGGCACAGGCTTGGCATGCGCTGTGGGTCTGGCAGCCAGTGCGCCAGCGTATTTTTCGAGACCGTAGCTTCTGGTGTGAAAGGGCGTGAGCGCTTTGAGCCATGCGTTTTTATAGGGAGTAAACACGCCGTAGGGCTTGCCCATTTGCGTAAGTACTTCTTGGTGCTCAAAAATCACATGGTCTTTGCTGGTGTGAAAGCTGATACCCACTTCGGCGAGTGCGCCGCGCACACCGGCATCACGGGCTATGGCACTGGGCTCGTAGTCGTGGTTGGTAAACACGGCTTGCGCATGCAGTGAAGCGGCCAAGCGCGGAATTTCTTGGCTAGCCCAAGCGTGTTGCACAATAAGGCCTGTAGCGCAAGTAGGGGCTAACTTGCGCAGGCTGTCATCGAGCTGCACCAAGGATTCTCTGATGAATTCCACACGCCTGTCTTCGCGCGGCAGGGCGTTCAATATTTCTTGGTCAAACACAAACACACAATGCACTTGGGCGCAGTTCTTCAGTGCATGGTAGAGCGCAGCGTTGTCGTCAGCGCGCAGATCGCGGCGAAACCACATCAGGCCGGTGGCGTATTTTTTGTTCATAAAGCGAATTCGCCCATTGTTTTTAGGATACGTGTTTGAAAAAATAGCAACTAGGGTCGTTAAAATCAACCCATGTTACCCAGCAGCGCCCCTTTTGACCTTACCGACCACTTCTTAATTGCCATGCCCGGTTTGGAAGACAAGGCTTTTGGACGCTCGGTGGTTTACCTGTGCGAGCATGGAGAGCGGGGCGCTTTAGGCTTGATTATCAACAAACCAAGCGCTGACCTTACGTTGTCAGGGCTTTTTGCCAAAGTGGATTTACCCTTAGACCGCACCGATTTGCAAAAAGTGCCAGTTTTTGACGGTGGCCCGGTGCAAACTGGACGCGGGTTTGTGCTGCATGAGGCCATCATTGTGGAGCGCGCTGGCGGTGATTTGGGTGAAAATTCGCCCCAAGAGTCGGTCTACCAATCCACCATGACCATTCCCGGCGGTCTAGAAATGACCACATCTAAAGACGTTTTAGAAGCCATTTCCTCTGGCTCGGGGCCTAAAAAATTGTTCATCACACTGGGCTACTCGCAGTGGGCGCAGGGCCAGTTGGAGTCTGAGCTGGCAGAAAACACTTGGCTTACGGTGCAGGCCGATCCAGAGGTGATTTTTAACACGCCCATTAAAGAGCGCTACGCTAAAGCCTTGTCCTTGCTGGGCTTGCAAGAGTGGATGATTTCTCGCCAGTCGGGGCGTGCATGATACCCATGCGCGCTGACCACACAGGTGCCGCGCAGCAGTATTTGGCTTTTGATATGGGTACCAAGCGCACAGGCGTGGCTGTGGGCAGCACCATCACCCGAAGCGCGCAACCGCTGCGCAGTATTGTGGCCGTTGGCGATGCGCGTTTTGTGCCAATTGCCGCTTTGATCAAAGAATGGCAACCGCACGCGCTGGTGGTGGGCATGCCACGCCACCCTGATGGCGCAGCGCACGCCATGACGGCCCTTGCCCAGCGCTTTGCCCGCCAGTTACACGGCCGCTTCGGGCTAGAAGTGCACGAAGTAGACGAGCGCTACAGCAGCGCAGAGGCACAGGCGCGGGGTGCGGACGATCTGGACGCAGAATCTGCTTGTGTGATTTTGGAGCAATTTTTTGGCCAGATGCAAGGTGAAAATACATAGCCTGAAAATATCCTAAGAAAGGCCATTGGGTTTGCAAATAACAGCACCAATAAAGCCCAGCCTGACAATAAGCCCAGCCTGAAACAACCAGTATAAAACCAGCGAAAAAAAGGAAACCCCATGAGCCAACTTCTACTAGATGCCCAGGGCCTGTATGGCGAACTTTTGCGCGGTGTGCGCGCCCTGCGCATGCCACATAGCCATTTGGTGGGCATCACCTCAGGCGGCGCATGGTTGGCCGAAAAACTGCACAAAGACTTAGGGCTAGAAGGCAAATACGGTGTCATATCCTCGGCCATGCACCGAGACGATTTTTCCAAGCGCGGCATGGCCAGTGGCGCGCAAACCCAGCTTCCATTTGACATCAATGGCGCAGACATTGTGCTGCTAGACGACGTGTTGTACACCGGCCGCACCATTCGCGCCGTGCTCAATGAGCTGTTTGACTATGGCCGCCCCGCCCGTGTGCAGTTGGCCGTGCTGGTGGACCGCGGCGGGCGAGAGCTGCCGCTGGAGGCCAATTTTGCAGCAGCGCGCGTGGCTTTGCCGGCCAACCAATCATTGGCGTTGGCGCGCAGTGAAGGCGGCTTGCTGAGCTTTCATGTGGAGAACAAGCCTTGATGTGCGGAGTTTGAAACTTAGGTTTAAAAACTGTTGCTTACAAATGTGCTTTCAATACCCCTTGGGATAACCCGTAACCAAGCCAGCATGCAAACCAAATTGGTACGCCGATAAAAACGCCAGACAAAGCCCTTACAAAATCAAGACCATGCTCTACAAACGCAACCCCCAGCTCAATAAAAATGGTGAACTGATCCACCTGCTGTCCACCGAAGGACTGTCTAAGGCCATTCTGACGAATATTTTGGACACCGCAGGCCAGTTTGTCAGTGTGAACGACCGCGAGGTGAAGAAAGTGCCGCTCCTGCGCGGCAAGTCCGTCTTCAATTTGTTTTTTGAAAACTCCACCCGCACCCGCACCACCTTTGAAATCGCGGCCAAGCGCCTCTCGGCTGACGTGATTAACCTAGACATTGCCCGCTCGTCGGCCTCTAAAGGCGAGTCGCTTTTGGACACCATTGCCAACCTCAGCGCCATGGCGGCTGACATCTTTGTGGTGCGCCACGGCGAGTCTGGTGCTCCGTATTTAATAGCGCAGCACGTGGCTCCCCATGTGCATGTGGTGAATGCGGGCGATGGCCGCCATGCCCATCCCACGCAGGGCCTATTAGACATGTACACCATTCGCCATTACAAGGGCGATTTCACCAAGCTCACCGTGGCCATAGTGGGCGATGTGCTGCATTCTCGCGTGGCAAGGTCTGACATCCATGCATTGACAACTCTAGGCTGCGCCGAAGTGCGCGCCGTGGGCCCTAAAACCTTGGTGCCCGGTGACCTGAGCCAGATGGGCGTGCGCGTGTGCAACACCCTAGAGGAAGGCATCAAAGACGCCGATGTCATCATCATGCTGCGCCTGCAAAGCGAGCGCATGAGCGGGGCGCTGCTGCCATCAAGCCAAGAGTTTTTCAAAAGCTTTGGCCTTACGCCAGAGAAGCTGGCATTGGCCAAGCCCGACGCGATTGTGATGCACCCCGGCCCGATTAACCGTGGCGTGGAAATAGACTCTGCCGTGGTAGACGGCGCGCAAAGCGTGATCTTGCCGCAAGTGACTTTTGGCATAGCGGTGCGCATGGCGGTGATGGGCATCGTGGCAGGTAATTCGGCTTGAAGCAGCCAGATGCTAAGAACACACCCACCCAAAGCACAAGCACACAGAGCACCTACACCAACAGCATACAAGCCATGAAAATCCTGATTAAAAACGGCCGCGTGATTAACCCAGCCACTGGCTTTGACGAAAAAGCCGATATTGCCATTGCCGCAGGCCGCATCATCGCTATTAAAAGCATTGCGCCTGATTTCCACCCCAGCAAGACCATCGATGCCGCTGGCTGTATCGTGGTGCCCGGTTTGATCGATTTGTGCGCCCGCCTGCGCGAGCCCGGCTTTGAGCACGAGGGCATGCTAGAGAGCGAGCTGGCAGCAGCCGTGGCAGGCGGCGTAACCAGCCTCGTGTGTCCGCCGGATACTGACCCTGTGCTAGACGAACCCGGCTTGGTAGAAATGCTGAAATTCAGAGCCGAAAAGCAGCACCAAAGCCGCGTATTCCCATTAGGTGCGCTCACCCGAGGCTTGGCTGGCGAGGTGCTCACCGAAATGGCTGAACTCACCGAGGCGGGCTGCGTGGGCTTTTCACAAGCTGAAGTGCCGCTGGCTAACACGCAGGTGATGATGCGCGCCCTGCAATACGCAGCTACTTTTGGCTACAGCACCTGGCTGCGTCCGCAAGAGCTGCATTTGGGCAGGGGCGTGGCCGCCAGCGGCGCGCTGGCCACGCGGCTGGGCTTGGCGGGTGTGCCAGTAGCTGCGGAAACGATAGCGCTGCACACCTTGTTTGAGCTCATGCGTACCCTGGGCGCTGCGGCCAATGGCGCACCCCGCGTGCATATTTGCCGCATCAGCAGCGCCGCTGGCGTTGCGCTGCTGCGCCAAGCCAAGGCCGATGGCTTGCCTGTAACTTGCGATGTCAGCATCAATTCACTGCACCTCACCGATGCCGACATTGGCTATTTTGACAGCCGCGCCCGCCTGAGCCCACCCCTGCGCCAACAGCGCGACCGCGAGGCGCTGCAAGCGGCCTTGGCCGATGGCACTATCGACGCGCTGGTGTCAGACCACATGCCCGTAGAGGCCGATGCCAAGGCTCTGCCCTTTGCCGAGGCCGAGCCCGGCGGCACAGGGCTAGAGCTTTTGCTCAGCCTGCTGATCAAGTGGGCAGAGCAGCAGGGCGTGGCTTTGCCCAAGGCGCTAGCCCGCGTCACCTGCGACCCCGCCCGCGTGATGGGCAGCGCGCTGGGCACGCTGCAGTCCAGCTTGGGCCAGCTGGTGGTGGGCGGTGTGGCCGATGTCTGCGTGTTTGACCCATCCGCCGAGTGGGTGGTCACGCCCGACGCACTGGTCAGCCAAGGCAAGCACACGCCCTTTGCCCACGACATGGGCGGCATGCGCTTGACTGGCCGCGTGATAGCCACTGTGGTGAGTGGGCATGTGGCGTTTGAATCTGTGGCTGGCACAAACATGCGTAATACATCGCGTGGCTAGTCTGCGTGCGCTGCCCAAGCTCCTGCGTGCTTGCCTGCATTTGCTGCACGGCATGTGGACGATTTGGCGGCATTTCCCCAATGCCTCTCGCTTAGAAAAATCTGCCCATATCAAGCTCTGGGCCACGCGCTTTTTAAGTATCGTCGGCGTAGACCTTGAAATAAGTGGCACACCAGTGCAAGCCGGCCCCATGCTGGTGGTAGCCAACCACATATCGTGGCTTGACATTTTGGCCATGTTGGCCGTGCAGCCAGTGCATTTTGTGTCCAAAGCCGAGGTAAAAAGCTGGCCCGTGGTGGGCTGGCTGGCCACCAATGTAGGCACACTTTACATCGAACGCAGCTCCCGCAAAGACGCGCTGCGCATGGTGCAAGCCGTGGCACAAGACCTGCAAGCAGACTGCGTGGTGGGCGTGTTCCCCGAGGGCACTACGACCAATGGCGTTGATTTGCTACCCTTTCATGCCAACTTAATTCAAGCCGCGTTAGATGCAGGCAGCCCAGCGCAGGCGGTGTCTTTAGACTTCAGAGATGCGGCTACTGGTGCGCGCAGTGCGGCGGTGATTTATATTGGCGACGACACCTTGCTCACATCGGTATGGCGCATTTTGCGTGCATCGCGCATGACAGCGCGCATGGCGTATGCACAGCCCGAGCAGGCAGCAGGGCTAGATCGGCGGGCTTGGGCGGCGGCTTTGCGGGAGCGGATTATTTCTATGCGCGAGTAGTTTGCGTGTTTTTTGTAATTGCTCGGCCTACATGTCTGCATTGCTCGCCCGCTAGCCAGTAGCTCTACTTACACTGAGCATCGATACCAAAGTTCAGCTTAACTGCCTTGTCAAGTTAATATGCTACTTAATTAATAGCGCATAATGACCATTTGACGATGACATCGCAACAAAAAACCTTAAGAACCGCCTAACCAGCGCTTTCCTCAGCCGCAAAAGTCACTACATGGTCTACCTCGGCTTTGATGCCTATCCATTCGCCTAGTTTGTGGTCGTGGTGGCTGGGCACGTGGGCCATCACGGTTTCGCCAGTTTTGAGTTTGAGGGTGTATAAAAACTCATTGCCTCTGAATGCTTTGCGCATGATCTGGGCCAGCACGGGGGATGCGTCGTCGTGCAAAATATCGTCGGCGCGCAGCAGCACGTCTACCTTGCCCAGCGGCAGGGCAGCCAGCACTTCGGGGCTTATGTCGTGCAGCTCGCCAAGCGGGGTTACCACGTGTTTGTGGTCACCGTCGGCCTCACGGTGCAGCTCTACGCTGGCTTTGGCAAACACGCCGTGGCCAATGAAGTCTGCTACAAATCGGGTAGCGGGGCGGTGATACAGGCTATACGCATCGGCCCATTGGTACAGCGCGCCGTGGTCCATTACGCCAATCACATCGCCAATCGCAAAGGCTTCTAATTGGTCGTGCGTGACCATCAGGGCGGTGGTGTTGGCGGCTTTTAAAATGGCGCGCACTTCATGTGCCAAGCGCTCGCGCAGGTCTACATCTAGGTTGGAAAACGGCTCATCGAGCAGCAGCAGCTGGGGCTTGGGAGCGAGCGCGCGCGCCAGCGCCACGCGCTGCTGCTGCCCGCCCGAGAGCTCATGCGGGTAGCGGCGGCGCACATCGCCCAAGCCCACCAGCTCCAGCACCTCGCCCACGCGGGCTTGGCGCTCGGTTTTGGCCATGTCCCAAATGCCAAAACCCACGTTTTGGCCAATGTCTAGGTGGGGAAACAGCGCGTAGTCTTGAAACACCATGCCAATGCGCCGCGCCTCGGGGGGCAGCGAGCGCGTGGAGCTGCCCACCTGTACGCCGCCTAGACTAATTGTTCCGCCATTGAGCGCCTCAAGACCGGCTACAGCCCGCAGCAGCGTGGTTTTGCCGCAGCCCGATGGGCCAATCAGCACGCCAATTTGCCCGGCAGCCAAGCCAAAACCTACATCAGCCACAGCGGGGCGCTGGCGGCTGGGGTATTGAACGGTTAAATGCGATAGCTCTAAAAACATAATGGCAATTCTAGATGATTACAATTCTCATTTAGATTTGAATGGATTGCGCGGGTTTCGCGCGACCACCAATCCCTTATTCCCCCAAACACCGTGCGCCGCATAAGCTCCATTCCCCCGCTGTTGATTGCCCTGCTGATTGCGCTGCCCGTGCTGGCCGTGCTGGCATCGGTCACGCAAAGCGATGCGCAGAGTCTGCAAATTTTGCGTGAAATGGCGAGCACGGTGCTGCCGCGTTATGCTGCCAATTCACTGCTGCTGTGTGCGCTGGTAGCTATTGGTGTAGCAGCAGTGGGAGCCGCCACAGCATGCGCAGTCACGCTTTTTGACTTTAAAGGCCGCAGCACTTTTGAATGGGCGCTGCTGCTGCCACTGGCCATGCCGGCCTATGTGGTGGCCTATGCGTATACCGATTTTTTGCAGTACAGCGGGCCTGCGCAGAGCGCTATTCGCGCGCTGCTGGGCGTGCAGGGCAGGGTGCTGCCCGAGGTGCGCAGCTTGGGCGGTGCGGTGCTGGTGTTTGTGTGCGCGCTGTATCCCTATGTGTATTTGCTGGCGCGCGCTGCGCTGGCTGAGCGCGCCACGCATTTGATGGAAGCCGCGCGCATGCTGGGCGCGCCGCTGCGCCGCCGCATCAAGGCCGTGGCTCTGCCGCTTGCGCGCCCCGCCATAGCCGCAGGTGTGGCGCTGGCGCTCATGGAAACACTGGCTGACTACGGCGTGTCGAGTTATTTTGGCCTAGAGACTTTCACCACGGGCATTTACAAAGCCTGGCTGGCCATGGACAACCGTGTGGCCGCTGCGCAGCTGGCCGTCACGCTGCTCATAGTAGTAGCGGTGCTCCTGAAAATAGAGCGCCACGCCCAGCGTCGCATGCGCTTTGCACTGCCTAAGGGCGCGCGCGCAGGCAGTGCCGAGGCGCGGCCTGTGCAGTTGCACGGTAAGCGCTTGGCTGCTGCGTGGTTGGTGTGCGGGCTGCCCGTGCTCTTGGGCTTTGTCTTGCCCGTCATATTCATGCTGCGGCCATTGTTTGCGTCATTTGGATCGCTAGACGCGCCCCTGCCTTGGGGCAGCTTTGTGCAGTGGGGCTACAGCAGCGTCAAGCTGGCGCTCATCGCCTCGGCGTTGGCTACGGCCGCAGCCTTGATGCTGGCTTTTTATGTGCGCCGCACACCCAGCCGCTTGGCGCGTGGCGTGGTGCAGGTGGCCAGCATGGGCTATGCCGTGCCCGGCGCGGTGATTGTGGTGGGGCTGCTGCTGCCCGTGGGCTGGATGCAAGCGCATTACCCCAGCAGCGGCTTTGGCGCACTGGTTACCGCCAGCATTGTGGGCGTGGTGTGGGCATATTTGGTGCGCTTTTGCGCCGTGGCCCTGCAAAGCGTGCAAAGCGGCTACACCCGCATCCCCAGCAGTTTTGACGATTCAGCCCGCACCCTAGGCGTGACTGGCCTCAAGCTCATGCGCCGTGTGCACTGGCCGCTGCTACGCCGTAGCACTTTTGTGGCCGCCTTGCTGGTCTTTGTAGATGTCATGAAAGAACTCCCCGCCACCTTGGTGCTGCGCCCCTTTAACCACGACACCCTAGCCGTCATGGCCTACCAGCTAGCCCGCGACGAGCGCCTAGGCGAAGCCGCACTGCCCGCACTGGCGCTGGTGGCGGTGGGGCTGCTGCCGGTGATATTGCTGTCTAGGAGTTTGCGGGCGGAAGGCGAGGCGTTGGCTTGCTGACGGTTTATATAAATCAACTTCTATCTTTGATTTATATGGGCTTTCAATAGCTCAGTGCATATTTTATCGGCACTTAGTCCCTCATTTTCATAATCCATTATTGTCTGTTTGCTTACCAAAATGTAAGCGCCCGGGAAAATAGGCTTTACAAGTGAGACTTCTTCTCCAGCTGAAGGAACCATGCCAAAAGTGCGTGTAGTGCACTGAAATTCTTTTGGCAAACTGATTTCTAACGGGGTCGGCGATCCATCGATTACTAGTATAAATAAAACGAAAACTATAAATACAAGGGCTGCCCCATAACGAACTATGGCGATAAAAACACTTAGCCAATGGTTGGGATACCATGGGATGGCTACAAAATACGCTAAGCTGAGCGCTGCAATACCGTGCAAACTCCCTGTAACGACTCTATTTGAAAATCTTAAGCCACTCCAAGCCAGCAGTAGCCAAATCAGCAAGATTACAAAAGCAGTGCTATTGACTTTATTCGCATAGATGCGCGCTTTTACTTTGTCAAACATGCGGGGAAAGTTGGTAGAAGGTCGGTCAAAAGTCGTAACTGTGTGATTTGGGCAAAACTGAGTTCCGGTGAGTCTCCATCTGACTTTTCTGCTAATGGCGACGCATCAACCGCCTTTCAATCTACGGAAGGTGCAATTTCAAAGTCACTGAGTTTCAAATTTTGTTGGCCCATGATCGTTATAGTTGCAGCGGCGCTTTTCAATTCTACTTATGTTACTGTGATTTATCCTGAACGCAGATAAACCACAGTAAACTCAGTAAATAAGGCAGATATCAGCATCATATGGTCATATTGCGCTATTAAAATGAATAATTAGCATTTTATTCCCTCCAATCCAACAGAGTTTACCTAAAGTTACTAAAATTATCTATAAAATAGTTAAACTACAGTAACATTACGCAATATGAATCCACTTATCAACCCCTTCTCCCCCGGCGCGGGCAATCAGCCGCCTGCATTAACGGGGCGTGCGGAGCTTTTGTTGCGGATTGAGATTTTGCTCTCGCGCATCAAGGCGGGGCGCAGTGAGCAGAGCATGTTCATGGTGGGGCTGCGGGGCGTGGGCAAGACGGTGCTGCTTAACCGTGTACGTGAGCTGGCCGAGGCGGCGGGTTACCACGCGCTGCTGATTGAGGCGCATGAAAACAAGCCCTTGCCGCAATTGCTGATGCCCCAGCTACGCCAAATGCTGTTTGCGCTAGACCGCATGGCCAATGCCAGCCAGAAGGTCAAGCGGGGGCTGCGGGTGCTGCGCAGCTTCATTGGGGCGGTAAAAGTCAAAATGGGTGACGCGGAGTTTGGTTTGGATATTGACCCTGAAAAAGGCGCGGCCGACAGTGGTGATTTGGAGTCGGATTTGGCCGAGCTGTTTGTGGCCGTGGCCGAGGCTGCGGCTGATCGCGCCGTGGCGGTGGCCATCATCATTGATGAGCTGCAGTATTTAGCCCAATCGGAGATGAGCGCCTTGATTATGGCAATTCACCGCGTGTCGCAGCGGCGCTTGCCGCTGGTGTTGATTGGGGCGGGTTTGCCGCAGTTGGTGGGTTTGGCGGGCAAGTCTAAGTCGTATGCGGAGCGCTTATTCACCTACCCCGAGCTAGGCGCACTGTCGCGGGCAGACGCAGGTTTGGCTCTGCAAGGCCCCGCGCAAAGCGAGGCGGCCAGTTTTACCGAAGAGGCTTTGGATGAGGTGTATGCAGTGACCCAAGGTTACCCGTATTTCTTGCAAGAGTGGGGCTACCAAGCATGGAATATGGCGCAGCAGTCCCCCATTGACTTGGCGCTGATTCAGGCCACCACGCTGGCATCTACGCAGCGCCTAGACCAAAGCTTTTTTCGTGTGCGCTTCGACCGCTTGACCCCGCGTGAAAAGGATTATTTGCGCGCTTTGGCCGAGCTGGGTGTGGGCAACCAGCGCTCTGGCGACATTGCAGAGCGCCTAGGCGTGAAGGTGCAAAGCATCGCGCCGCTACGCTCAAGCTTGATCAAAAAAGGCATGATCTACAGCCCCGCGCATGGCGACACGGCGTTTACCGTGCCGCTGTTTGACCAATTCATGCTGCGCACCATGCCCAATGGACCGAGAGTTAATTTGGCTACTTGAAAATGCAATATTTCTAGTAAAATTGGTCAATGTCAGCGTTATATCGCAAAGTATGCTATGAAAATATAAGCAATATGAATGGTTGCTAGATCAGCGTTCTAACCGCCAAGTCAATTAATGCAAACAAATAAGCCGCATCAAGGCATGAACCGGCTTTTTGTTGGCACGGCGCTGGTATCAACGCATATACACCACGGTAAACGCAATCACCAAGAGAAGGCTGATGTAGTAGCCCGCGTCAATGGCGAACAGCTTCCATGAGCGCTTTTCCCATGCCACGCCTTGCAGGAGGTTGGGCACAAAAAAGCCTAACCATGTGAAGAATCCGGCTTGAAACGCTTGCTCAACCTTGCCTAGTTTCAGCGTAGTGTTGCCCCACGTGCTGGGTGTCCACGCTGCAATGTTGCTTGACAGCACCATAGACATCAAAAACACGCTCAGCACGGTGAGCAGCAGCGATTTAACCAAGGCGGGGGTGGGCGGCGCCTCAGTCGGGTCAAAGCCCATTTCTTTGGCCCAGGCTTTGCCAAAAAGCGGCGTGTACCAAGCGTAGCTAAGGAAAAATCCCGCCACAGTGGCTACAAAAAGCGAGAGGAAATTGATTTGGATATCGGGCATGCTGGACTCCTAAAAGATTAAGTTGGTTAAAGTTTGGCAAATCAAAGCGGGCAATACGCTACTTGGCGTACCTCAAGCGCACCAAATAATGCAATTGGACATTTTGCGGCCCAGCCAGTGGCCTCGGGCTCGCCGGGCACGTCAATGAGGTAGTAGCCGCCAATTTGCGTGTCACCCGGCAGGGCAGGGCCGTTTTGCGTTTGGATACGGCCATTCTTGGCAAATACCCGCTGGGCGGTATCGGGCGGCGCCAGTTGACCCGCTGCCACCAAGACGCCTGATTGAATCAGTTGTTGGTTGTAGGCCATCATGTCTTGCACCATCTTGGCTCCGGCTTGCTGCGGCATATTGGCCATGGCTGCTGGTTGAACTTGGCACAGTAAAAGGTATTTCATAGGGGTTCCTTATTTAAAAATGGTGTGGAAGAAGCGCTACTGTAAAAAGAAATAATTAATCGAACAATTGCAGTAATACTTATTTAACTACTAATATAAACTTTGTAATAAGGTATATTCAGAGTACTTCTTCGCTAGCAACCACTACCATGCAATCCCTTCGCGGTATTTTGAATTTCACCCGCACCGCAGAGCTGGGCAGCTTTGCCGCCGCTGCGCGCGAGCTGGAAATATCACCGGTTGCCGTCAGCCAAAACATCAGCCGCTTAGAGAAAAATCTGGGCGTGCGCCTGTTTGCGCGCAGCACCCGCGCATTGCAGCTCACGCGCGAAGGCGAGGCTTTTTTAGAGCAGTGCAAAGGCCCGCTGGCCCAGCTAGACGCTGCGTGCAAAGACATTGCCAGTGATGCACTGCGCCCCGCAGGCAAGCTGCGTGCCACGGTGATCTCGCCTGTGGCCTACCAGTATTTGATTCCGCTGCTGCCGGTGTTTTTTAAGCGTTATCCGCATATTCAGCTGGAGCTAGAACTCAGCGAAGACCCCGCGCAGCTGATCAGCAAACGCTTTGATTTGGGCATACGCGTAGGTCAATTGAACGACGCTGCCTTTGTGGCGCGGCCGCTGGGTCCCATGCGGCTGCTGCTGTGCGCCTCACCCAGTTACTTGGCAGATCGCGGCTGCCCACAAATTTTGGATGAACTGGCCTCGCACGATCTGCTGCAACTGCAAGCCACGGGGCGTGAGCAAGCAGCGCCATTTTTTGTGCAAACCCGCGAGGCAGGCGCGCGCAGCATGCAAATGCTCCAGCTGCCCGGGCGCTTCATTTGCAACGATTTTCGCAGCCTGCTGCAAGCCTGCACCGACGGCCTAGGCATTGCCCAGCTGCCCCTGCCCGTAGCGCTGGCCGCCCTGCGCCAAGGCCAGCTCAAAACCATCTTGCCAGACCATGCGCCCGAAGGCTGGCAGCTGTTCATCCACTATCCCAGCCGCAAGCAGCTGCCAGCCAGAGTGCGCGCATTTGTCGATTTTTGTGTGGAGCATTTGGGCGGGCATGCTGATTTGAGTGCCGATGTGGCTGGTTTTGCAGCTTGAGCATTCAGACAGCACTTTGCAACGCTAATTTATAAAAAATACTGCCAATGTCAGCGTCAAATGGTCATAGTGCGCTATTAAAAACTAAACGTTACGCACCAAATCCTTGTCAAACCACAGCGTGCAATAGGCCAAAAACGCAAACGGTGCGCCCACCCACGCCAGCTTGTCAAAGCCTACCGTGCCCAAAAGCGCGCCGCCAATCGCTGCGCCTAGCGCAGTGCCTAAATAAATCATGGAGCTGTTGAGCGCCAGCAGCATGGGCGTTTGGCTGGGGGCGAGCATGGCCAGACGCGCTTGCTGGGGCGCGCCCATGGAAAACCCCGCTACACCCCAGAGTATGAAAATACCAGCCACCAGCGGGTAGCTGCCGCGTGTGAGCGGCACGCAGAGCATCATCACGGTGAATATGCCCAAACTCACCCGCATCACTGCAATGGAGCCAAAGCGATCGGCCGCCCAGCCGCCTAAAAACGTGCCCACTACGCCACTGAAACCAAACAGTGCCAGCGTGATGCCCAGCTGCTGCGCGCCCATGGCCACCAGCGCCTGCATCACCGGCCCCACATAGGCAAACACACTGAAAATCGCCAAAAAATACAGCAAAGTGCGCAGCCACACCCGCACCACCGCACCGTTGCGAAAGGCCGTGCCCAGCCCCGCAAAGCTTGCACCCGGCGCGGCAATATTTCTAGGCAGGCCAATAGCCAGCGCCAGCAGCATCAGCAGGGCGCACACAGCCACCACCAGCACAGGCGCTTGCCAGCTGTAGGCAAAGCCCAGCCAAGTGCCCATGGGCACACCCACGGCATAGCTCAGGCTGATGCCCATAAAGCTCAGCGCGATGGCGCGCGCCCGCAGCGCAGGCGGCGCTATGGCCACTGCCACACCCGCAGCCAGTGCAGAAAACATAGCACCCACGCCCATCAGAGTGCGCCCAAGCAGCAGCATGGCAAAGCCCGTGGAGGCAATGCACAGCAGCGTGCCCAATAAAAAAATACCCAGTGCCGCCATGATGGCGCGTTTGCGCGGCCACTTGCCTGTGGCCACCATGGCCAGCGGTGCTAAAAAAGCCGATGCCAGTGCATACACCGTTATTGCCTGCCCCGCCACCGCCACGCTCACCCCAAACGCATCGCCAATAGGCTGCAAAATCCCGCTGACTGCAAACGCACCTGTGCCGATGATGAAGTTGGTAAGGGTGAACAGGTAGATGATGGCAGGCATGGCGTTGTGGGTGTTTTTCTTCATTCTAGGGGCACAGAGAAAACTGCGCCCTTAAAAATCCATGCCAAATACTTTTTTTAAGTAAAAACTGACAATGTCAGCGTCATATGGTCATATATAGCTACAGAAATATGAGCAATCAATGTCTCATTTAAATCCCACCCGGTCGAGCATTTGCTGCACTTTGACTTGGTTCATGCCAATCACCGAGACGGGAATGGTTTCGGATTTGAACTGCGCGCCGCCCATGGTGGCCAGTGCAGGGTTGTTAAAGCTTACGCCTTTCACAGTAGGCCATTCGTTGTTGCCGTTGGCAAAATAGGCCTGCGCGCTGGGGCTGGCCAAATATTCCATGAAGGCCAGCGCGTTGTCTTTGTTGGGGCTGAATTTGGCCACAGCGCCACCTGCAACATTCAGGTGCGTGCCCCAGCTGGACTGGTTGGGAAATACGATGCCCAGCTTGTCCATGGCCGCTTTGTCATCGGAGTTGGTCGAGCGGATCATACGGGCAATGTAGTAGGTGTTGGTTACCGCCACGCCGCATTCGCCCGAGGCTGCAGCTTTGATTTGGTCAGTGTCGCCGCCCTTGGGGGCGCGCGCCATATTGGCCACCATGCCCGCCATCCAAGCCTCGGCTTTGGCCGCGCCAATGTGCTCAGTTACCGCGCCAAACAGCGACAGGTTGTAGGGGTGAGAGCCTGAGCGGATGCACAGCCTGCCTTTCAGAGCAGGAGCGGCGAGTTTTTCGTAGCTGTCCACGTCTTCGCGTTTGACGCTGGCTTTGTTGTAAACCATGACACGGGCACGGGTGCTAAAGCCAAACCATGTCGTGCCCTCGGCCTCTGCCTTGGCGCGGTATTGCTCTGGAATAGCCGCCTCTAATTTGGCGGATTTAATTGGTGCAAACAACCCGTCTACCTGCCCCTTCCACAGCCGCGCTGCGTCCACCAGCAAGATCACATCTGCGGGCGACGATGCGCCCTCGGCCCGAAGCCGCTGCAAAATACCCGCATCGTCAGCGTCTACACGGTTGATTTTGATGCCTGTGGCCTTGGTGAAATCGTTGTACAGCGCTTCGTCTGTGCTGTAGTGGCGGGCTGAATACAGGTTCAGCACTTTGTCTTGGGCGAAGGCGATCTGTGTGAAAGTGGTGCCCGATAGCAGGGCGGCTGCCAAAACGGTTAATTGGATACGTGGTTTGTTCATAAATAGTCCTGAAGATTAAAAAAATTAGCGTTATTTGGTCAAAATGAGTTTGCCCATTTTGGTGGTTTGTAATTTGTAAAGCATGCCATTGTGGCTAATGGCAATGTTTTTTTGCCCTTGCAGCAATGCCGCACTTGAAAGTGTGCTGGGCTGAATTTTTTGCGCTGTGCTGGGAAGATTGGGGGTCATAAACGTATTCCTTTCAAGGTGAATAAATTGGAACGCAGATAAATATAAAAAATGTTGGCGCTTAAATGCAAATGAGAATGATTATCATATACGATTCAGCTCAGCAGCGCAATAATTTTTTATCTAACTTGAAAAAAGGTAAAGACCTACGCTGTTAAATACCCCTTCAGCCAGCAGCTTAGGTACAAATCTTCCTAGTTTTGCCAGCCATTTTTTGTGTTTATTCCACTAAAGGCTAGAAAACTATGCTTACCTCTACTAATCCTTGTGCTGCGCGTCACCGCGACATCCAAATTGAATTGCCGCGCATGGACGGCCTGCTGGCTGGAACCATGGCTTTGATGACTGGCTATGCAGAGCACCAATGCGATTTAGGCAATGCCGAAAGGCGCAAGCAAATGGCCAAAAAAATCGCAACTAACCTTACAGAATTGGCAATGCACCCTTGCATGACAGCCACATTGGCCATGGTGATGCGCAATTTGCAGGCGCACTGGCATACCTTGACATCGCTTGATGCGTTAGAAGCGATGCAAGTGCAAAACAAATCTAAGTTGTGCCACAGTGACAGTGCAGAAGCTAGTGCACAAGCGGTGTGGCATCCTGAACATTCCAGCGCGCAATAAGTTGCACACAAAGCAATCCGACAAGGGATAAAAAAGTTCGAAATTAAGTGGACAAGAAGAACCACGCTACTGCAAGCCTGCGTTGCACAGAGCAATTGGTCCCTTCGACAGGAATCGAACCTGTATCTGACGCTTAGGAGGCATCCGTTCTATCCATTGAACTACGAAGAGAAGCGCTGATTGTAAGTCGCTATGAAAGGGCGCTGCTTGGACTACGCGGCCAATACTGTTCGCTTAGCATCTATGTAGCGGCTTATTTTGCGCGCTCTCCGAGTTTTAGCGCGCCCGAGCAGCGTGTTGGCTACCTCTCTGGTTAGTGCGCCCGAGCAGCGTTTTGGCTATCCCGACGCGCCCTCATGCGGGAGTACCCGAAATCGGTCGGTCGGGATAGCCAAAACGCTACTCGGGCTATGCTCGCTTTGAGGTTTTAATACCGCAGGCACGTCACACGTTGTTTGCTAAATACTATATAAACAGTAGCGCAGTATGACCATATGACCCTGACATTGCCATTATTTTTCATGGAAAATGCAAATCTAAGCGTGAAACAGAGCGCAACCCAAGCTTTTGACGATGAAGCTGAGCAGTTTTCTGACCGTGCCCAGCAAACACCTCGCCCTGCGGCTAAGCGAGTGCTGTGCCAATGCGCAAACAATCAGGGCGCTGGGCTTGTTTTTTGAGCAAATGGGGGATCAGCAACTGTCTTAAAAGTCAAGCGATTTCAGGCAAACCATGCTTCGCAAA
>JAYTMT010000240.1:0-9650 GCA_043728315.1 Polaromonas sp. | reverse complement strand
TAGTGCGCTACTATTTATATAGTAAGAAACAAACTAAGTGTGACGTGCCTCGGGTATTAAAACCTCAAAGCGAGCATAGCCCGAGCAGCGTTTTGGCTAACCCCAACGACCCATTTCGGTGTACCCACCGCATGAGGGCGCGTCGGGATAGCCAAAACGCTGATCGGGCGCGACAAACCAGTCGCTACACAGGCCATAAGCGAAGAGTATTGCGCTCAAGCCCCATAAAACCCAAACTTTAAATCAGGCGTGTCGCCACTCATGCGCTCGGCCAGCGCCTTGCCCGAACCCGCGCCGTGCGTCCAGCCCAGTGTGCCGTGGCCTGCGTTGACCCACAGGCCTTTGATGGGGGTTTGGCCAATGAAAGGGATATTCGTGGGGGTGGCGGGGCGCAGACCGGTCCAAAACTGGGGGTTACCGCCCGCGCTAGGCAGGCGCGTGTCGCACACGCCGGGCAAAATGGTTTCTATGCGCTTGAGCAGCATCTCGCAGCGTGCCCGCGCGGTGGGCGTGTCCAGCGACAGGTCAAAGCCCGCCATTTCAATTGTTCCCGCCACACGCAGGGTATTGCCAAGGCGCGAGAAGGCAATTTTTTTGGAGTCGTCGATGGTGGAGACTTTTGGAGCAAGCTCTGGGCGCAGCAGAGGCAGGGTGGCGCTGTAACCTTTGCCCGGGTAGATTGGCAAATCAATGCCTACTTGGCGCAGCAAAGGTGCAGAATAGCTGCCGCAAGCCACCACCACATGGTTTGCAGAAATTTCGCGGGATGTCATCGTCAAATGGTCATAAAGCGCTATTTTTTTAGTAGTATTATTGCAGCCATTGAGCGATTTTACCGAATGGCCATACAGCATCTGTGCGCCACGCGCTGCGCAGCGCTTGGCCAGCTCTTGGGTAAATACGCGGGCATCGCCAGACTCGTCGCTGGCGGTGAATGTGCCGCCTACTATTTGGCTAGAAAATGCCTTGAGTGCGGGTTCAATGCGCAAAAGCTCCGCAGTAGACACCACTTTGCGCTCCACGCCGTAGCGCTGCATCAGCTGAGCCGCTTCTGAGGCGCTGTCCAATGATTTTTGGTCTACAAAAAAGTGCGCAATGCCCTGCTCTAAGCGGTTGTAGCTGATGCCCGTGGCGGCCACCACGTCTTTGAGTGCAGCGTGGCTGTAAGCGCCGAGCGCCACAATTTGCGCCACATTGCGCTCAAACGCCGCATCGTGGCATTGGGCCAAAAATTTCAAACCCCAGCGCCACTGTTGCCAGTCTAGCTGCGGACGAAACAAAAGCGGCGCATCGTTTTGAAACATCCATTGCAGCATTTTCAGGGGCGCGTGTTTGTTGGCCCAAGGCTCGCAGTAGCTAACCGATATTTGCGCGGCATTGGCAAAGCTGGTCTCTAGTGCCGCGTCGGGTTGGCGGTCAACCACCGTGACCTCGTGGCCGCGTTCTAGCAAATGCCACGCGGTGCTGATGCCGATGATGCCGGCGCCTAAAACAATGGTTTTCATAGGCGCTGAGTGTGGGCTAAATGGCCGCAAAACAAAAGCAAAATTAAAGAGTTAGCCAAAACATCAGATAAACTAATACTAGAAACTCTTGAGAAAGCAGGCTACGCATGAGTACCTTTGACCCCGACGCGCTGGAGTGTTTGGCCGCTATTGTGGAGGAGGGCGGCTTTGAGCGCGCCGCCCAGCGATTGTCGATCACGCAGTCGGCGGTGTCGCAGCGCCTGCGTTCATTAGAGGCGCAGGTGGGCACCGTGCTGATTGTGCGCACGCGCCCGCTCAAGGCCACCAGCGCGGGCCAGCTGCTCCTCAAACACACCAAGCAAATGCGCCTGATTCGGGCCGATTTGGAGCGCGACCTCAAGGAACTTGCGCCCAGCAGCACCGGCGGCACGCGCGACGAAGAGCGGGTGTCAATCGCCATCAATGCCGACAGCATTGCCACTTGGGCGCTGCCTGCCGTTGGTGATTTGGCGCGCAGCGGCCAGCCTATTGAGATCATCACCGACGACCAAGACTTCACCCACGACTGGCTGCGCGAAGGCCAAGTAATGGGCTGTGTGACCACGCTGCGCCAGGCCCTGCGTGGCTGCAAAATGGTGCCGCTGGGCGCCATGCATTACGTGGCCGTGGCAGCGCCTGCATTTGCCGCACAACACATGCCGCAGGGCCTGAGTGCGCATAATTTTCGCAGCGTGCCCTTTATTGCCTTTAACCGCAAAGACGACATGCAATGCGAGTTTGTGGCCCAAGCCGTGGGGCTCAAGCGGGTGGGCTTGCACCAGCTTTTTGTGCCCAGCTGCGAGGGGCAAGTGCGCTCAGCCAAGGCCGGCTGGGGTGTAAGCGTGTTGCCAGAAATCTTGGTGCGCAGCGCCTTGGCAAGCGGCGAGTTGGTCAACCTTGCGCCGCAGTTTTCACTGCCCATTGCCTTGTATTGGCACTGCTGGAATTTGGAGTCTGAGGTGCTTGAAACCCTGTCGCAGGCGCTGATTCGCGCAGCGGCCAGTGCCTTGCAAACCGCATAAATGCAGCAGCCCGGGCTTTCTCGCCGCCAGCTCAACACCGCCGCGCTGGGCATGGCGCTGGCCGCGCTGCAAAGCGCCAAGGCCCAAACTGGCGCGCCACCACCACTCGCGCCAGCCCTGCGCAACTACCCCTTTAGCCTAGGCGTGGCCAGCGGCATGCCGCGCCCAGACTCGGTGCTGTTGTGGACACGGCTTGGCGGTAGTTTTTTAGAGTTTTGCGAGCAATGTCAGCGTCATATGGTCATAGTGCGCTATGAAATTTACAGTGACATGGCTTTGAAAAAACGCGTGCAAACGGGCCAAGTCACCGCCCATTCAGACGCAGCCTTCAGCGTGCATATCCTCGCGCGGGGCCTGCAAGCGGGGCAAGACTATTGGTACCGCTTCATGCTGGGCGAAGCAGTCAGCCCGGTGGGCCACACCCGCACCGCGCCCGCGCTACACGCTAGGCCGCAGCGGCTGCGGCTGGCGCTGGCCTCGTGCCAAAACTATGAGCAGGGCTACTTTGCTGCGCACCGCGAAATTGCCCAGCAAGACTTGGATGCCGTGCTCTTTGTGGGCGACTATATCTACGAAGGCATGGCTTCGAAAAACCTGCTGATTGCGCCCCAACGCCGCCACACCAGCCCCGCGCAGGGCAACACCTGCAAAACTTTGGCCGACTACCGCGCCCGCCACGCCCAGTACAAATCTGACCCCGACTTGCAAGCCGCCCACGCCGCCCACCCATGGATCATGACCTGGGACGACCACGAAGTAAGCAACGACTACGCCAACGACCTTGACCAAGCCTACACCGAGCCAGCGGTGTTTTTGCAACGCCGCGCCGCCGCCTACCAAGCGTATTTTGAACACATGCCCCTGTTGCTCGGCCCAGTGGGCAGCACCATGCGCATCCATGAGCGCTTCACGTGGGGCGATTTAGCAGACTTGTGGACTCTGGACTGCCGCCAGCACCGCAGCCACCATGCCTGCCCTGATGCCATCCGTGGTGGTGGCCGCGTGGTGTTGGGCTGCGACGCGCTGGCCGACCCATCGCGCAGCATGCTGGGCAACCACCAAGAGGCGTGGATCAACGAGGGCCTGCGCACCAGCAAGCGCCGCTGGAAGCTGCTGGCGCAGTCAACGCTCATAGCCAGCAGCGGCAGCGACACGCCCTTTGGCCGCACCAACTATACCGACGGCTGGGACGGCTACCCACAGGCCCGCACGCGCCTGCTGCAAAGCGCCGCTGCCGCCCAAGTGCAAGGCTTGGTGGTGCTGGGCGGCGATATTCACCAGCACATAGCGGCCAATTTGCGGGTCAAGGCCAACGACCCGCTCTCGCCCATTGTGGGCAGCGAGTTGGTCAGCTCCTCGGTGACCAGCCGCGGCATGTCGGCCACACTGGTGCAATCCATGCTCGCCAATAACCCCGACATCGTGCATGCCCGCGCCGACGAGCGCGGCTACGCCCTGATTGATTGCAGCCCCAGCGAGCTGCGCTGCACGATGCGTGCCACGCCCCACCCCGTGCGCCAAGACGCGCAGCTGTCCACCCAAGCGGTGTTTGCGGTGAGCCCGGATAAAGCAGGTGTGCGCAGGGTCAATGGGTAAACTGCACGCATTGACCAGAGGGGCAAACCGGGTATGCAAGCATCGGCTCTCGTTACAGCCACTGTTACACTTGTGTCACCTATGACAACGCCCAAACCTGCCGCCCTAACCCCTGCCAAATTGGCGAATTTATTCGACCAGCTGCCACCAAAAATAGCAGATTTGGCCAGACACGGGCGCATCGAGCGTTTTGCGGCCGACGAAATGCTGACCCAAGAGGGCAAAAAAGACGACACCCTGCATGTGCTCCTGTCGGGCCGCATCAAAGTATTTGATAACAACGAAGACGGCCAAGAGATCACCTATGGCGTGTTTGGTGCAGGCGATTATTTTGGCGAAATGACGCTCGATGGCGGCCCGCGCTCAGCCAGTGTGGTGGCGCTCGAACCCACCGTGTGCGCCATATTGAGCCAAGCGGCGGTGCGCAGCTACATCGCCTCGCACGGTGATTTTGCTTTTGAACTCATCGTGACCCTGATCAGCCGGGTGCGCAATGCCACGCGCATCGCGCGCGAGCTCACCCTAGTCAGCGTCTATGGCCGCTTGGCGCGCTTTGTAGAGCGCAGCGCCACGGCGCAAGTGGGCGGCACGCGCACCATCGAAGAGCGGCTCACACAAACTGACATCGCCGCCCGCATCGGCGCATCACGAGAATCGGTCAGCCGCATCCTCAACGACTGGGAGCGCGATGGCTATATTCGCATTGTGCAAAAGCGCATCACCGTGCTGCGCGCATTGCCTGACAAGCCATGACCGCTGCGCCAGACAGTGCCGTGCTGGCGAGCACCCAGCGCTGGCTAGAGCGCGCCGTGATTGGCCTCAATTTATGCCCCTTTGCCAAGGCCGAGCATGTGCATGGCCGCATCCGCTACGCCGTGAGTGCTGCCAAAACAGAAGCGGCTTTGTTGCGTGATCTGGCGCACGAGGCCAAGCACCTCGTGGCGCAAGATCCATTGCGCACCGAGACCACTTTGTTGATAGCCCCGCAAGTGTTGCAAGACTTCTTGGATTTCAATGATTTTTTGGATCAAGCCGATGCGCTCTTGGAAGACTTGGCGTTAGACGGTATTTTGCAAGTGGCCAGTTTTCACCCGCAGTACCAATTTGCTGGCACACACGCCGACGACATGGATAACTATAGCAACCGTGCCCCTTTCCCCACCCTGCATTTGCTGCGCGAAGCCAGTGTGGAGCGGGCAGTGGCGGCTTTTCCAGAGGCCGAGATGATTTATGAGCGCAACATCGCCATCCTGCGCCAGCTGGGCCACGCGGGATGGGCGAAAATGCTGGCATGAAGCCATCTGCCACCCAGCCTGCAAAACTGCCCACCACAGCACCGTCCAAAGCAGTAGCTCTATTGCTTGCCCAAGCTGCCCAAGCGAGCAGCCAGCAATCCAAACACAAGCCCCACACAAAGCCGGGCTCTGCGCCCAGTAAGCACGAGGTGCGACCCGAGCAATCCATCGAACTGCTCAAAGCCCTGCACATTCTCACGCGCGACGGCGCAATGAACCAAGACTCGCGCCGCAAGCTCAAGCAGGTCTACCACTTGTTTAATTTCATAGAGCCCTTGCTCCTCAAAGCGCAGCAAGCGCATGAGGATTTATGCGTGGTAGACCATGGCGCAGGCAAGTCATATTTGGGCTTTATTCTCTATGACTTGTTCTTCAAACTGCGCGCCCCGCAAGGCAAAATGGTGGGCGTTGAAACCCGCGACGAATTGGTAACCCGCTCCCAAGCCTTGGCGCATGAGTTCGGTTTCACAGGCATGGCGTTTTTAAACCTGTCGGTAGCGCAAAGCGAAACCAGCGCCCAGTTGCCCAAGCGCATCGACATCGTCACCGCCCTGCACGCCTGCAACACCGCCACCGACGACGCCATTGCCTTTGGCATTGTCCACCAAGTGCAACACATGGTGATCGTGCCTTGCTGCCAAGCCGAAGTGGCGGCCACGCTCAAAGCCGACAAGCCCAAAACATTAGCCCACAACCCCATGGCCGAGCTGTGGCGCCACCCCCTGCACACCCGTGAATTTGGCAGCCAACTGACCAATGTGCTGCGCTGCCTGCAGCTCGAATCCCATGGCTACCAAGTAACAGTGACCGAGCTGGTGGGCTGGGAGCACAGCATGAAAAACGAGCTGATCATCGCCACACGCGGTGACGCGCGCGGCGCAGTGCCAGCGCGCAAGAGTGCAGAGCGGTTGACCCAAGTGCTGTCGCAGCTGGGGCTGGATGCCATGCGGCCAAGGTTTTTTACACCGCTTTTATAAGAGTAGTCGCAGCGCTTGGGCGCGAACGTACCAACTGATGTATCAACCAATAAAGGGCGCCACCAGCTGCTGGTGCGGCTTTTGCAAATCGTCTTCACCGCGCAGCTGCTCAAGCACAAAATCCACAAAGCAGCGCGTGCGTTCTGGTAAATTTTTGCGGCTAGGGTAGTGCAAATACATCTCGAACTTGGCCTCGATGTGCTGCGCCAAAACCGGCCGCAAATGCCCAGACCGAAACCAAGCCATCACCACGGGCAGCGGCAAGCATGCCAAACCCATGCCCTGTGTGCAGGCGCTGATCAAGGCATAAAAGTCGTTGGCTAAAAAATTGCTGGGCAGTAGCTTGCCGGCCTCCAAACTCAGACCACTTAGAAACCATGGCATGGCATCGTTGTTGCCAGCTCGGCGCAGGCGCAGGCAGTTGTGGTTGGCTAGATCGGCCAAGTCTTTGGGCGCGCCATGGCGGCGCAAATACTCGGGGCTGGCGCACAGCACAAAGGGCAATTTTGCAATCGGGCGTGCCACATGGCTGCTGTCGCGCAGCGGGCCCACGCGAATGCCAACGTCGTAGGCTTTGTCCACCATGTCTTGCGTCTTGTCGTCTAAATGCAGCTCTATTTGCACCTTGGGGTACTGGGCGTGGAAAGTGGCCATCATGGGTACAAGGTAGCCCATGCCAATGGGGGAAACGCTGGTTACCCGCACTAAGCCAGATATGTCTTGGCTGCTGCCTTGCACCACCGCCTGCGCAGCCTCAAGCTCGCGCAAAGGCCCCAAGCAGCGCTTGTAATACGCGTCACCCTCTGCTGTGAGGCTGAGCTTGCGGGTGGTGCGCTGAAACAAGCGCACGCCCATTTGGCGCTCTAGCGTTGACACATTTTTGCTCACCGCCACGGCGCTCACGCCTTGCAGCTTGGCTGCTGCGGCAAAGCTGCCAGTGCTGGCCACGGCAACAAAACTACCAATTCCTTTGAGGCTTTTCATAGAGCATTACTAACGATTCGTTAGGAGTCATTGCACCCTTAGCCACCTAGGCACATGCTGGCGCAAACCATAGCATCAACTCCGTCATTAACCACCACGGAGAAATATCCATGATAGCCATCATCTTAGCCTTGTTCGCAGCGTTTTCACCCTCTGGGCAAGCCAATACCAAAGAGATAGTGGTGGGCACCACATCGATTGGTATGGTTGACAAAGTGCGCAACAGGCCATTCACCTCAGAAATATGGTTTGAAGCGGCAGACGGCGTGCAGGTCACTAATTTTTCGATATTGCCGCCCTTGCAATCCATAGCTATCGCGCCCGATGCTGCACCAGCCGCTGCGTCCGCGCCCAAACCATTGGTCGTGATCTCCCACGGCAATTGGTCCACCCGCTATGGCCATAGAGTTGGTCAAGGCGGGCTATATCGTCATGACCACCTCGCATCCTGGCACCATGAATGGCGATTTGCAAATCGCTTACCGCCTGCGCCTGTGGGAGCGTTCGCGTGACGTGTCGGCTGCACTAGACCACCTGCTGGCCGATCCCACATGGGCGGCGCGCATCGATGCCTCGCGCATTGGCTTTGCCGGGCACTCGTTTGGCGCTTGGACGGGGCTGAGCTTGGCCGGAGGCCGCTACGATTTTGCGCGCCAGCTAGAGGCCTGCAAAGCCATGGCCGACAAAGACCAATACTGCGCTGGCATGCTGCGCGACTACACGCCAGACTTGCCCACCCAAGACAGCAGTGCCGACTACAGCGACAAGCGCCTCAAAGCCTTCTACCTCATGGCGGGCGGTCCTGGCGCTGGCTTTACGCCTGATTCCCTGGCTACCGTCAAAGCGCCCATGGTGTTTGACACCGCCAAGTTTGACGTGGTGCTGGCTCCATCCATTGGCTCAAGCTTGATGGCCAAATCAGTTCCAAACTCCAAAGAAATTGTGCGTGATGTGGGTCATTTCACCTATGCGCCCCTTTGCCGCGCAGTGGTTGGCAAAACCTTGGCAGGTCAAATCTGCGTAGACCCCGATGGCGTGGACCGCGCGCAGGTGCATGCAGAGGTGGCTAAAGATGCCAAAGCGTTTTTTGCAGCCAGCTTGCAGCCCTGAAACCGGAGCCAAACCATGAACACCTTGATTGTCAACATTGTTTTGAATCTGCTTATTTTTAATCTGGCTTACCGCTGGTTTCTCAAGCCGCACTTACCATCCATCAACCCGGTGCATGTGCTGCTTCCCATCTTGCTTTTGCATGCCATGCGCCATTTGGGCTTGATGTTTGTTGCGCCCGGCGTGGTGGTGGCGGGCATGCCATGGCAGTTTGCCGTGCCTGCGGCTGCGGGTGATTTTGTGGCCGCTGTTTTAGCCTTCATCGCAGCGGTGTTGATCCGCCGACAAAGCGCCTACGCTATCAGCGCCACATGGGTGTTCACTGTTTTTGGCATGCTTGACTTTGCCATGGCCATTGTGCTGTCACGTGTATTTAAAAACGCCGACTATTTGGGCGCAGCGTATTGGATTCCCGCCTTTTGGGTGCCCATGCTGATCGTTGGGCATGTGGTGATTATTGATGTGTTGCGCATGCTTAGGTGCAACAGCATTAGCCTGAAAGCCTGATGCCATGCCCAGCTTTGACCGCCCCGTATATGACGCCATCACCGCTTGGGGCATCGGTTCACTGGCCTTGGCCATGTCATTGGCTTGGACGGCGGTTGCCGCCCGCAGGCGTGCAAGCTATGGCCTAGGCGCCGCCGCCCTGCTAGCTGGCATCGCTGCCCTAGCGTGGTTGGGTGACAGCTCGGGCTTATTTGCGCGCACCGATATCCTGCCCAGCCCCTTCGTGTTGGCGGTGACTGCCAGCATTGGCATAGGCGTGGCATTGGCCTTTGGCAAGGTGGGCGACACGCTGGTGCGCAGTATGCACATAGAAACCATGGTGGCTCTGCAAATTTTCCGCCTCCCGCTGGAGCTCTTGATGCTGCGCGCAGCCTTGCTGCACACCATGCCCGTGGAATTCTCGCTCTTAGGCTACAACTTTGATTTTTTAACCGGTCTAGGCGCATTGCTCATCGTGCTGGGTATCTCGCGCTCTTGGGTGGCGCCGGTGGCGGTGATTTGGCTTTGGAACCTGCTGGGCATCACTTGCCTGCTGGTGATTGCTGCGCTGGCCGCTTTAACCTCGCCCATCGTGCATGCCTTTGGCACAGCGCCTGCGCACCTGAACACATGGGTGCTGTATTTCCCCTACGCACTCCTGCCGCTTGTGTTGGT
>JAYTMT010000239.1:0-2278 GCA_043728315.1 Polaromonas sp. | reverse complement strand
GGTGCTGGCGAACCTGCGGGTGGAGCAAAAGCGCTGGGACGAAGGCGCTGGCTATTTAGAGCGGGAGACTTTTGACGCCTTCCTCAAACTGCCAGCCCCTCAGCGCAAGGTCATCCGAGAAATCATCCTAACCTTCGCCAAGGTGCATGCCACGGGTGTTTAAAACGTATTTCAATCAAATTCACTATGAATTTAATAGCAGCTTATTCAATAAATACGCCGGCTAGAGTCATATTTGAGGGGTAAAAACCGCTGATTAAGCCGCTACCACCTGCAATTTCACCCCCAACGCACTCATCACCTTGAGCATGGTGGCAAAGCTGGGGTTGTTGTCGCCAGAGAGGGCTTTGTACAGGCTTTCACGGCCTAGGCCAACGTCTTTGGCAATCTGCGTCATCCCCCGCGCGCGCGCCACGGTGCCTAGCGCTTTGGCTAGAAAGGCGGCGTCATCGGGTGCTTCTTCAAAACAGGCTTGCAGGTAGGCGACGATATCTGCCTCGCTGCCCAAATGCGCGGCAGAATCCCATTTTTTGAGTTTGAGAGTGTTCATGTTGTTGTCTGCGCCCATAGATTGCTCCTAAAGTTGCTTTGCCAAGTTCAGCGCGGCTGCAATGTCCGCTTGTTGGTTAGATTTGCTACCACCGGCCAGTAAAACCACCGCTTCACCACCGCGCACGGTGTAATAAATGCGCCAGCCAGCGCCAAAATGCAGCCTCATCTCGTTCACGCCACCGCCCACCGACTGGCTATCGCCAAAGTTTCCATCCTCAGCCCGATCAATCCGAGCCTGAATCCGCGCCTTGACCATGCGGTCTTTAAGATCCGTGAACCAATCCTCAAAAACCTCAGTGATTTGAATGCTATAAATGTTGATTGTATCCCAAATAATACAAATTGCAATGAATTTATAACTGTATATATTAACAGTTTATTACATGGAATTGTGTTTACTTTCTCGCTTCGGAAGAGTAAAACCGAGAAAATTTGGCCAAATTTACTATAAATTTAATAGCTGCTTAGGCAATAAATACGCCGGCTACATGCCAAATTAGACCATATTTACCCCATTTTCAAACTTCCAACGCCGCATAAACCAGGTTCCTGAACAGCGGGCGGTAATAATCGCGCTGGTTCGGGGCTTGGATCATCAGCATGGCGAACATGTCTAGCTTGGGGTCGACGAAAAAGCTCGTTCCTGCAATGCCACCCCAGTAATACACGCCGGCTGAACCCGGCACGGTACTGATGCCGGTTTCTTTACGCACGGCAAAGCCCAAGCCAAAACCGTGACCCGGCGGCAACAAAGTTCCAGCGCTGGAGGCGCTGATGGGCAAGCTACCCAAATGGTCTGCCGTCATGAAGTCAACGGTGTGGCTGCTGAGCAAGCGCACGCCATCCAGCTCACCTTTGTTCAGCATGAATTGCACAAACCGTGCGTAATCTTGCGCCGTAGAAGCCAAGCCACCACCGCCAGATTCAAAGATAGGATGGTCGTGAATGTTGATCAATTTCAGCTGAATGCCGCCATCGGGGTCTTTTTTGAACGGCTCGGCGATGCGGTAGTGCTTGTCTGCAGGGACGCTAAAACCTGTTTCCAGCATGTTGAGCGGCTTAAAAATCTGCTTCTGCAGAAAATTTCCCAACGTTTGACCGCTGATGGCCTCAACCAGAGCGCCCATCACGTCTGTGGCGCGGCTGTATTCCCACACAGTGCCTGGCTCAAATTGTAGGGGCTGCGCTGCCAGAGTTTTGGAAAACTCGGCATTGCTGGCATCACGCAAAGCCATGCCAATCTTGGCGCTGCGATAGGCTTTTTGAACAGCGGAATTGCCCAAAAATTCATATGTCAAACCAGCGGTGTGGCGTAATAAATCTTGCACCGTGGCAGGCTTCGCGGGTACAAAGTTTACCTGCCCCCCCGACTCCACAGCCACCTGCTGTTTCGCATACTCTGGCAAATATTTACTCACTGGATCGCTGAGCAGCAGCTTACCCTGCTCCATCAACATCATGGTTGCCACCGAGACGATGGGTTTGGTCATCGAGTAAATTCTGAAGATGGAATCTTTCGCCATGGGCGATGCATCTTCAGGGTTTTGCTGACCTAAACTTTCAAACAGCTCTACCTTGCCGTGACGCGATAGCATCACCACTGCGCCAGGTAATCGCTTGCTGTCAATTTCAGATTGGAGTACGGCTAGCAATCGGGATTTACGGTCTGCATACATAAAATATTTTCCTCAATTCGACGGTGATGGACTGCGATGTTTTACTAGCC
>JAYTMT010000238.1:0-6072 GCA_043728315.1 Polaromonas sp. | reverse complement strand
GTATTGGCTATCCCGACCGACCGATTTCGGTGTACCCACCGCATGAGGGCGCGTCGGGATAGCCAATACGCTGATCGGGCGCACTAAACAGCGAGATAGCCAAAACTTTGATCGAGCGCACTAAACAGCGAGATAGCCAAAACGCTGATAGGGCGCGCAAACCAGTAGCTACAAAGGCTCAAAGCGAAGAATACTGACCGCACAGCCAGCACAAAGTCGTGCAGAAACCGTGCGGCCTCACAGACGACCAATTATTCAACCCACGGAATTGCACACAAGCCGATTACTTCCACATTTCAACTATAATTGAAATATGGAAATATCAACGCCACCTATCACCGAAACCCTAGCCATCAAAGCGCTGGCTGCTTTGGCGCAAACCCAGCGCCTGCGGGCTTTTCGCGCGCTGGTGGTGGCGGGCGCTGAGGGGCTTACGCCCGGCACGCTGGGCGCTGTGCTGGACATTACGCCCAGCGCACTGTCGTTTCACCTCAAAGAGCTCAGCCACAGCGGCTTGGCCAGCGCACAGCAGCGTGGGCGCAACCTGATTTACCGCGCCGATTTTGCACAAATGAGCGCCCTGCTGGCCTACCTTACTGAGCATTGCTGTGCGGGGGTTTCGCCCGCATCGGACTCAGATGCCAGCGCTGCGTCCGATGCGGCGTGCTGCGAACTAATTGCACCTGCCATCAAGTGCTAAAAGACCTTAATTTATAAAAAATACTGCCAATGTCAGCGTCAAATGGTCATAGTTTGCTATGTAAAAAATGATTATTAAATTTTATGTGCTGTGAAGAATACCCGTCAAATCAAAGCGAAGCCAGCTTTCAACCATCAGGAAAACCCCATGAACAAACCATTAAACGTGCTATTTTTATGCACCCACAATTCCGCCCGCAGCATTTTGGCCGAGGCCGTGCTCAACCACATTGGCGGTGCGCGCTTCAAAGGCTTCTCCGCTGGCAGCAGCCCGCGCGCGAACCAGCAGCCTAACCCGCTTGGCTTGCAGGTGCTGCGCGAAGCGGGCATTGACACTGCCTATTTGTCCAGCAAAAGCTGGGATGATTTTGCCCTGCCCACCGCTGCGCACATGGACTTGATCATCACCGTGTGCGACAACGCCGCAGGCGAGGTGTGCCCCTATTGGCCGGGCAAACCCGCCAGCGCGCACTGGGGCTACGCCGACCCGTCCGCAGGCGATGCGCCTGATGCCGAAAAACTAGCCGCTTTCAAGCAAACCCTGCACGCCATCCGCCGCCGCCTAGAGTTGCTGGTGAACCTGCCAGATGACAAGCTAGCCGCCATGGCGATTGCCCAAACTGCCAAGAGCCTTGCCAACGCATGAAAACCACCACCGTCCTCACTCCCAACGCCGCTCAAAAAATCTTTAAAACCGCCTTGCAACGCGGATTTTTGCCTTTTGCTGTTTTGGCCAGCTTGGCGGCATACGCCAGCGCCATTTATATGGATTTTAATGCCGATGTCGCCGTCACAGCGTCATCTCTCACTATATTGTTCATAGCAATGGTTTTGGAACGGGTGATTCCCCACCGCGCCGATTGGAACATTCCGCAGGGCGACCGCAGCACCGATTGGACCAGTTTTGCGTTCATAGCCGCCGTGGCCGAGCCGCTGGCCAAAGCGCTCATGGCTTGGGCCGTGTTGGCCGTCTATGGCCAGTTTGCCACGCCTAGCTGGGCCTTGGCCGATGCTCCGCTGGCGCTGCAAATCCTAGCCGCCACGCTGGCCATTGAGCTGGGCAAATACGCTGCCCACCGCCTGCACCACGCCCTGCCCGCCCTGTGGTGGCTGCATGCCCTGCACCACAGCGCGCCGCGCTTGTATGCAGTGAATAATTTTCGCTACCACCCGCTCAACTACGCCATCAACCAAGCTTTGTCGATGCTGCCTCTGATGCTGCTGGGCGCACCGCCTTTGGTGTTGCTAGGCTACTTGGCCCTCACCCAGCCGATTGTGATGGTGCAGCACGCCAACATTGACCTAAAAAACGGTTGGCTCAACACCCTGCTGTCCACCCCCGAGGCACACCGCTGGCACCACAGCGCAAGCCGCGCCGAGGGAGACCGCAATTTTGGCAATGCCATTTTGCTCTGGGACCATGTGTTCGGCACATACAAAGCGGCCCCCACGGCCACGCAGTTTCCTACACAAATCGGCTTGTACGCAACCTCTAGCTACCCAGCTAGCCAAAGCTATTGGGGGCAACTGCGTTCCATGTTCAGCCCCAGCTGCTGCAAGGCCGCATGATGCCGCATCCTTATTCCCTGCGCCAAATCCTGTTCGCTGAGTTCATTGGCACTGCCATGCTGCTGGCCACCGTCATCGGCTCGGGCATCATGGCGCAGCGCCTGAGCGGCGGCAATGACGCTCTGGCGCTGCTGGCCAACACACTGGCTACAGTGTTTGCGTTGTTCGTTTTGATTGAAATTTTGGGCCCCATCAGTGGCGCGCACTTCAACCCACTGGTTACCCTTGTTTTTAAAGAAAATTTACCCAATGTCACCGTCATATGGTCAAAGCTTGCTATTTTTTATATAGTATCGCAATTGGTGGGCGCAGTAGCAGGAGCAGCTCTGGCGCATGCCATGTTTGACTTGCCTTTGTGGCAAACCAGCGGCCATGTGCGCGGCAGCCTAGACGCGGCGCTGGCAGCAAAGGGCGCGGGCGGTGCTGGCCAGTGGCTGGCCGAAGCCGTGGCCACCGCAGGCCTGATTGTCGTCATAGGCCGCGCTGGCGCAGCGGGGGTGCATGCCAAAGCCAGCGCGCTGGTGGCCTGCTACATCGGCGCGGCTTACTGGTTCACCGCCAGCACCTCGTTTGCCAACCCCTCTGCCGTGCTGGGGCGCATGCTCAGCGACAGCTTTGCGGGCATTGCCCCACAAAGCGCGCTGGGCTTTGTGGCAGCGCAGGGCGTGGGGGCTTTGATTGGCTTTGGTACGCTTAAGCTTTTTAACCCCAAAAATGGTTAATGCACATATTTTCCACAAAACTAGGAAAATAGGTTTATACTGCGCCCATGACTGCTAAAACCTGCCTTCCTACACTCAGCGACAGCGCCGCTGCCCCCATGCTTGCTGCGCTGGGTAGCGAGGTGCGCTTGATGCTTTACCGCCAGCTGCTGCGCAGCGGGGCAGACGGCTTGAATGTCACAGGTTTGCAGCGGCTAACTGGCATTCCGCCTTCCACGCTGGGCCACCACATCAGCGCGCTGGTGGCTGCTGGCTTGATCAGCCAAGAACGCCAAGGCCGAGAGCTGGTATGCCGCGCGCAATACGCGCAGATTCAAGCCCTGAGCGCCTTCTTGCTCAGCGAATGTTGCGTGGGCGTAGATTTTGATGTGGCGCAAGAAACAGCGGCGTAATCCAGCGCTTTGCATTTGCATTTTTTTTGACTTTTATTTACTAATTTACTAGAAAGGTAGTTTATGAAAACTCTATCCCCACCTGTTGCTAACTCCAGCAACTCTGCCTGCCCATTGGTTGGCTGCGCAGCCCCACCACAAGCTGCTTGCAAAGCGGCGCCCCAAAAACCAGCATCCCAAATCGTCAAACGCCTGTTGGCCAAGCTAGACCGCGTGTGGATAGCGATTGGGCTGATGATGGTTGCCATCAGCATGCTAGATGCGCCCCAGCTGCCCACCACGTTGGCCTTCGTTTTCAATGCTGTGCTCAAAACCTTCGGCTTTTTACTGCTGTCAGTCGGACTGACTGCATACGCCAAAGCCAGTGGGGTAGACAATCTGATCTCGCGCGCTTTCAGTGGTCCGCCATTGTTGGCGGTGCTTAGCGCGGCACTGATGGGCGCACTCTCGCCTTTTTGCTCGTGCGGGGTGATTCCTATCATTGTGGCTTTGCTGGCCATGGGGATGCCGCTGGCACCTGTCATGGCCTTTTGGCTGGCTTCGCCACTCATGGATCCCTCCATGTTCATCATGACATCGGCCACGTTGGGCTTGGAGTTTGCCGTGGCCAAAACTGCCATCGCTATTGGCATTGGCCTGTTGGGCGGCTGGGGGGCATACCTGCTCACACAGTCGGGCTGGGTCACCGAAGTGCTCAAGTCAGGCGTGGGCAATGGCGGCTGCAGCGGCTCGGGTATTCGCCAGCCGAAGGCCGTGGTGTGGAAGTTTTGGAATGAGCCAGCACGTGTAGCCACAGGTCTACAAAGCTTCACAAGCAATGCCCTGTTTTTAGGCAAGTGGCTCACCATGGCCTTCGTACTAGAGAGCTTGATGGTAGTGTATTTGCCCAGCAATCTGATTGCCAATGTGGCGGGTGGCCACGGTTTTATGCCCGTCTTGTTGGCCACGCTGGTTGGCATCCCTTCGTATCTAAATGGCTATGCCGCCCTGCCCTTGGTCAGCGGCCTGATGGCCCAGGGTCTTTCGCCCGGCGCGGGCATGGCGTTTTTAGTGGCTGGCGGTGTCACATCCATCCCTGCCGCGCTGGCCGTGTGGGCGGTGGCGCGCGGGCGGGTGTTTGCTGTGTACTTGGGCTTTGCCTTTGCTGGATCATTGGCCAGCGGGCTGCTGTATGGATGGTGGATGGCATGAAGTACATTACTGCATGCAACGCATTCGCCCTCTCTCAAACCCCACCCATCTCCCAGCCTTTCAAAGCGAATTTGCACAATATGGCGACGGCCTTACGCTGGCCCAATCGCTGGACTCCAGCATCGGCACCACCAGCCATGCCCCGCGCATTTTGTTGCTCTACGGCTCGCTGCGCCCGCGCTCGTTCTCGCGCTTGGCCGTAGAAGAAGCGGCGCGTCTCTTGCAGTTCTTTGGCGCTGAAACCAAGATTTTTGACCCCTCAGACCTGCCATTGCCAGACGCTGCGGGCTGCGACGAGCACCCCGCCGTGCAAGAGCTGCGCGCGCTTAGCCTGTGGTCAGAGGGCCAAGTGTGGTGCAGCCCTGAGCGGCATGGCGCGATTACGGGAGTAATGAAGCTGCAAATCGACCACCTGCCGCTTAGCCTAGGCGCGCTGCGCCCCACCCAAGGCCGCACGCTGGCGGTGATGCAGGTCAGCGGCGGCTCGCAGTCGTTCAACGCCGTGAACACCCTGCGTCTTTTGGGCCGTTGGATGCGCATGGTCACCATTCCCAACCAAAGCAGCGTGGCTATGGCCTACAAAGAGTTTGGCGACTCGGGTGACATGCAAGACAGAATGCGCCCCAGCAGCTTCTACGAGCGCATAGCCGACACCATGGAAGAGCTGGTGCGCTTTACCGTGCTGCTGCGCGGCCACAGCGACATGCTGACAGACCGCTACTCAGAGCGCATGGAGGCCACGCTCAAAACGCGGCGGGCGGCAGCAGTGCAAGCGGCTACTGTAGCCAGCGGGGCGGTTAAGGTTTAGGTGTCACTGAATATTGCTTTAAACAGCCTACTGCCTAGCCAAAGCCTGCTGCACTTGCGCCAGCAGTTGCTCCAAGCTGAGTGCAGTGTCCATCACCAGCACGTCTTTTTCATCAGCACCAGGGCGCTCCAGCGTGCGAAGCTGGCTGTCTAAAAGGTCTAGCTGCATGAAGTGCCCTGCTCTGGCGGCCATTCGGCTGCGAATCAAGGCGCTGTCGCCATCAAGGAATATAAAACGCACCTGAGGTGCCCAGCGCCTGATTTGGTCGCGGTAGCTGCGCTTGAGCGCCGAGCAGGCAATTACCCGGCCATGCGTGTGGCTGTTGTGCAAAAAAGGGGCGGCAAGGTAGCCGCCAATGCGGTCCAGCCAAGGCAAGCGGTCGGCGTCTTCCAGTGCTATACCTGCTTGCATTTTGGCGATGCTTTGTATGGAGTGCAGATCATCGCCATCGGCCCAGTCCAGATGCAGTGCTTGGCTCAGAGCCTTTGCAACAGTAGATTTGCCGCTACCAGAAACACCCATGACAAGCAATTGAAGCGGCAGGACAGCAGTCATCCCTTCACAGCGCCTGCAGTTAAGCCACCAATGATCTGCCGCGCCGCCACAAACGTGAAAATCAGCGGCGGAATCGCTATTAAACTGCCCATGGCCATGACTTTGCCCCAATCCACCCCCATGTCGGTGATGAACA
>JAYTMT010000237.1:0-13298 GCA_043728315.1 Polaromonas sp. | reverse complement strand
CCTTGCCAGTGGCCTGATGGCAAGCCACACAATTGGTGGCGTAGACTTTTTCTCCACGCGCTTTCAGGTCAGCAAGTACCCATACCTTGGAAGGATCATCAGCTTTGGCTGCCAACTCTTTGTTTTTGCCAGCCACCCAAGCGGTGTAATCAGCCGCCGAGACCACCTTCACATGAATCGGCATGTAGGCATGTTCTTTACCGCAGAGCTCCATGCACTGGCCATAGTAGTCACCGATTTTTTCAGCCCGAAACCAGGTGTCGCGCACAAAACCAGGAATCGCGTCCTGCTTGATGCCAAAAGCTGGCACGGCAAAGGCATGAATCACGTCGTTGGCGGTGGTGATGATGCGGATTTTTTTGCCCACGGGTACCACCATTGGGTTGTCCACTTTGAGCAAATAATTGTCTGGCACGGTAGTGCCTTTGGGCAGGCCACTGTTGGACAGCTCGCGGTGCGTGGTGTCGAGGGTAGACACAAAGCTGATGCCTTCGCCCTCGCCTTTGATGTATTCGTAGCCCCATTTCCACTGCATGCCTACTGTTTTGATGGTGAGGTCGGCATTGGTGGTGTCTTTTTGGGCTACCAGCACCTTGGTAGCGGGTAGCGCCATGCCAATCACGATCAAAAATGGCACTATGGTCCAGCCGATTTCAACCCAAATCGGCTCGGCCAGCGCTTGCGACTTGTGACCCACCGACTTGCGGTGTTTCCAAATCGAATAAAACATGACTCCGAACACGATCAAAAAGATCACGATGCACAAGATCATCATGAACCAATGCAGCCAGTGCTGCTCAGCAGCTATTTTGGTAACGGGCGGGTGCAAATTGAGCTGGTTAACCGCCGGACCACCGGGCAAATCGTTGACTGCGTAGGCAGCCGTGCTGACCCAAGCGCCCATACCCGCGATGGCTGTCCCCAATGAACCAGTGACGGTACCCAATGCGGAACTAAGCACGCTTTTCGACATGTTTTTCATCGTTTTCACTTTTTTATGCCAATATCTAAATACTAAAACTTTTCACACCAAATCTGCCTGCTGCAATCTGCACTTGGGTTATCCAGCTCGCAAAGCCATGCGGATCTCTCGTGCCAGCACGTTACGCAGCTCGGGCCGCACATGCCGCCCAATTTGCACTTTCGCGCCTTGCCCTGACAACTCGATCAAAGAACGGTCGTCGCTGCGCGGCTCTACCAACACCGATTGGCGGGAGAACGCAGCGCGGGACAATTTACCCGCCAGCGTTTGCTCCACCACCAGCTCAGAGCCAGCTAAAAATATCTGCTCACCGTCTCGGGCATGGCGGGCATACACCACAAAGGCTGCACCCACCACGATCAACTCAAGCGACGCAAAACCTATGATGAATTTAGCGCCTTGCATCCAAAAACCCCAGCCAATCCCCAAAGAGACCACACACAACGAGGCGTACAAAGCCATCAATTGGTTCGGGGTGACCGAACAATTGCGTTGCAACAACCAACGGATTTCTTGCCCTGAAACAGTGGCAAATCTGAAGACTGGGTTAGACACGGTGTGTGCTCAACTCTTATTTGTGATTGGCGTGGGAATATACCCAGACGAAAACCTTTGCATTGTAGCGCGGGTTTACCCTTTTTTCGCTTGCGCAAGCATCGCCCTCATGTCAGACAGGGACACCGCGCTGTGTTCGCTCAGCTTGATGCGCGGTGCGGGCTTGAATGCGTGGCCGTAAATGACCTCAAAAGTCAGGCCCAATTGGCCATCCGAAGTTTGCATGTGCTGCAGCATGCTAATTTCCAAAGCCCTGCGCCATGCGGGGGTACGCAGGCCTGCATGGCGCGCGGGGTGCAAATTGCGCCCCAGGCCGCGCAGCTCCTCTAGCAAACGCGCGGGGCTGGCGAATGTGAGGCGGATGCGCTCTATGTCCATCACGGGCTCGGCAAATCCAGCTTGCACCAGCATGTCGCCCCAGTCGTGCATGTCGGTATAGGTGTGGGTAGGCGGCGCAAAGCCTAGTGTTTCATACAGACTGCGCAGCTCCATGCAGGTGTCTGGCCCTAGGCATGAAAACATCACAAAGCCATCGACTGCCAGCGCCCGATGCCACTGGGCTATGAGGGCCTGCGGGTCGGCGCTGGTGTGCAACAGCATATTCGCCCAGACCATATTGACTTGGCCGTCAGCGGGGGATTGCGCCAGCGCTGCAGGAGCCGTCAGGCGCGCTGGATGCCACCATTTAGGTACTATATTTTGCATAGCGCTATATGACCTATTGACGCTGACATCTGGCAAAAAAACCTTGGATTTTGGGTATTTGAGGCTAATTTGACGGTGCGCGTCTAAGCCACCGCGCCCAGCGGCCCAGTGCGCCCATGCAGCAGGTGCTTTTTTGATGATATCCAGCCGCTGCGCCATGCGCTGGCCCACCTCGCTGTGCAGCCACGGCGCATCCAGTGGGGCGATGCGTTCCCAGCGCTGGGCGGCAGATTCGGCGATGGTGGGGGGACGTTGCTGGGGGTTAGGGTTCACTTTGGCGGGCGCTTTGTTACGCACTTGTACCAGCGCTTGCAGGGTGGCTTGCAAATAGGCTGGGGGCAAGGGAGGACTGAAAAGACGAATTAAGATGGGTTTGGTTGATTATGCGAAAAACCACGGCTGTTTTAGCAAACTGTGGCTATTTTTAGTGTTTTTGCACTCTTTGTGCTTTATTGCGACCCTATGCATTGCTCCATGCTGCCATGTTTACTGACCTGATTTCACACATATCCAGCGCCCTGCCCAGCATTTGTGTGGTGTGCGGCGGCTGGCCGCGTGCACGGGTGTGTGCCGATTGCACGGCGCGCTTTACCAGCGACGTGCACCGCTGCACGCGCTGCGCACGCCAATTGCCGCAGTCTGCGGGTGACACCGCCTGCGGCCAATGCCTGCACAGCCCAACTGCACTGGCGCAGTGCCACGCGGTGCTTGCATACGCTTACCCGTGGAACGACTTGATTGCCAAATGGAAATTCAGAGCCGATGTAGGCATGACGCGCAGCTTGGCGGCATTGGCGCTGCAAGACGCAAAAGCGCGCGCACTGGTGCAGGGCGCAGATTGGGTGATCCCCATGCCGCTTTTCAAAACGCGCCTGCAAGCGCGGGGATACAACCAGTCGGCCCTGCTGGCCAGCGCCATTTGCCAAGGCATGCCCTCACAACGCCAGCGCATGCCAGATATGGACTCACCAAGCCAGCCATGGCCTCTGGTGCACGCACCGCGCTTGAGTACCCAACTGCTGCTGCGCGTGCGCGACACACCAGAGCAAGTGGGCTTGGGCCGGCAGGAGCGGGTGCTGAACATGCGGGGCGCTTTTGCCCTAGAGCCTGCACTGGCAGAGCAGGTGAAGGGGCGGCATATCTTGCTCATTGACGACGTAATGACCACCGGGGCAACGCTGTTTGCAGCGGGCGCGCCCCTCTTGCAAGCGCATGCCGCCAGTGTGTCGGCGCTGGTGTTGGCGCGGGCTGAAGAATAGACACTGGCAGGGCGCAGCGGCGGGCATGGTTCGCACAGGAATGCACAGCGGGTGTGCAAAACGCTGGGCTTGGCCAAACGGGCTATAATCGAAGGCTTTGCTGCAAATCATCCTCAAACCACTAAGGACACTTACATATGGCATCCGCTAAACCCAAAAAGAAGAACCCCCGCTTGGCCTCTGGCCGCAAGCGCGTTCGCCAAGACACCAAAATCAACGCCGCTAACACATCGCTGCGCTCCAAATACCGCACCGCCGTGAAAAACGTCGAAAAAGCGGTGCTTGCTGGCGACAAAGCTAAAGCAGCTGAACTGTTTGGCAAAATGCAAGCCGTGGTAGACACCGTGGCCGACAAAGGCATTTTCCACAAAAACAAAGCCGCACGGGATAAAAGCCGTCTGGCCACCAAGGTGAAAACCTTGGCCTTGGCAGCTTAATAGCCGCCAAAACCCCAAGCACTGCTGGCAAAACGCTGGCAGCCGTTTGAATCAGGGTGCGCTTTGCAGCAAAAGTTTAAAAACCGCCTTCGGGCGGTTTTTTCATGGGCGAATGGAATATCTACACTGGCAATATGCTGCCTGCAGCACCCCAGCAAAATAATCCTCGACAAATAATGTGCATTTGAGATAATCATGTTTTGCACATTTACTCAAATCACCATGTCAACCATAGCCACCGAACCCACCCAGCGCCTGAATGTCGATTTACCGAAGTCACAGTATTTTGCGCTCAAGTCTTATGCGCTGCATCACGACACGACGGTGTCGCAACTGGTGCGCGAGTCGCTACGCGACATTGTTGAATACGACACTTGGTTCAAAGCACGCGTGCAAAAAGCCCAAGGCGATGAACGGCCTGCGCTAGGTGAAACGGCTTGGAACGACATTCGCACAAAAAAACTGGCCCAACGTGAAGCATTGGTTGCGAGCGCATGAAGGTTCTCAGAAAACCACTCTATTTGGAAAGTCTGCAAGCCATTGAGGATTACATCGCTCGTGACAATCCTCAGGCTGCAATCGACATGTGGTTCACCATTGACGACCAAGTGGGCAAATTAGCAGACCCGAATTTCCCCAGAAGAATGGGGAGAGTGCAAGGCACATTGGAGTTGGTGGCGCACCCGAGCTATGTCGTGATTTTGGAACAAACGGCAGACACCGTGACGGCCATAGAGGTGCTCCATACTTCCATGCAATACCCATAAACTCAGGCTTCCGTCAGCAAACACGCCTGAACCACCTGCAAATCGTTGTCGCGGGCGAAATTCATCACAAAATCCCAGGCCATGGGCTCGTGCTCTTGCAAATCGCGGTGGGCTACCACGCATTTGATGTCGCCTAAATTGGTGGGCAAGCACCACTCGGAATAACCCAAATGCGAGCCTGGCACCGCGCCTCCGGGCCGAAAGCTGCTCATCACGCCGCACAGGCGCTCGGCCCAGTCGCTGGGGCGAAAGACTCTGCCGTCTTTGGTGATGCCTTGGATGAAGACTTGCTTAGATGCTTGCAAAGGAGAGGGGGTGGACATCGGGTGGGGTCTGGATTGAGCAGGCACTAGGATCACCAATGCTGCATTGCACAAGAATTTTAACGCAGAAGTCTTATATAAGACCAAAGCCCTTGCGAATAAAACACGGCGCGCAGCGCATAGCTGCGATGCAAAAGCATTGATAAACAGCCATGTCAAAAGGGATCGGTGCACGTAAAATTGGCACACCCGCAGCCCACTTTTTTTGGAAAACGAGCACCATGACTACAGCTACCCCCGCCACAGCTACCAGCGCCACCGCCCAACCCCACGTGATGAACACCTATGGCCGCGTGCCGATTGCGCTCAGCCACGGCCAAGGCGTGCGGGTGTGGGATGTGGATGGCAAGTCGTATTTAGACGCGCTGGGCGGCATTGCGGTCAACACGCTAGGGCACAACCACTCAAAATTAGTGCCCGCGCTGCAAGACCAAATTGCCAAAATCATCCATTCAAGCAATTACTATTTTTGCCCTAATGCCGAAAAACTGGCGGCAAAATTAGTAGCACTGTCTGGCATGAGCAATGTGTTTTTCTGCTCTACTGGCTTAGAGGCCAACGAAGCAGCGCTCAAATTAGCGCGCAAGTTCGGCCACGACAAAGGCATTGAGCGGCCAGAAATCGTTGTGTACGAGAAGGCTTTTCATGGCCGCAGCATTGCCACGCTGTCGGCCACGGGCAACGAGAAAATTCAAAAAGGCTTTGGCCCGCTGGTGGAGGGCTTTATTCGCGTGCCGGTGAACAACATGGAGGCCCTGAAAAAGGCCACAGAAGGCAATACAAACGTAGTCGCTGTGTTTTTCGAAGCCATTCAAGGCGAAGGCGGCGTGAACCCTTTTCACATGGATTATTTGCGTGACGTGCGGGCGCTGTGCACCGAGCGCGACTGGTTGCTGATGATTGATGAGGTGCAATGCGGCATGGGGCGCACTGGCAAATGGTTTGCCCACCAGTGGGCGGGAATTGTGCCCGATGTGATGCCGCTGGCCAAGGGCTTGGGCTCGGGCGTGCCGATTGGCGCGGTGGTGGCGGGCCCTAAGGCGGCTAACATTTTCCAGCCGGGCAACCACGGCACCACCTTTGGCGGCAACCCACTGGCCATGCGCGCAGGGGTGGAAACCATCCGCATCATGGAAGAAGACGATGTCATGGAAAACGCCTTTTTGGTGGGCGGTTACTTTAAAGCGGCCTTGGTGCGCGAGCTGGGTGGCATGGCGGGCGTGAAAGACATTCGCGGCAGCGGCCTGATGCTGGGCGTAGAGCTGGACAAACCCTGTGGAGCGCTGGTGGGCCAATGCGCCGCCAACGGCCTGCTAATCAGCGTGACAGCCGATACCGTGATCCGCATGGTGCCGCCGCTGATTTTGAGCACGGCAGAGGCCGATGAGATGGTGGCGATCTTGGTGCCTTTGGTGAAGGCTTTGTTGGCTTAACTGGGGCTTGCATACTGAATTTCCGGCCGCGAAGGGCGCGAAGGGCGCGAAAACGCGCGAAGAACGCGAAAGAAGACAAAAAATACAATTTTTATGAAAAGATTGTGTTATGTCACCGTTATATGGTCATATACTGCTATTTAATTGATAGTTTTTGAATGCATTAGAAACTTAGCTTTTTGTATTTTTGGTATCCATTTCGCGTTCTTCGCGTCACTTTCGTGCCCTTCGCGGCCGGAAATTTGGTATTCCAGACCCTAGCGAACCCACCCACCATGAAGCATTACCTCCAATTCACCGACCTAGACGCCTCCGAATACGCCCACATCTTCGCGCGCGCCGTGGAGATCAAACGCAAATTCAAAGCCTACGAGAAATACCATCCGTTGGCTGACCGCACGCTGGCGATGATTTTTGAAAAAGCCTCTACCCGCACGCGGGTGAGTTTTGAGGCAGGCATGTACCAGCTGGGCGGCTCGGTGGTGCACCTGACCACTGAGGGCAGCCAACTGGGCCGCGCCGAGCCGATTGAAGACAGCGCCAAGGTGATCAGCCGCATGGTCGATTTGGTGATGATTCGCACCTATGAGCAAAGCAAGATTGCCGCATTTGCCGCGCACAGTCGCGTGCCGGTCATCAACGGCCTGACCAATGAGTTTCATCCCTGCCAAATTTTGGCCGATATTTTCACCTTTGAAGAAATGCGCGGCCCGATTGCAGGCAAAACCGTGGCTTGGGTGGGCGATGGCAACAACATGGCGCACACGTGGTTGCAAGCTGCGCATGTGCTGGGTTTCCAAGTGAACGTGGCCACGCCCGTGGGCTACGAAATTAATGAAAAATTCACCCAATGTCAGGACGGCATGGTCATATCCAGCTATAAAACCTATAGCGATCCAATGCTGGCCTGCCAAGGCGCGCATCTGGTGACCACCGATGTGTGGACCAGCATGGGCTTTGAAGCGGAAAACGAAGCACGTAAAAAAGCCTTTGCCAACTGGTGCGTGGACGAGGCCATGATGCGCGCGGCCAAGCCCAACGCCCTGTTCATGCACTGCCTGCCCGCCCACCGCGGCGAAGAGGTGAGCGCAGCGGTGATAGACGGCCCGCAATCGGTGGTGTGGGACGAGGCGGAGAACCGCATGCATGTGCAGAAGGCGTTGATGGAATACCTTTTGCTGGGTAAGCCAGCCTAAATTCAAGCATGATTATGCTAAAATTTAGCATATGTCACTCGCACAAGCGCTTTTTTCACCTTCGCAGTCCAAGCTGTTGGAATGGGTGTTTGGCCAACCAGAGCGCAGCTTTCACGTACAAGAGCTGCTGCGCCTGACGCAGTTAGCCAGCGCGTCGCTCCAGCGCGAGATCAAACGTTTGCATACAGCGGGCTTAGTGGTGGAGGAGCGCATTGGCAGCTTGCGGCGTATTCACGCCAACGCGGCCAGCCCAGTTTATGCTGAGTTGGTAGGCATTGTGCGCAAAACCATGGGCGCTGCGCCACTGCTGTGCCAAGCATTAAGCCCTTTATCCGCGCATATACATGTCTCCTTGGTTTTCGGCTCGGTCGCCGCAGGCAAAGAGCATGCTGGCAGTGATATTGATCTGCTGCTGGTGTCGGACAGCCTGTCGATTGGCGAAGTGTTGGCCGCGGTTTTGCCTCTAGAAGTCCGCTTGGGCAGACGCATAGAGCCCAAGCTGTACACGCGCGCCGAGTTTGAAGCGCGCAAAATTGAGGAAGGCTCGGTGGTGGCGCGCATATTGGCGCAGCCTTATGACTTGCTGCTGGGGCGCTTGTGATGGGCGTTGCAGCATTAGAAAATCTAGCCAAAATCGGCCAGCTTAAACCAGAGGCAGCCAGTGCGTTAGACATCACGCGCTTGCTAAGCATGGCCGATAAGCACTTGGCTGATGCCAAAAATGAGACTAATTCTTTGGAGGGCCGCTTCATTTCAGCATATTCCGTGGGCCATGCAGCGGGTTTGGCGGCTTTGCGCTGGCACGGCTACCGCAGTGAAAGCCGCTATTTAGTCTTTCAAACTCTGCAACACACGATTGGCTGGCAAGCCACACAGTGGCGGCAGCTAGACAGTGCACATAACAAGCGCAACCTTGCGGAATACGAGGGCTATCTGGACGTGGAGCGCAGTTATGTCATCGGTCTAGTTACCTTGGTGACTCAATTATTGCATGAGGTTCGCGCACTGGTCTTTCATGCCCTTGAATAGACCAGACGCAGTTTGTCAAAATTAACACTTAAATTCAAAAACTAGGGAATACCCTTAATTTCGGGGGGGGGTAAAACCTATTCGCTGTCTACAATCTTATTTGTAAGAATGCAGAAGGAATACGACATGCTCAGGGATGGAAACCACGCGCCGAATTTCTCGGCGCAACAAGACGCGCCTGCTTTGCAGCGCGAAGACGCTCGGCAAGCAGACTCCAGCACCAACTGGCTGTGGGCAGTGCGCACGCTATGTGCGCTGCACCAAACGCCATGCGACGAAGCCATGCTGGCGCAGCAGTTTCCGCCGCCGCACGACCACGCAGCCATGGTGCGGGCCTGCACGGCGCTGGGTTTTATGGTGCAGTGGCGCACACTACCTGCTGCACGCTTGGCCACCATGCCATTGCCTGCGGTGCTGGCGCTTAAACCACCAAGCCCAGCCACCGTACAAAGCGCCGCAGAGCTGGTAGGTGTCCACGCTAATCCAAGCCAGTTCGGCATCCTTATCAGCGCCAACGACACCCAAGCGCTCTGGCTGCCGCCCAACAGCAGCACCCCGCAAACGCTGCCAATGACCGAGCTCGCCACCCAACTCACGGGACAAACCCTGCTGATAAAACGCGCAGATGCCGCCCTGCAAGACCCAGACAGCATAGCCGCGCAGTCCCAAGCCTTTGGTTTTCGCTGGTTTATTCCAGAGCTGGCCAAGCACCGCTCGGTCTGGCGTGATGTGCTGCTGGCCAGCCTTGTGCTGCAGCTCTTGGCGCTCACGCTGCCGCTCTTCACGCAGGCCATCATTGATAAAGTGGTGGTCAACCGCAGCGAGAGCACGCTGGTAGCGCTGGGCATTGGCATGGGCGTGTTCATGGCGTTTACCGCCATCCTCACTTGGGTGCGGCAATACGCCATTTTGCACACCGGCAACCGCGTGGACGCGGCGCTGGGCTCTGCCGTGTTCACGCACCTCTTTAAGCTACCGCCGCAGTATTTTCAAAACCGCCCCACTGGCATCATTGCTGCGCGCCTGCATGGGGTGGAAACCATCCGCGAATTCATAGCATCGGCGGCGGTAAGCTTGGTGCTGGATATTCCGTTTTTGCTGGTCTGCGTGGTGGTCATGTTTTATTACTCGGTCACGCTCACCTGTATTGTGCTGGGCATCCTGAGCATCATTGCAATTTTGTCATTCATGGTGGCACCTATTTTTCATAGCAGGCTCAACGAGCAGTTTTTGCTGGGTGCGCGCAACCAAGCCTTTGTGACCGAATATGTGGGCGGCCTAGAAACCGTAAAAAGCCTGCAACTCGAGCCGCAGCTGCAAAACCGCTACGACAGCTATTTGGCCAGCTACTTGCAGTCCGGCTTTCAAACCAAGCAAATCGGCAACACCTACAACGTGATCGCCAGTACGCTCGAGCAAGCTATGACATTGCTCGTGCTTTTAGTGGGCGCGTGGCTGGTGATGCACCCCGAGGCCAGCACGGCAGGCCAAGCGGCCAGCGTGTTCACCATTGGCATGCTGGTGGCTTTTCAAATGTTTGCCAGCAAGCTTAGCCAGCCGGTGCTGCGCATGGTGGGGCTGTGGCAGCAGTTTCAGCAGGCTAGCTTGGCCGTGAGCCGCTTGGGCGATTTGATGAACGCCCCCATAGAGCCCTACAGCGCCGTGCCTACCCGCAAAGCCGCAGGCGCTGGACACATAGAAATCAACAATCTGGGCTTTCGCTACAGCGCCGAGCTACCCCTGCTCTACTCTGGCGCTAGCCTTGTGGTGCAGCCCGGGCACACCGTGGCCATCATGGGGCCCAGCGGCACTGGCAAATCTACACTTACCAAGCTGTTGCAAGGCTTTTATAGAGCCAGTGAAGGCCAAATAAAAATTGACGGCATTGACATTTTGAACCTATCAGCCAACGAGCTGCGCTGCTACTTTGGCGTGGTGCCGCAAGAAACCGTGCTGTTTAGCGGCACGGTGTTTGACAACCTCGCCATGGCCAACCCACTGGCCAGCTTTGAAGACGTGGTGCGCGCCTGCCAAATGGCCGAGGTGCACAGCACCATAGAGCAGCTACCCAAGGGCTACCAAACGGAGATTGGCGAGCGCGGCGCAGGCCTGTCGGGCGGCCAAAAGCAGCGCATAGCGATTGCCCGCGCCTTGCTCAAAAAACCCAAAATTTTGATTTTTGACGAAGCCACCAGCGCCCTAGACGCGCAAACCGCCAATGCATTTGCCGCCACCATCAACGCACTACGCGGCAAGGTGAGCATGCTGTTTGTGACCCACGCCCTGCCCAAGGCACTGCAAGTGGACGACATATTCCTCATTGGCGATGGCCGCATACAACGCGCAGCACCCAAGCAGCCCCCCGCCAGCCAAACCACGCAAAGCCACACCCCATGAAAACCCCCAGCATTTTCACCCCCGACGTGGCCGACTTTGCCCCCGGCCTGCTGGCCATCACCAACAGCCCCATGCCGCGCCTGCCACGCGCTATTTTTTATACCGTAGTAGCGCTGTTTGCCATATTGCTAGCGTGGGCGCTACTGGCCAAGGTAGACATTGTGGCCAGCGCCGAAGGCCGCTTGGTGCCTAGCAGCTACACCAAAATTGTGCAGCCCGCCGAGGCAGGCGTGGTGACCGAGTTGCTGGTGAAAGAAGGCGACTCTGTGCAGGCAGGCCAAGTGCTCATCCGCCTAGACCCCACAGTGGCCGGGGCCGACAGCAGCAGCCTGCGCAGCGATGTAGCTTTTAAGCGCCTGAGCCTGCGCCGCATCGACTCTGCGCTAGCAGGCCAAAGCCTGCCAAGCGCCGCTGGCGACGAGCCCGCCATGTTGGCCCAGGTACAAGCGCAAGCCCGCGCCCACGCGCAGGCCTATGCCGACTCATTGGCTCAAGAGCAAGCCGCCCTGCTACGCGCCGCCAGCGAGCTAGCCGCTGCCCAGGAAACACTGGCCAAACTCAAAGCCACCCTGCCCAGCTACCAGCAAAGCGCAGCAGCCCACGCCCGCCTAGTGGCCGAAGGCTTTGTGAGCCCCATAGCGGGCAACGACAAAGAGCGCGAAGCCATAGAAAAAGCCCAAGACCTCAAAAGCCAAGCCGCCACTGTGAAAAGCCTAGAGGCCACCATCAGCGGCCAAAAGCAAAAAATAGCCGCCCTCACCAGCAACTACCGCAGCCAGCTGCTCATAGAGCGCACCGAAGCCATGGCCCAAGTGGCCAAACTAGAGCAAGAGGGCAACAAGCTAGGCTACAAAACCCGCCTCTTGGAGCTGCGCGCCCCGCAAGCAGGCATTGTGAAAGACATCGCTACCACCACCAACGGCACCGTGGTGCAGCCCGGCATGGTGCTGCTCACTCTGGTGCCCAAAGGCGAGCGCCTACTGGCCGAGGTGCAGGTGCGCAACGAAGACGTGGGCAATGTGCGCACAGGCCAAAGCGTGCGCATTAAAGTGGCGGCTTTTCCGTTTCAAAAATACGGCCTCATAGAAGGCAAAGTGCAGGTGCTGGCCGCAGATTCGCAAACGCCCAACAGCGCCGCCCCCAGCGCATCAGCCGCGGCCAACACCGGCTACAAAGCATGGATAGCGCTAGACACCCAAGCCCTGCCCTCACAAGGCGGTAGCGAAGGCAGCGCAGCCCAGCGCGGCTACCCGCTAGAACCCGGCATGCAAGTCATAGCCGAAATCCACCAAGGCCGGCGCACCATCATGGAGTATCTGCTAAGCCCTGTGCAAAAGGTGGCGGCAGAGGCGGCTAGGGAGCGTTGAAAATGATTCACTCTATTTTGCATAGCGTACTACGACCATATGACTGTGACATTGGCAGTATTTTTTGTTTGAATTATTGCAGCACAAAAAAGAAACATCAAAATCTAAGGCACTTGCACAGGCGTACTGACAAACAATCCACCTTTGCGGAACAACTCGCGCGCAAACTCAAACTGCGCCTTAGGTTGCCGCGTCAAAAAGCGCAGAATAATATTGGTGTCGACCGCGATCAACGCGCCTGCCCCCACGCAGCGCGCCCGCTCGCAGCAACCTCACTCCAGCGAATGCGTCTACCCGCAAGTTTTGAAGCCAGCATACCGGCCACTTCGTCCACGCTGCGCCGAGCCGCAACAACTTTAAGCACGGCTTGCCCATCACGCACCTCCCAGCTCACAGGATCGCTGGCAGAAATATGCAAAGCAGCCAATACATTGGGTGGCACATGCAAGGCGAAAGCTGTATCAAGTGGATTACGCATAAACAAACGAATTTATAGATCTCGACAAACTGTAAGGCAAACACTTTCTATGCACCTACTGTATATTGACATTGACCCATATCGAACTAATCTCGCAGAGAAGGCAGGCAAAGACATCCTGATCGACTCAGACGGCAAAGGCAAAGTGCAGATATCAGGCATCACCCTTGGCGCATTCACAGGCGTGGGCAAACGCGATACCTATGCCTTTGACATGGGAGCTGGCCAGTATGCAGGGCTGGCCTTGGTGCAAGATGCCAGCAGCAGCACCGGCTGGAACGCCGTGATTGTGCAAGGCGCAAACAGTGCCAACAGCATCACCATTCGCCACTTTGACCGCAATGCTGCGCAAAACCCGCAAAGCGAGAAC
>JAYTMT010000236.1:0-16545 GCA_043728315.1 Polaromonas sp. | reverse complement strand
ATCCCGACCGACCGATTTCGGGTACTCCCGCATGAGGGCGCGTCGGGATAGCCAAAACGCTGATCGGGCGCGCTAAACAGCGAAATAGCCAAAACGCTGCTCGGGGCGCTAAACAGTTGCTATAGCGGCTCTAAACAAACAGCATTGGAGGGACATCCGGCCGCGAAGGGCGCGAAAGCTGCGCTAAAAACGCGAAAGAACAGCCGAAAAACCGCCAAGAGTCAATTCAAATGGTGTTTTGGATGCTTGAAAAAAGACCAATTAAAACAAATAATTATATTTTTAATAGCAAACTATGACCATATGACGGTGACATTGGCAGTTTTTTTGTAAATTAATCCATTTCAACCAGTTTTGGTATTCCTTTGGCGTCCTTCGCGTACCTTTAGCGCCCTTCGCGGCCGCAAGTTTGCTCTCCCATCAGGCCTTCAAAGCTTTCTCAATATCCTTAGCCAAGCCAGCTGGTGTGTCTTGCGGGGCGTAGCGTGCCAGCACATTTCCGTCTTTGCCTACCAAGAATTTGGTGAAATTCCATTTGATGGATTTGCTGCCCAGTAGCCCGGGCGCTTCGGAAGACAAAAACGTGAACAGCGGGTGGGCATCGGCACCATTCACATCCACTTTGCCCATCATGGGAAAGCTCACGCCGTAGTTGATTTGGCAAAAGCTCGATATTTCGGCATCAGCCCCCGGGTCTTGCCCGCCAAACTGGTTGCAGGGAAAGCCCAGCACCACCAAGCCTTGGCTGGCATAGGCCTTGTGCAGCTCCTCTAGCCCGCCAAACTGCGGCGTGAAGCCACAGGCACTTGCGGTATTCACAATCAGCATGGCTTTGCCTTTGAATTGCTTCAAAGCAGTGGCCTTGCCAGCGATATTGGTGGCTGAAAAATCATAAACTGTAGGCATAATTGGCACTCGGTTGGTTATCGGGCAAAACAGACTGGTAGCACGCGCTGGCCGCAGGCACAGTGGCAAATAAGCACACTATTGTGCAGTATGCTGCTAAAGTATGCCCAATCTGCCATGCGATAGCCGTAAAATCCTATGCAAAGCAAGGGTTTAGCGCTATATTATGAAGTTACATCTTGAATGAAAGTGCGGCTAGCGCAGCTTTACACAGTTCAGACCTAAATTGGGATTCGCATGAGCACCACACAACATATCGGCCTGGCCGGCTTTTCGGAGTTTGAAAAATCTGTACTCGAAGCCCTGTTTCGCTTGGCATCGCGCACCCAGCCCCATTACAAATTGGTACCTGACCCTGCGCAGGCCACGGTGCTCATCATGAACGGTGACAACTCTGCTGCGGTCACGGCATTTGCCGTATCCAAGCCCGCCCGCCAGCACGTGGTGTTGGTCGGCAAGTCGGATTCTGGCACCGGCTGGCCAGTGCTCTCGCGCCCGATTCGCCTGATGGGCGTGCTCGGCGCGGTTAACGAGTTGGTGGGTGCGTCTGCTGCACCTGCTATGACCTCTGCCCTGGTGTCCGCGCCAAGCCCAGCGCCTGTGCTCAGTTTCGCTTCTGCGCCTGTGCACTCGCCAGCACCAACACCTGCACCAATGAAGGCCGTCCAAGCCGCTTCATCGCCTGTTGCGTCTTTGCCTGCGGCATTTGCTGCCCCAGTGGCCGCCCCGCCTGCTGTAGTCAATCGCCCCGCAGTGGCTGCGCCAGTATTTGCGACACAAGCAGCGCCTCAAGCAGCGCCAGCCCAAGCCGCTTCGCCTGCACCCATGCGCTTGGCCGACCAGCTAAACCAAGCGCGCGCTGCCACCACCGAGCCAGTCGATATGCTGGCCCAGCAAAGCGCATCTGCGCGTGCACCCACAGCCCCACCCACAGCATCGCCAAGCCGGCCAATTGCTGCCGCGCCACTGGCGCAATCGGCCTCGGCCAAAGCTGCGGCCAGCGTGCGCAGCGGCGTTGGTTCCAGCGGCAATTCCCGTTTCGGGGCTCAATCAGACTTCATGGGACTGGGTGCAACCACCAAGCCCTCGGCGCTTGCCAAAGACGAGCAATTTGACGATATTTTGGTGGTGGACGACAGCGACATCGCGCTGAAATTCATGCAAAACCGCCTCACCCGCTATGGTTTTCGCGTGCAACTGGTGCGCTCGGGCGAAGAAGCGCTGAGCAATTTGGGCAACCAATCCTTCAAATTTGTGTTTTTAGACGTGATGATGGAAGGCTTGGACGGCTACCAAACCTGCCGCGCCATCAAGCAGCGCAAATACCCAGAGGGCAAGCCACCGGTGGTGGTGATGCTCACCAGCCGAGGCGGCACGATTGACAAAATCCGTGGCACACTGGCTGGCTGCGACGCGTATTTGACCAAGCCCCTCAACGAGACCGAGCTGGTGGGCGTGCTGGCCAAGCATGACCAAAGCATACAGCGCGGATTTCAAGAAACCAATTTTGGCAACAGCGGCGCCAGCCTCAGATAAACTGCACGCTGCACACAGACACACATTTAGGAGTAAATCATGAAAAAAGTAATGGTCGTTGACGACGCCCCAGTAGACAACCAGAATCTGCAACGCATTTTCTCCGATGCGGGCTGGATTGTAGTAACCGCCAGCTCCGGTGCGGAGGCCGTGAGCAAGGCCAAGGCCGAAGTGCCTGACCTGATCATGATGGACGTGAACATGCCCGGACTAGACGGATTTTCCGCCACACGCCAGCTCATGCAAGACCCAGTCACCAAGGGCATTCCCGTGGTGTTTGTCACCTCCAAAGACCAAAAAGCCGACCGCGTGTTTGCCCAAATGCTGGGCGCCAAAGGCTATGTGACCAAGCCCTACACGCCAGACCAAATTTTGAGCCAAGTGTGACAAGCTGCGCAGTCCAGCCAAGCGGCCTAAAAAAATCACAAGCTGCCACAAGCGAAGCTTGACACAAACCCACAGAGCCACCCTCACCCATGCCAGACACCCTGACACCTGCCACACCCAGCAGCCCCGCGCAAACGCTGCGCTTGGCGCAGGGCATTGTGTGTGGCCCATGGGCTTTGGCCTTGTCTTACGATTGGGCGCGCCAAATTTTGGACAATTTCGAGCTCACGGCGATCCCCAAGTCACCCAACTGGCTGCTGGGTGCCACCAATGTGGAGGGCAATATTTTGCCTGTGGTGGATTTGGGCGTGTATTTCAGCCCCGAGCTGGGCGCTACATCGGCTTCGCAAACCACGCAGCGCATTTTGGTGGGGGGCATGACCACCGACGGCGCAGACGATGCCGTGGCCATTGTCTTTCACGCCCTGCCCCAGCAGCTGCGCTACAGTGCCAGCGCATTAGATTACGCCAACTCTCTGCCTGCGAAACTGCGCGAAGTGTGCGACGCTGTGGCGCAAGATGCCAGTGGGAACAATTTTCTAGAAATCAACAGCGAACGCCTCATGGCCGCGCTGTCCGACGAACTATCACAGCTTTGATTGCAAAGCCCAGGAGACTTTTCCCATGAATATTCGGCAAAAAATGCTACTCAGCGCTGCTGCGCTCACCTTGATTCCCGTGCTAATCACCGCCGCCCTGCTCTGGCGCAGCGCCTCCACGCTGGCCGAAGAAGCGCTGGCAACGCGCACCCAGTCGCAGTTGACATCGCTCAAAGAGACCAAGCGCCAGCAGGTGTCTGACGCCATCAACGCGGTGGTGCTTGATTTGCAATCACTGGCTGCGCAGCGCTCCACGCTAGATGCCATGCGCCAGCTCAAAGCAGGCTTTGCCACGGCCGCCAAAGACAGCGGCATTAATTTGGAAGACGCCAAGCAAGCCCTAGAGTCTTACACGCTGCAGCAGTTCAACATTGAATATGCAAAGCGAAATGGTGGCGACTTGCCAGACCTTGGTCTTTTGGCCTCAACGATTGAAAACAACGGCAATGCTTTGCAGTTGGATTACATCTTTAACAATCCCAATCCTTTGGGACAAAAAGAAAAACTCCTACGCCCTGTCAAAGGAAATTATCCCTATGTGCAGGCGCACGCGCAGTTTCACCCCGGCCTAGAGCGTGCGCAAAAGCTGCAAGGTTTTTATGACATTTTTTTGATTGACACAGAAAGTGACTCCGTTGTCTACACGGTATTCAAAGAACTTGACTTTGGCTCTACGCTCAAAAGTGGTATTGCCGCCAACACCAAACTCGCTGAGGTCTACAACAAGGTCAAACAAGCCGCCAAAAGCGATGCCAGCGCGCTGTCGGACTTTGCGCCCTACTTGGCATCGTACAACGACCAATCCGCATTTGCCGCCGTGCCTTTGTTTGACGGCGACAAGCAAATTGGCGTGATTGCCATCCAGTTCCCTGTTGACAAAATCACCGAGGTGATGAGCTCGAACAAGGCTTGGAAGCAAATTGGCTTGGGTGATTCAGGAGACGTTTTCCTGGTGGGATCAGACTCGTTGATGCGCACCAATGCGCGTTATGTGGTGGAAAACCGAACCGCTTTTGCCGATTTGCTGGGTGCAAAACTCTCCCCTGCTGCCAAACAACAGCTGCTGAAAAAAGAAAGCTCGATTGGCTTGGTAAGCATTGACTCAGATGCTACGCGGCCTGCTTTGGCAGGCCAAGATGGTTTTGTGCAATTCACGGATTACAGGGGCATTTCATCCTACGGTGCCTTCGGGCCACTGCGCGTGCAAGGGCTCAACTGGGCCATAGTGGCCAAAATTGACTCTGACGAAGCCAATGCGACTATTTCTGACATTAACCGCCAGTCGCTGCTTACCGCGGCCTTGGTCGGCTTGGCGGTGGTGGTCATTGCAGGCTTGTTGGTCACTTTGTTTTTGCGCCGGTTCTTGGCACCCATTAAAACACTCACTGACACCGTGCAAGCGGTGGCCTCTGGCGACACTGCGGCGCGCACCAAGCTGGTTGACAAAGACGAAATCGGCGAGTTGGGTCGCTCGTTTGACAGCTTGTTGGACGATCGCATTGCTTCGCTGGAAAAAATCGGCAAAGAAAACGAGGTGCTTAACAACTCCGTGATTGCCCTGCTGCAAACCGTGTTCCAGCTCTCCAACCGTGACCTCACGGCGCGCGCGCCCGTGACCGAGGACATCATTGGCACAATTTCGTCATCTGTGAACCAGTTCTCCGAGGAAACCGGCCGCACACTGGCCGATGTGCAAGAGATTGCCGAGCAGGTGCGCAAAACCTCTGAGGCGGTGCGGGTGCAGTCGGTGCTGGTGGAGGAAACCGCCAAGGCCGAGCAGGCATCGCTGCAAACCATGTCCAGCAACCTCACGTTGGCTACCGACCAAATGGCCCAGGTGGCCACGCTGTCGGACGATTCGAGCAAGGCGGCTGAAAACGCTTCGGTGGCTACCACGGCCGCGCTAGAGGCGGTGAACGGCACGGTCAAGGGTATGGACCAGTTGCGCGAATCGATTTCAGACATGGAAAAGCGCTTCAAACGCTTGGGCGAGCGCTCGCAAGAGATTTCTACAGCGGTGCAGCTGATTAACGCGATTTCAGAGCGCACCCACGTGCTGGCGCTCAACGCGTCGATGCAGGCGGCTACAGCCGGTGAGGCAGGCCGCGGTTTTGCGGTGGTGGCCGAGGAGGTGCAGCGCCTGTCAGACAGCTCACGCCAAGCCACGGCGCAAATATCGCAGCTTGTGGGCAACATTCAGGCAGAAACCAATGAAACGCTGTTTACCGTAAACCGCATGATTGGGGAAGTGGTCAAGCAGTCGGAGCTGGCCCAGCGCGCTGGTGTGCAGATGAACCAAACACAGGCCACCACCACCCAGCTGGTGGGCTTGGTGCGCCAGATTGCCGGATTCTCAGAGCAGCAGGCGCAACTGTCTATGACGCTGCAAGAGTCGGTGCTGAGCATCAACGAAGGCACGGAGCAAACCGCCCGCGCCATTGAGCGCCAAACCGCCAGTACCGAAACCTTGGCTGACTTCTCGCGCCGATTAACCGATGCGGTGGGCCAGTTCAAGCTGCCCGCGTTCACGGCTTGATGCACACAAACACATTGAAAAGCTGCTTGTGGATTTAAGCGATTTATTGACACTCATGCGCGAGGAGTTCGCGCTGGACGTGCCCTCCACACGGCAGGCGCTTGCGCAGGCCTGCGCCCAGCCTGCGCAGGCGGCTGATTTGCTCGAGCCTTCGGTGGGCTTCATTGGCCGCTCGGTGCAAGCCAGTGCGCTCATGGGTTTGCATGGTTTTGGTGGTTATTTGCAGCAAATTGCAGAGTTCACCCAAGGCCAAATCAAGCAACCCGACGGCGCCAGTTTGGCTTGGCTAAGCGGCTGGCTAGACCCCGCGATGGCGTATTTGGATGCACCCGCTGCGCCAAGTGCCACCCAAGCAGTGATGGATTTTTTGCGCCAATGCCCGCAGCAGCCCGATGAAGACGCGCTGCAGGTGTTGCACGCTCTGCTGAGCACTGCGCCCGAGCTTGATGCCGCAGAAGCCGCGGCCGCTGCCCAGCCATTGCCGCAGGCCACGTTAGATGACATTGGCCTGTCAACCGAAGACGTGGATGCCAGTTTGCTGTCTGCCATGCTGGTGGACGCACCCGACCAGCTGGAAAAACTGGGCAACACACTAGAGCGCATGGCCGCAGGCCTTGCCAGCATGCCTGAGCTTACCGAAGCGCTGCGCACCGCCCACACATTCAAGGGCTCGGGCAACATCATTGGCTTGCCAGGGGTGGCGCGCATTGCCCACCGCTTGGAAGACACCATGGAGTGGGCCATTGAGCGCATAGCCGATGGCGAGAAAGTCAATCCTGCTGCCACGCGCGACATGCTGGCCGCTGTGCAAACCCTGCAACACATGGTGGCACATTTGCAAGGTGAAGACGCCGCGCCCACCCATGCCCTGCCAGTGCTGCAGCGCCTCTTAGACTGGGTGACTTGGACGCGCGACGGCACGGCCGACACCGTCCAGCCCGAAGCCTTGCTGGCCGCGCAAGCGGGCACCGGGCAGGCAGATGCCCCAGAAACCGCCAATGCGCAAGCCGCGCCCACCGATGCGCAAACCCTGCGCGTGGGTGTAGACCGCTTAAGCCGTGTGCTGCGCCGTGCGGGTCAGTCGATTGTGAACAGCCAGCGGCTCGAACAACTGGTGCGCAACACCGAAGACCGCTTGCAAGCGCTGGAGACCAACCACATTGAGCTGGCGCGCCGCCTGCGCGATTTGGAGCAAACCGTGGACAAGCAGGTGGTGCAGTTGCGTGAGCAAAAAGACGGCGGCGAGCAGATTGACCCGCTAGAGATGGACCGCTACGACGCGCTGCACGGCATATCGCGCTTTGTAGCCGAGGCGGTGCAAGACGAATTGGAGCTGGCGCGTGAGGCACGTGGGCAGGCTAATTTGGCGCTCAAAGTGCTGCGCGATGAAAGCTATTCCATGCGCGAGCAGCACCGCGAATTACTTGCTGCGCGCTTGGTGCCCGTTAAATCTATCTTGCCGCGCCTCAAACGCAACGTGGCGCAAACGGCATCCACCACAGGCAAATTGGCCGTGCTAGAGGTGCTGGGCGATGCCACCACCATGGACGCTGACGTGCTTAACCGCCTCACCGAGCCATTGCTGCACATGCTGCGCAATTCAGTAGACCACGGCATTGAGCCCTCCGATGAGCGCGTCATGATGGGCAAAGCTGCCCAAGGCGTGGTGCATCTGGAATTCAAGCGCGTGGGCCAAGAAGTGCAGGTGATTTGCAAAGACGATGGCCGTGGCCTGGATTTGCCCACCATTTATGACAAAGCCGTGGAATACGGCCTGATTGTGCAGGGCGCTAAACTGGCCGAAGACGAGCTGCGCCGCTTGATTTTGCGGCCCGGTTTCAGTACCAAGGGCCAAGTCACCGAAGTGTCTGGCCGTGGCGTGGGCATGGACGTGGTCAATGACCGCATCACCGCACTCAAGGGCCGCTTAGACATCGACAGCAAGCCATTTAAGGGGACAACCATCACCCTGCACGTGCCGGTGTCTACCGGCGCAGCGCAGGCACTCATTGTGCAGTGCGCCGATGAGCAGGTGGCACTGTCGTCTGACCAAGTGGTCACAGCGCTGGCCGCTGACCAATGCGAAGTGACTAGCAATGACGCTGGCACGCCTATGCTGCGCTATGCCGGTGCTGCGTACCCGCTTTACGACTTGGGGGTGTGGCTTGGCTTTGAAGACCCCGTGCCTATGGCCTCGCACACCCGTCCTGCCGTGCTGGTGCAGGGGCTGGGCGGCACCATTGCACTCATGGTAGATGCCGTGGTGGATGCGCGCGAGTTGATTTTGCAAGACATTGGGCGCTTGGCGCGGCGCATTTCTGGCGTGGTGGGCGGGGCGATGCGCGGTGACGGCAAGCCCATGTTTTTACTTGACGTGCCCGCACTTGAGCGCGCCACCACATCGTCTTTGCGCACGGGCGCTTCGCTGGCCATGCGCAAGCGTTTAACGATCAAGAAAACCCGTATTTTGGTGGTGGACGATGCGCTGTCGGTGCGCCGCTCGATGGAGCAACTGCTCAGCGATGCTGGCTATGAAGTAACCACAGCCAACGACGGCTTTTTGGCGCTTGACAGCATGCGCGAGAAGCCGCCTGCTATTTTGGTGACCGACCTTGAAATGCCCAACCTCAACGGTCTGGAGCTGACCAAGCGCGTGCGCGAAGTGCCGCAGTGGATGGGTTTGCCAGTGATCATGATCACCTCACGCGCCACAGAAAAGCACCGCGACATGGCCATGGACGCTGGCGTAGACTTGTACCTTACCAAGCCCTACACCGATGCCGCTTTGCTCGAGCATGTGCGCCACCTCACAGCGCAAGATGCAGGCAGTTTATTGGGTTAATTTGCACAATGTCAGCGCCATATGGCAATAGCTTGCTATTTTTCAGATAGCGTAGCCCAGCCCGCCGCCAAGAGTATCAGTGCGCCACCCAAGGCCTCTTTGCCGCTCAAAGTGGCCGCGCCCAGCGCAATGGCCGAGCCACTGGCAAATACAATTTCAGACAGCATCACCAGTGCTGTGGTGGATGCACGCAAGCGCGCTGCGCCGTACTGAAGCGCCAAATTCCCCAATAAAAACGCCACGCTCAGAGCCGCTAGCAGCAGCAACCAGTCTGCACTGGGCGCGGGCGGCGTGGCAACGCCGCCCAGCAAAGCCACGGCCACAGCCAGCAGCGCACCGCCTGCAAACATGGCCAACATGCGCGCGGCGCTCGGGCTGTGCTGCTGGTGGCGCAGCATGGTGTTGGTAAGGGCAAAGCTGAAACCACCCATCAGGGCCAAATAATCGGGCAAACTCTGCGGCAGCGGCCACGCGGAATCGGGGCTTTTAAGCACCAGCAGCACGCCAGCGAGTGCCAAGCCAAGGCGGGCAAAGGAGCTGCGCGTGGGCCGCTCATGCAAAATCAGCCAAGCCACCAATACCGACCATGCGGGCATGAGGTAGAAAAGCAGCACTACGCGCAGCACATCGCCCGTGGTCACTGCCCAGTTAAAGCCTACATTGGTCAGGCCTGAGGCCAGCGCCAGCACCCACAGGGCTTTGTTGCGCAGCAAAGCGCGCCACTGCGGCGGCTTGACCAGCAGCACGCAAAGCACCGCAAAAGCGTAAATAATGGCAGTGGACCACAGCGGATGCAGCCCATGCAACTGTAGCTGGCGAAAAGGCCACCAAGAAACGCCCCATACAAGGGCATTGAAAAGCAGGGCCAGCACGGCCCATTTGCTAGGAGTCATGGTGCAAATTTAGGCACATGCCTGCGCGCGCAGCTTGGCTCACATGGCGCAATGTGTTTTGAGAAAAAAGAAAAAAGCAACCGGCACGGCCACGCGCCCCACACGCTCATCCGTGCAAATTGTCGTGGCGGGCGATGTGCAGCAGGCGCTCCACCTCTGCGCTGTGGTGGATGCAATTGCTGGCATGCCAGCGCTTGATGAGCCACATCACGCCAGAGACGATCAGGCCAAAAATAGTAATGGCCATGAAGGCATTCAGCCCGATGCTGGAAAAGCCGGTGTAGAGCGCGCCTAGGCCCAAAATACAGGCCTGTTCATTGAAGTTTTGCACGGCGATTGAGCGCCCAGCGCCCATGAGGTTGTGGCCACGGTGTTGCAAAAGCGCGTTCATGGGCACGACCAAAAAGCCACCAATAGCGCCGAGCAAAATCAAAAATGGCGCTGCCACCCACACGTTGTTGATGAAGTTAAGCAATATCATCAGCAAGCCCATGGCAATGCCCAGCGGCATCACCAGCGGCGCTTGGTCAAGGCGCATGCGCATAGAGGCCACCACAGCACCCACCGCCGTGCCAATGGCCACCACGCCCACCAAGGACGATGCCTGCGTGGTGCTGTAGCCCAAAGCCGCCGCGCTCCAAGCCAGCACGATGTAGCGCAAATTGCCGCTCACGCCCCAAAACAGCGTGGTGGTAGACAAAGAAATTTGCCCCAGTTTGTCGCGCCAAAGCGCCGCATTGCAAGTCCAAAAATCAGGCAGCAATTGCATCAAATTCTTGGGCATGGGGCGCATTTCCACGCCGGTGTGTGGAATGCGGGTGTTGAACCAAGCGGCAATCGCATAAATAGCTACTAAGACCAAAATAGCCGCCTCAGGAGCCGTGTCAATGCCTGTGGTAAACACTGGAAAATCAAATGACAGCAGCAAATGCGATACCGAGTGCCCTACCAATTGCCCGCCCAGTAATACCCCCAAAATAATGGACCCAATGGTCAAGCCCTCAATCCAACCATTGGCCTTGACCAACTGAGAAGAGGGCAGCAACTCGGTCAAAATGCCGTATTTGGCAGGCGAATAAGCCGCTGCGCCCAAGCCCACAATGGCATAGGCTATGAGCGGATGCAGGCCAAAAAGCATCAGCAAACAGCCCACCACTTTGATGCCGTTGGCATACAGCATGACCTTGCCTTTGGGCATGGCATCGGCAAAAGCCCCCACAAAAGGCGCGAGCAGCACATAAAACAAGGCAAACATGGGCACCAAGGCCGCGCCATGCCAAGCGGGTGCGCCATTGCTTCGGATGAGTTCGACAGCGGCCACAAAGAGTGCGTTGTCAGCGAGCGAGCTAAAAAACTGCGCTGCCATGATCGTATAAAAACCGCGTTTCACGTGATGCTTACAAGTCTGAATGGTTTACAAAAAATTTACAATCAGTTTATAGCATGCTTGCTAGCTGTCAAAATGCCTGATGTAGGTGCTTTGCTTTGTGTTTGCCCTGCTTGACAAATGGTGTTTTAACATGCATAGCTGTCTTTGTATGTGCATTGCCAGCTGCTAAGCCTTGCAAGCCCTCACAAGCCCTGCTTTACACAGCGCTTGATCAACCCAATAATTTCGCCCATGCCACGCCCTATATTAGCCACCGTCCACACCGATGCCCTGCGCCACAACCTGCAGCGCGCCCGCGCCGCTGCGCCCGACGCGCGCGCTTGGGCGGTGGTCAAGGCCAATGCCTATGGCCACGGCATAGAGCGCGCTTTTGAGGGGCTGCGCGGGGCTGATGGCTTTGCGCTACTGGACTTGGACGAGGCGCAGCGGGTGCGCGCGCTGGGCTGGCGCGGGCCCGTGCTGTTGCTCGAAGGGGTGTTTGAGCTGCGCGACCTTGAGCTGTGCTCGCGCCTAAACCTGTGGCACACGGTGCATTGCAACGAACAAATTGACATGCTGGCCAGCCACAAAACGCATGAGCCGCACCGCGTGTTCCTCAAAATGAACTCCGGCATGAACCGCTTGGGCTTCAAACCCGAGGTGTACCGCAGCGCATGGACGCGGCTGAACGCTCTACCGCAGGTAGATGAGATCACCCTGATGACGCACTTTAGCGATGCCGATGCCACGCGCTTTGGCCAAGACGGCATAGCCCAGCAGTTGGCCGCTTTTAACGCGGCCACGCAAGACTTGCCCGGTGAACGCACGCTGTCTAACAGCGCCGCCACCCTGCGCTACAGCGCCGACGACCTGCGCACCGACTGGATACGCCCCGGCATTGTGCTGTACGGCAGCTCCACCGATTACCCCGCGCACAGCAGCGCCCACTGGGGTTTGCAGCCAGGCATGACATTGGCTACCCGCATCATCGCCACGCAAGACCTGACAGCGGGTGCAACGGTGGGCTACGGCTCGGGCTTCACCGCTGACAAAGCCATGCGCATTGCGGTGGTGGCCTGTGGCTATGCCGACGGCTACCCGCGCCTGTGCCCCACGGGCACGCCCGTCTTGGTCAACGGCCAGCGCACCCGCACGGTAGGCCGCGTGAGCATGGACATGGTGACCGTAGACATTACCGACCTGCCCGACGCGGGCATGGGCAGCGAAGTGACTATGTGGGGCCGCGCATCCAGCGGTGCGGTGCTGCCCATCGACGAAGTAGCCGCCACAGCAGGCACGGTAGGCTACGAGTTGATGTGCGCGCTGGCGCAGCGGGTGCCCACGGTGGTGGCTTAAACCGTGGTGGCTAGATTTGAAGGTCTTGCAAGCTTTGTAGGCGTTGCATTAGGAAACTTAAACGCTACTATTTATATAGCGCACTATGACCATATGGCGATGACATCGGGCTTAAAAACTGTAAAAACCACGATTGCATGGTGCAAAACCTTGCTCACCTGCGCGCACGGCGCTTGTGCGCAATGCGCAAGCGCCACACCAGTTTGACGCACAGGTAGCCCGCCGCAGCGCCCCCCACAGCAAACAGGCCCATGCCCAGCACGGTGGGCCAGCCAAATTCGGCCAGCCAAGCCAGCACGCCACTGCCGCCGGGCGCTGCCAGCGCCGCAGGCTCGCCCAGCACCAGTACGCCTAGCTGGTAGGCCAGCCACAGCCAAAACCCAATCGTTAAGGGGTTGGTAAGCATGGTCATGGCGGCGGCCACGGGTATGTTGGCCCGCCACCATGTGCAGTGGGCAGCGGCAGCCACTATTTGCCCAAAAGGAATCACAAAAGCCCAAAACGTGCCCACCGCCACCCCGCGCGCCACCGATTCATGGTGAAAGCGCCAAAGCGCCGGGTCAAGCAGCTTGTTGGCCACAGGCTTGAGCCACGGGTGCACCACCAGTGTGTCGCGGGTGGGCAGTGTGCTGCGGATTCGGTCTAACCAAGCCGGGCTTTGGCGCGTCATTTTTCTAGCATGGTGAAGTGGCTTGGCGGGGGCGTGTTGAAGCCGTAGTTTAGCTGTTGTTATGTGTGAATGTGCTGATCATGCCAGCCGCAGCAGCAGCTTCAAAGAAGGAAAAATCAGCCAAACATTCCTATTTTTACGAACTAAAGTAAAGATTTAATCAGATAATTCCAGTGAATATGCCATAAACTCACGAATCGCTCAAGCCCAGCGCGGCGCGCCACATCGCGTTCCTCTGGGCATCCACAACGCATGTTGACAAGCGTTGCGCCCCATTTACTTTGAAGGTTTTTTTATGCAAACAATAGCCCCCCTGTGGCTCTGGCTCACTTTTATAGCCATCGTGTTGGTTTCTTTGTTCATTGATTTCGTGGTGCTTAAAAAGCAAGGCTCGCACGACATTGGCGTGAAAGAGGCGCTCAACTGGTCTTTGGTCTGGATTGGCCTGAGCTTTTTGTTCAACGGCCTGTTTTGGTGGGCCGTGAGGGACAGCACGGGCTCGGTGGAAGTGGCCAACACCAAGGCGCTGGAGTTTTTAACTGGTTACTTGATTGAAAAATCACTGGCTGTGGACAATATTTTTGTCTTCCTGATGATTTTTACGTATTTTGCAGTGCCCACGCAGTTTCAAAAGCGCGTGCTGATGATTGGCATCATTGGCGCCATTGTGCTGCGCACCATCATGATCTTGGTGGGTGGCTGGCTGCTCGCTGAGTTCCATTGGGTGCTGTATGTTTTTGGCGCTTTCCTGATTCTCACAGGCATCAAAATGTGGTGGGCGGCTGGCAAAGAACCCAATCTTGACGACAACCCCGCCCTCAAGCTGCTGCGCAAAGTGCTGCCAGTGAGCAAAAACTACGACGGTGAAAAGTTTTGGACCGTGGAAAACGGCAAGAAAATTGCCACCCCGCTGTTCATGGTGATTTGTCTGATTGCCTTGACCGACGTGATTTTTGCCGTGGACTCTATCCCAGCAATCTTTGCCATCACCAATGACCCCTTCATTGTGTTGACCAGCAATGTGTTTGCTATTCTGGGACTGCGTGCTATGTATTTCTTGTTAGCCGCTGTGGCCAACAAGTTCCACCTGCTCAATTACGGTTTGGCGGTGATTTTGGTATTTATAGGTACCAAGATGTGTTTGATAGATGTGTACAAAATACCAGTGGCAGTGTCATTGGGTGTAGTGGTGGGCATACTGGCTTTGACCATGCTTTTGAGCCTGCGCACGGCTAAGAAAGAGTAAGCGGGCGCTGTGGCGACATATCCGTTCGCTCTGAGTTTGTCGAAGGGTTCATGCCCAGCTTGGTCGCTATTTTCTCGTTCGCCCTGAGCTTGTCGAAGGGTTCATACCCAGCTTGGTTGCTATTTTCCCGTTCGTCCTGAGTCTGCCCTAGGGTTCATGCCTAGCTTGGTCACTTCTGCGGCCAAGCGAGCGCTGTGCCAATGCGCAAACGGATCGCTGGCCCCTTCGGGGTAGCTTGTTTTTTCGAACAAATGGGGGGAGTGTTCATAACTCGCCCTGCGGGCTCAAACAGATGAACATTCTGATCCCCCATTTGCTCAAAAAAACCAGCCCAGCGCCCCGATTGTTTGCGCGTTGGCACAGCACTCGCTTAGCCGCAGGGCGAGGTGGTTACTGGGAACGGTTAGAAAACTGCTCAGTTTCTGGGTCAACAACAAGCTGGCGTTCTGTTTCATGCTTGGATTTGTAATTTTCAAGAAAAATAGTGGCAATGTCAGCGTCATATGGTCATAGTACGCTATTATTTATATAGTGTGTAGCAATCTAAGAATAGCTTGTCTGCGGTATTAAAACCTCAAAGCGAGCATAGCCCGAGCAGCGTTTTGGCTATCCCGACCGACCGATTTCGGTGTACCCACCGCATGAGGGCGTGTGCGAAAGCCAAAACGCTGATCGGGCGCGCTAAACCAAGAAATAACCTAAACGCAGAGCGGGCAGCAGCCGCACAGCACAGCACAGGCTACAGCGCTGGCTTGAGCAGGCGCTGCACCAGCGGGTGCTGCACCTTTTTTTCTGTACCAATGGCAAAGAAATGTTCGGTCACCCCGTCGCAGGTGCCCACCAGCTCCACGGGGTAATGGGCCAGCAAATCCTCATGCACCCACTGCGCGGCAGGAAACACCCCCATGCCGCCAGCGCCAAAGGTTTTCAACAAGGCGCTGTCTTCAAATTCCCCCACTATGCGCGGCCGAATACCGCGTTGTTCAAACCAGTGGTCTAGTCGCGCGCGCACGGCGGTGTGCGCTGTGGGCAGCAGGGTGGGCGTGTTGGCCAAGCACTGCGGGAAGTTTTGCTTGGCCAATTGCGCCACGGCGGGCGTGGCATACCATGCCACATCCGAGCTGCCCAATGCATGGTTGTATAGCTTGATATTGGGGTTGGCAGGCGCTGGGCGGTCGGACAGCACGATGTCTAGCCGGTGCAAGGCCAAGTCGCCCAGCAGCTCGTCAAACTCGCCTTCGTGGCACAGCAGCCGCAAATGCGGCTCGGTGATGGCCGGTTGCAGCAGGCGGTGCACCACCAGTTTGGGCAGGCCATCAGATATGCCCACGGCCAAGCGCACGGTGGGCGCACTGGCGGCATCGCGCACCCGCATGGGCAGGTGCTCGCCGAGCTGAAAAATCTGGTCTGCCTGCTGCATGGCGGCCAAGCCCGCATCGGTCAGCACCAAGCCGCGCCCGGCAGGCTTGAGCAAAGCAAAGCCCAGCGAGCGCTCCAACTCGCGCACTTGGGCGCTCACTGTTTGCACCGCCATGCCCAGTTTGTCAGCAGCGCGTGATATGCCGCCCTCTTTGGCAACCACCCAAAAATAGTACAAATGCTTGTAGTTAAATGGTGCGCTCATATCGGTTTTTTGGGAGTGTAAATGCGTAATTATCTGCTTTTTCAATGCGCCAGTGGGGATTAATCTTAGTCTTTTGCAACCACCGGAGAAACCACATGAAATGCCCTATTTGCCCCGACACCAGTTTGGTAATGGCCGACCGCCAAGGTGTTGAAATTGACTACTGCCCCAGCTGCCGCGGCATATGGCTAGACCGCGGCGAGCTAGACAAGCTGCTTGACCGTGCCAGCGCGGCAATGGCAGCCACTGCTGCCACTCCTGCAGCGGCGGCCATACCAATCGCAGGCCAGCAAAGCAGCCGCCAACACGACTTTGAGGATTCAGATTACCGCAGCGGACAGCGCAGCCGCACAGCACGCAAAAAGTCTTGGCTCAATGAGATATTTGATTAAAAATCATAGCGGGGTATGACCCTGTGACGCTGACATTGCGCTGAAATTCTATAAACCCCCTTGTTTTGTACGTTTTCTCAAGGTTTTAGAGCGCGCGATTAGCGTTTTGACTTTCTCTCTGCGTTTTGCGCGCCCGATCAGCGTTTTGGCTTTCGCCCACGACCGATTTCTGGTACTCCAGCATGCGGG
>JAYTMT010000235.1:0-12592 GCA_043728315.1 Polaromonas sp. | reverse complement strand
GCGCAGGGCGGTGGTGCTACTTCAGCGCAGCGGCATCAAGGAGGAGGCCTCGAGGCCGGGGGACAGCCGCGTAGCTGAAGTCGCACCACCGTCCTGCGCCCGTACACACTGCAGCCCAAAGCCAGTCGAGTCCAAGACAAGTCTCTACCAACCGATCCACTGCAAATCGCACAGCGCTAACTTCAGCCTCAATTTGCTGTTTACCGAGGTAATATCAGACCGCGCGCTTGGCCAAAATCTCAAAAGCTGGCAGTGTTTTGCCCTCTAGCACTTCCAAAAACGCGCCTCCGCCAGTGGAAATATAGCCCACGTCTTTTTCAATGCCGTATTTGGCAATAGCGGCCAAAGTGTCGCCTCCACCTGCTATAGAAAAAGCAGCTGAACTGGCAATGGCACGGGCAATGGTTTGGGTGCCATGCGCAAAAGCATCAAACTCAAACACGCCCACCGGGCCATTCCACACAATGGTGCCTGCGGCTTTGAGCTGCTGGGCCAGCATGGCTGCAGTTTGCGGGCCAATGTCTAGAATTAAATCGTCCTCGGCCACGTCTGCAGCGGCTTTCACGGTGGCCACTGCGTCAGCGGCAAAGCGCTTGGCTGTGACCACATCCACCGGAATCGGCACCGCCGCGCCACGCGCCTGCATGGACGCAATCACCGCGCGCGCTTGGTCTACCAAATCGGGCTCGGCCAAGGATTTGCCAATTTTCAAACCCGCAGCCAGCATGAAGGTGTTGGCAATGCCGCCGCCCACAATCAAGCCATCGACCTTCTCAGACAGCGCTTTCAATATGGTCAGTTTGCTGCTGACTTTGCTGCCGGCCACAATAGCCAACAAGGGGCGCGCAGGAGCGGCCAGCGCCTTGCTGATGGCGTCCATTTCAGCGGCAAGTAGCGGGCCGGCACTGGCTATGGGCGCAAACTGTGCAATGCCATAGGTCGTGCCTTCGGCGCGGTGCGCCGTGCCAAAGGCATCGTGCACAAAAATATCGCACAGCTTTGCCAGCTTGTGAGCCAGCGCGGGCGCGTTCTTTTTCTCGCCCACGTTCACGCGGCAGTTCTCCAGCAGCACCAGTTGGCCTGGCTGCACCGCCACACCATCGACCCAGTTGGCCAGCAGCGGCACCTCGCGGCCCAAGAGTTCAGACAGGCGCTTAGCCACTGGAGCGAGCGAGTCTTGGGGGGTGAACGCGCCCTCGGTGGGGCGGCCTAAGTGCGAAGTGACCATGACAGCAGCGCCTGCGTCCAACGCCATTTGAATACAAGGAATACTCGCCCGAATCCGCGTGTCTTCGGTGATAGCGCCCTGCGCATCTTGCGGCACATTCAGGTCAGCGCGGATGAACACGCGTTTGTTGCTTGCTTGGCCAGAGGCACAGAGGTCAGAAAAACGGATAAATTGCATGGGGTTTTTTGCGCTTTGCAGGGGTTAATGGTCGAGGCTAGATTGTAGTTTTGCGGATTCTGCCATTTTTTGCGCGATGCGTTTGACATCTTGCGCATGGCTTTTGGCAGCTACCAGCAGCGCACCAGGAGTGTCGATGATGAGTAAATCATGGACTCCCAAGGTGGCGATGACTTTGCCTGCTCCCCCTTCGCTTTGCACATGGGTGCCGCTGGTGTCAAACGACATGACCTCGCCTAAGGAGGTGTTGCCGTTGGAGTCGGCGCTGTAGGCCTTGGCGATAGAGTCCCAAGTGCCTACATCGCTCCATGCAAAGCGGGCAGGCACTACGCTCACATTGGGTGCTTTTTCCATCACGGCGTAGTCGATACTGACATCAGGCAGGCTAGAAAAAAGCGCGGCGCTCAAATGCACGGTATCACCCTGTGCATTTCGCGCAGCCCAGACCGCGCGCGCAGCAGACATTACCAAGGGCGCACAGTCTGCAAGTGCTTGAAGAATGGTGTCCGCTGTAAAGCAGAACATGCCGCTGTTCCACAAAAATCGGCCTGAACTGATGTATTGCACAGCAGTTGCAGCGTCTGGCTTTTCAACAAAACGCAGTACGCGCTGGCTCTCACGCGAGGCACTGGCTACTTCGATGTAGCCATAGCCAGTCTCAGGTGCAGTGGGGCTGACTCCAAAGGCTACTATTTGGCCTTGCTGGGCAAGCGCGCTGGCTTGCATGGTGCAGGCCACAAAAGCGCTGGTATCGGGCACCAAATGGTCGGCGGGTAAGACCAGCATCACGGCATCGCCGCCGTGTGCTTCTAGCACGGCAAGTGCTGCCAGCGCTATCGCTGGAGCCGTGTTTCTGCCTTTTGGCTCTAGCAAGTAGAGCAAGCTCTCGTGCGCAGGCGCAGTGCCAAGCGTGGCCCTGTGCAATGCTAAATGGTCGACATTAGCGACCACAAGAGTAGCCTTGCAGCCACTGGCACGCCCGCGTTCACGGGCATATTCAAGCAGTGTGGATTCGCCAATGCTTAGGAAGGGCTTGGGTCTGTCGTGGCGAGAAGCAGGCCACAGGCGTGAGCCCGCTCCGCCAGATAAGATAACGGCTACAGTAGTTGGCATGGTTTGAATGCGTTAATTTTTGGGTGCTAAGACCCTAAGAGTGACAGGATACTGTTATTTTGCACGCGGCGTGAAAACGACTTTGTCCACAATGCTCTGGCCTTCGCCGTCGGCCTTGAGCACGATCTCGGCATCAAAGGATTTGGCAGGTTTGAATTGGCTGTATTCGGCTTCCATTTTGGCGGCTTTAGACAGGTTGAAAGCGAAATTAACCACGCCTATGATCATGAAGGGATTCTTGGCGGTCACGCTTGATTTGGGCGGAGTGACTTTAATTTTGCCGCCACCGGCCTCCACGGCTGCCATCCATTTTTGCAGGCGCTCTGGCATGGCGCTGGGGCTGATCCGGCTGTAAAACGCCACATCTACCACGGGCAGGGTGGCTGCCAAAGACTGGTGCAATTCACGGTCAAAACCTTGCAAATCAATGAACTCTAGACTCGATTTGGGCGCGGAAGCCGTGGCTGGCGCTGTGGTGGCGTTGGAGGCGCTGGAGGAGGTCACGGTGGCTACTGGGGCTTGGGAAGAGTTGGCTGCACCAGCGGGTGGATTGGTTTCGCAGCCGCTCAAAAGTGGCAAGGCCAGTGCTGCAGCGGCAAGGCCACGGCGCAGTGGCCAAGTGCGGGCTTTAACCACTATGGCGGTGTGGGCGGGGCCAAAAAGAACCTGTAGGACTGAATAAGGCATGAAATCCTCCAAAAACGTGGGCGCACTATGCGCGCAGGCGCTCAGTGTGCCACAGCTTGGGCTAGTGCGGCGTTTTCTCTGGCGCGCTCTGCATATTTGTTAAAGCGCCAAGCTGTGCCCTCGGTGCTGATGCGGTGCCATGTGTGGCGCTTTTGCACGGGGTCAAATTCTGGCCAGTGTTGCACCTCAGAAAAAGTGCGTCCACAGCCTTTGCAAAGCGCATCGCCCTGCGAGGTCGAGCAAATGGCGATGCATGGGGTGTCTGGCGTGCTGTCATACCAGACCATCCACGCAGCATGCGTACTACGCGGCATGGAGCGGGCATCGGCCTGCGTTTCGCGGTAGTAAATGAGCAGGGCATATACCTGGGCCAAGGCGCGCAATTCGGCGCACAGGGTCACGCCATCGGGCGATGGCTTGCGCGCACGCCAAAAATTAATGGCCGACTCAATGTCGCTGATATGGATGCCGTGGTGTTCTGTCATGGGGAAGGCATGATACCGCGTTTGCGATAGCATGCTTGGTGGTATGCTTGCCAGATGAAATTAATACTTAAATGGCTGCTGAGCGCCATGGCCTTGTTTGCGGTGGCGCATTTCTATTCTGGCGTGGTGGTGCAAAGCTTCACAGCAGCCATGGTCGCGGCTTTTGTGATTGGATTGCTCAACACCATTGTGCGGCCAATTTTGGTGGTGCTGACTTTGCCAGTCACGATTGTCTCTTTGGGTCTTTTCCTATTTGTTATCAATGCGCTGATGTTTTGGGCAGCCTCGTCATTGCTGGACGGCTTTGAGGTCAAGGGCTTTTCCGCTGCTTTGGTGGGCTCGCTGATCTACTCTGTGGCGGGCATGGTGATTGAATCAGCGCTCGAGCGCCTGCTCCCTAAGCGCTGATTCCACCGCGCGGGCGCGGGTGTCGATGATGGATGCCTCAATATGGTCCACCGCCACACCGCTTTTCACCATGGCCTGCCCCGCTTTGAGGCGGTCAAGCGCACCTGCCAAATCCTCTCTGGCCAAACTGGCCTGCGCCTGCGCTGTGAGCGCGCGCAGGGGCTGGTCCAGCGCTTGGTATATCTGCGCCAAGGCATCCCAAGCAGGCGCGTCGCCGGGCTGCTGTGATACCCAAGTTTGCAATGCGTCGAGCACGGCGCGTGGCTGGCCACTGGCGCGGTGTGCCGCACCAGAGAGCAGCAATTCGGGGCGTTTGAGGGGAGCTGCACCTATGGCTGCGGCCACTGCGCCCGCTTGCGAAGGATCGGCCAAGCTGGTTTCGTAGGCCAGTAATTGGACAGCGCGCTTGGCCAGTGGCTCGGCTACAAATGCTGCGCCAAGCGCGGCAATGAGCTGGCGCGCAGCAGTAAATTCACGCAGTTTCAAAGCGGCCAGTGCCCCGCCATAGAGGCTTGCCATGGCTTTGGCTGGCAGCGCCGCGCCTTGGGTTGCAGTGGCTGGCGGAGCAGAAAGCGCCTCTTGCAGTGCCGCGCGCAGGCTGTCTACACTGGGGTCGGCCAAAATTCGCGCACGCGTGGCCATCAGCGCGTGCTCTAGGGGGTTGGGGCGTGGCGCATGGGCGGGCAATGCCGCACCGGGGCTAAGCTGCAAGCGCGCCTGCATATCGCCAATGCGCTCAGAGGTAAGCGGATGCGAGCGCAGGTAGGGGAAACTGCCGTTGTCATTGATGCGGTTGGCCTGCTGCAGCTTGTCAAACATGGCTACAAAGCCCTGTGGTGCAAAACCGGCGCTGCTGAGCAGGTTAAAGCCAATGCGGTCTGCCTCGCGCTCCATGTCGCGCGAAAAATTCAATTGGTTTTGTGCCGATACTGCCTGCCCGCCTGCAATCACCGCGTTGGCCGCTTCAGGGTTTTTGCTGGCAGCGAGCGCACCCAAAACCATAGCGCCTAAGACCCACGGGGCTTGCGCTGCTTGCTTGGCGTTCAGGCGTGCAATATGGCGCTGGGTAATGTGGGAGAGCTCATGGGCCAGCACCGAGGCCAGCTCGTCGCGCGTGGCCACCAAGGCAACCAAGCCCAAATGCACGCCCATGTAGCCCCCGGGCAGTGCAAAAGCATTGACCGTGCGGTCACGCGCGAGCACCACCTGCCATGCAAAGCGCGCATCAAGCTCGGGCGTGATGTCGCCGCGCGCCCGGCCAGCGGCCAAGAGCGGCTGCCAGATGCTTTGCACGTATTCCAGCAGCAGCGGGTCGTCGATGTAATCAGGGTCGCGGTAGATTTCGCGGGCAATGCGCTGGCCAATTTTGCGCTCAGCCGTGAGGCTTAAATCCTGCCCGTCGCCCAACTGCGGCAAATTGCTTTGGGGTAATGCTGCTTGGCTAAATGCTAATAAAAAAATAGCAATATATGACCTTTTGACGCTGACATTGGGCAAAAAAACCATAAAAATGGCTAAAAAGAGTCCAGTGGGAGGTAGGCCACGGGCAGGGTGGTTTGCGCGTCAATGAGCACCGTCCAAAAGCTTTTGCGGCCCACCATGGGCAGCCAAGACAGCTGGTCCATGCTTTTGCCGCTGCTGGCTATGGCCGCATCAATTTGCGCTACTTGGGCTGGAAATTTGGTTTTTAACACCGCCACTGGCTTGGCTTCGCGCTTGATTTGCGCGGCTGAGGCGGCGTAGGGCTGCCACAACGTCGGCTGAGCGCTCAGCTGTGCGCCACCTAATGCAGCCAAGGTGGCATCGGCCATTTCGTTGCTGTTTTTGAATTCACGCAAACCCAGCAGTTCGACCCCACCTATGGGCAGTTTTTGCAGTGCGGGCAAAGCTTTAGGCAGCTGGGCTTGGTCGATTTCAATGGCGTGCACCACCCGAAAACGGTTGTATTCAAACACCAAATGCACGGGGCGAGCCACAAACACCGTCCACATGCCATAGCCCAGAGCCGCCAGCTGTATCAGTCCCACCACTGCCAAATCGCGCTTGAGCGCGCGCATGGGCTTGGCGCGGTTAAACACTGCAAAAGTAATCAAGGGGCCCAAAATCACATCAATGGTGACTACCAAAATAAAAAGCTCGCGCCCACCGGAAATTTCGCGGTAAGGGTAGGGATACCAGACCAGAAAAACCAAGGCTGCAGCCAGTGCGGCAATCGCCAAACTGATGGCCAAATGGATGCCGCTGGCTTTGAGGCGGTCGATCAAATTGAAAGAAGATGCTGACATGGCGATATGATGAAGGATGAATGAAAAAAGTTTCGTCAAGAGAAACACCAAAACCACGATTAAATCATGAGCGACCAATTTACCCATTTTGACAAAAACGGCCAAGCCCATATGGTGGATGTGGCCGACAAAGCCCCTACCAAGCGCGTAGCCGTGGCCCAAGGCCAGATTGACATGTTACCCGCGACCTTGGCCTTGATTGAGGCTGGCAGCGCCAAAAAGGGCGATGTGCTGGGAGTTGCACGCATTGCAGGCATCCAAGCAGCCAAAAAAACCAGCGACTTGATTCCCTTGTGCCATCCCTTGGCTATCACCCGAGTTGCTATTGATTTTGCAGTGAATAATGACCATTTGACGCTGACATCTGCTTCGAATTCCTTAAAACCCCCCTCAATAACCTGCACTGCTACGGTAGAAACGATTGGACAGACCGGCGTAGAGATGGAGGCGCTCACGGCCTGCAGTGTGGCCTTGCTGACGATTTATGACATGTGCAAAGCAGTGGACCGCGCCATGGTATTGAACCGGGTGCGGGTATTGGAAAAGCACGGCGGCAAATCAGGCAGTTTCACTGCGGTTTAGGTGTGGTTTAGCTGCGTACTGTCTGAGGCCTGCTTTTTATCCAAACACTTGGCGCATTAAAGCGCCTATGGCGGCGCGTTCGGTTAAAAATTGGCCATCGGGCAGTTGGGTGGGGGTTTCGTGCAAGCGGGCACTGTGTTGCACGCGGCGCAAACTGCGGTAGGCCTGCGCAGCGGCTTGGCCCACGCCCGGCTCTAAAAGATGGGCTTGCTCAGCGGCTAAAAGTAAGGCAATGTTGCCAGTATTGGCGCGCATGGCAGATGCCAAACCAGCGTGGGCGAGCACCAAGGCTTGCACGGCAAACTCGGCATCCACCATGCCGCCCGGGCTGTGCTTGACATCAAACGTGCCTGATTTGAGGCGGTGTGCAGCGCGCACGCGCTCGCGCATGGCTGCCACCTCGGTTTTCAAGGCCGTTGTTTGCCTTGGTGCGCACAGCACCGCTTGGCGCACGGCATCAAAGCGTTGGCGCAGTTGCGCCGAGCCCAGCACACAGCGCGCCCGTGTCATGGCTTGGTGCTCCCACGTCCAAGCGGTGTTGCTGCCGCGCTGGGTTTGGTAGTCTTCATAGGCCTGCATGCTAGTGACCAAATGGCCAGAATTGCCATTTGGCCGCAAGGCGGTGTCGATGTCAAACAAGTCGCCCTCAGCGGTTTTGACCGTCAGCCAAGTGATGAGCTTGCGCACAAAGCCCGCATAAATCGCGCTGGCGTCTTCATGGGCATCGTCGTAGACAAAGACTATGTCTAAATCGCTGCCGTAGCCCAATTCTTTGCCGCCAAGCTTGCCGTAGCCAATGATCGCCAGTTGCGGGGCATCGAGGTGGCGGGCTTTGTAGTGCGCCCAGCAGTGGCGCACCGCAATCGCTAAAAGCGTGTCGGCCAAGGCGCTCAAATCGTCGGCCACCTGCTCGATGCTGATGTGCTGCTCGCTGTCGCGCACAAGGGTGCGAAACAAGGCGCTGTGGTGGGCGCGGCGCAACACATTGAGCATTGACTCCTCATCGTCTTGTGCGCTGTTTTTGAGGGCTTTGAGGCGCGCATGCACCTCAACCTCTAATTGCGCCGCGTCAAAGCGGCTGTACAGCCAGTCTTCTTGTGCCAATTCGTCGATCACCCCCGGATGCAGCAGCAAATAATGGCTGATCCAGCTGGCAGCGCCAAGTATGCGCAGCACGCGGGCATGCACGGCTGGGCGCTCAAGCAGCATGGCCACATAGCTTTCGCGGCGCAGCAGGGTTTCCAGCCAGTCGACAAAGCGCAGCAAGGTGGCCTGTGCTATCTGCCCCTCTTGCAAGTGGGCAAGGCTTCGCACAATCAAGCGCTCCACGCGCATGCGCGCATCCTCGCGCAAAGCCAGCACTCTGGGGTGTTCGCGCAGGCTGGCCAGACGCTGCAAAACATCTGCGCTCAGACCAGCCAGATGCGCTGGCCCGCCCGCCGATGCCGCGCCACAGCCTTTGCATTGCGTTGGCTTATCAGCCACTGGCGCGCCGCGCAGCAGGGTGTCAAACTCCAAAGCCACACGCTCGCGGTGGGCATTGAGCGTGCTCAAAAATGGGCAGCAACTGGCAAACCCCATGCCCAGCGCAATCCAGTCCAGATCTGCATCGTCGGTAGGCAAAATATGGGTCTGCTGGTCGTCCAAATATTGGATGCGGTGCTCTACTTGGCGCAAAAAAACATAGGCTTTGCCAAGTGCGTCAGCCGTCTCGGCTGGCATGATGCCTGCTGCCACAAAGCGTTGCAAGGCCTCTACAGTGGAGCGCGTGCGCAGCTCGGGGAACTGGCCAGCGCGCACCACTTGCAGCAGTTGCACGGTGAACTCTAGCTCACGGATGCCCCCGCGTGAGAGCTTCACATCGTTGGCGCGCTCTGGACGGCCTGATGCGCGTTTGGTGGCATGGCTGCGAATTTGGCCATGCAAATGGCGCAGCGCCTCAAACACGTTGTAGTCCAAATACTTGCGAAACACAAAGGGCAAAACCACACTGCGCAGCGCCCCCGCGCTGGACACATCGCCAGCTACCACGCGCGATTTAAGCCATGCAAAGCGCTCCCATTCGCGCCCCTGCAACTGAAAATACTCCTCCAGCGCGTCCAGCGAGACCACCGAGGGTCCAGACTGCCCATGCGGGCGCAGTGCCAAATCGATGCGAAATACAAAGCCGTGCTCGCTCACATCCGAGAGCATGGTGCTGACCATGCGCACCGCTTTGGCAAAATACTCGTGCTGGCTGATTTGGCCGCGCAGCACGCCGTCAGTCAGCACGCCAGTGGTTTGGCCGTCTTGCGAGGCCACAAAAATCAGGTCAATGTCGCTAGAAACATTGAGCTCGCGGGCCCCAAGCTTGCCCATGCCCACAATCCACAGCGCCGTGCGCTGCCCCTGCGGCGCGTTGGCAGCTTGTGCAAAACCATGCTGCGCGTCCAACGCGGACAGCGCCGTGCTACAGGCCACGCCCAGGGCAAACTCTGCCAAACCAGTCATGCATTCGGTGATGCTTGAAAGGGGCGCTTTCTCTTGGGTGTCTAATTGCACCAAGCGCTCCAACACCAACTGGCGCAGCACACGCAGCGCAGATCCAGCATCTAAATTAAGCGCAAGCAATGCGGTGTAGCAAGTTTGCAAATCGGCACGGTTGGGGCAAATTGGCGGGCTGTTTGGGGGCAATAGATGCAGCCAAAGTGCATAGCGGCGGCGCACGCGCATGGCAAAACGTGAACCAGTTGCAATTTTTGCTGCGACTTGCGCTGCATTTGCCGCCAAAGCGGCATGGCTGCGGGTCATAATGGAAGCCCAAGAATTGCCATGCAAGCACCCAACCTTAGCCCCAAGCCCGCAGCGTTGCTCAAGCCCTCACGCTTGTTGCGCGTGTCTGCTGTTTTGGTGGCCACCCTGTGGTGGCTATTGCTGGCTGGCATTGCAGTGACGGTGCTGGTCTGGGCGGTATTGCATTTCTCCATTGTGCCAAGAATTGGCGAGTTTCGCCCGCGCATGGAAATGCTGGCCAGCAAAGCCGTGGGCGTGCCTGTGCGCATTGGGGCAGTGAGTGCAGAGGCTGGCGGCCTGTTGCCCAGCTTTACCCTGCAAGATGTGCGCTTGCTTGATGCGCAAAACCGGCCCGCCTTGGTGCTGAAAAAAGTGGTCGTCGTGTTATCGCCCACCTCGGCATGGCGCTTAGGCTTTGAACAACTGGTGATCGAGCAACCTGAGCTGGACGTGCGGCGCAGCCAAGAGGGCAAGTTCTTTGTGGCTGGCTTGGATTTGTCGCAGCCGGGCGAGAGCGATGGCAGCGCGGCAGATTGGTTTTTCTCGCAAACCGAATTTGTGGTGCGCGGGGGCACGCTCAATTGGCTCGATGAGCAAAGCACTGCGCCGCCATTGTTTTTAAAAGAAGTGGACTTGGTGGTGCGCAACCCGCGACGCAGGCACTTCGTGCGCCTAGACGCCACACCGCCACCGCTGTGGGGATCGCGCTTTAGCCTGCAAGGCGTGTTCAGCCAAGGGCTATTGGGCAGCCGCGCCGGGCGTTGGCAAGATTGGGAAGGCCAAGTGTATGCCGATTTTCCTGCTGTGGATGTGTCCCAGCTCAAGCGTTATGTGCCTAGCCAAGTGGAGGTGGCCAGTGGTGGCGGCGCACTGCGTGCGTGGGCGCAGGTCAGCCAAGGGCAAATCACCCAAGTAACAGCTGATGTAGCCTTGCCCCAAGCCCAAGTCAAACTTGCTCCCGAGCTAAAGCCGCTGGCTTTGCTGGGGGTGCAGGGCCGCTTGTCTGGCCAGCGCGCTGCCGGTGGCATCCATGCGGCCATTCAAGGCTTGCAATTTCGCACCGCCGACGGCCTGGTGTGGCCCGGTGGCAATGTGTCATTGGTGCAAACTGGTGCAGAGGGCAAGGTGGCTGCACGCGGTGAATTCGCCGCTGACCAGCTCGATTTGGCCGCACTGTCGCTGATTGCTGACCGCTTGCCATTGGGCACGGTAACCCATAATTTGCTTAAAAGCCTCAAACCCCAAGGCCTTGTACAAAACCTTAAAGCCAATTGGCAGGGGCAATTAATGGCGGGATTGCCCGCGCGGTATGACGTGCAGGGCAGCGTTAAAGCCTTGGCACTTGCGGCATCTGCGCCACTGCAAAGCACCACCCACCCCGGTTTTCGTGGCGCAGATGTGCAATTCAAACTGAACCAAGCGGGCGGCGAAGCCAAAGTGGCCGTGCTTGCTGGCGCAGTGGAGCTGCCCGGCGCGCTGGAAGACCCGCTGATTTTGCTAGACAAGCTCAGCACCGATGTGCGCTGGAGCGTACAAGGCCACAAAATTGACCTGCAGCTTGCGAACCTCAAAATAAGCAATGCCGATGCGCAGCTCGATGCGCAGGCCAAGTGGCACACCGCTGATCCTGCCAAATCGAATGCCAAATCACGCTTTCCGGGTGTGCTGGATTTGTCGGGCACGGTCACACGTTTTGACACCACAAAGGTGTGGCGCTACCTGCCTGCTTATGTGGCCAAACCAGCGCGCGACTACGTGCGCGAGGCCATCGTGGCTGGCAATTTATCAGAGGGCACATTCAGGATCAAGGGCGATCTGTTTGACATGCCTTTTCAAGAACCCAAACTCGGCGAATTCAAAATCAGCGCCAAAATTAAAAATGCCCAATACGCTTATGTGCCTAAAAGCATCTTGGCCGCAGGCAGTTTGCCTTGGCCTGCACTGGCGCAAATCAATGGGGACTTGGTGCTTGAACGCACCTCGCTGGCGATCAAGGGCGCATCGGCCCGGGTGCAGGGATTTGCTGGTATGCAAATCCCGCGTTTGGATGTCAATATTCCTGATTTAGGCAAAAATCTGACGGTGTCGGCAAGCGCTGATGCGCGCGGCCCATTGCCAGAGCTGCTGGCCTTGGTGGCCAGCTCGCCCCTGTCTGAGATCACCAACAAAGCGTTGAGCAAAGCCACAGCCACAGGCGCGGGCGAGTACAAACTGCGGTTGAATTTGCCGATTGCTGCTGGGCTGGACAAATCCAAAGTTTCAGGCAGCGTGACACTGGCCAACAGCGATGTGCAAATCACCCCCGATTCGCCAGTATTGGAGCGCGCCAAAGGGCTGGTCACGTTCAGCGAAACCGGCTTTGCTGTGCGTGATGCGCAGGCGCGCATGTTTGGCGGTGACATGCGGCTAGAAGGTGGCTCGCGCCCGGTCAACGCCAATCCAGCGCTTGCCCTGAACGACACCACGGTGGCATTCAGGGCACAAGGCATCGCCAGCGCAGAAGGGCTGCGCAGTGCCAAAGACATGGGCTTTATTTCGCGCATTGCCAAGTATGCCAAGGGCAATGCCAACTACGTGGCAACTTTGGGTTTTCGCCGTGGTGTGCCCGAGCTGTCAGTGAGCAGCAATTTGCAGGGCATAGAACTGCTCATGCCCCCGCCCTTAAACAAAGCGGCGGACTCTGCGCTGCCCCTGCGCTATGAAAATACGCTGGTCCGCGAATCTTTGGCCCAGGGGCAAAAGATGCAAGACCAGCTGGTGCTTGAGCTTGGCCGTTTGGTGCAAATCCAATACATCCGCGATGTCAGCAGCGACCTGCCCGTGGTGGTGCGTGGCGGCGTGGGAGTGGGGCTCTT
>JAYTMT010000234.1:0-9130 GCA_043728315.1 Polaromonas sp. | reverse complement strand
TTGGATGCTGCTATGGAATACATTGCAGGCCAAGGCAAGGGCGTGATTGTGCTGCTCAACTGCGGCGAGAGTGCTGCACAATTGCTAGCGCAGTTTGACGGAATAGCCAAGCCTGCTCAAGCGCCAGAGCGCGGCCGCATGGATTTGCGCACCTATGGCATTGGCGCGCAGATATTGCGCGAGGTGGGTGTGGCGCGCATGATGCTCTTGGGCAATCCGCGGCGCATGCCGAGCATGGCGGGCTATGGTTTAGAAATTGCTGGCTATATTGCCAAATAAATTATCAAGAAAAGAGACAACATGTTTGGAGCAGAAAAAGGCCAGGCCGACCGATTGGATGGGCGCAAACTCTACATCGGCATAGTGCAGGCGCGGTTCAATGAATCGGTGACCAATGCGCTGGCCACGGCTTGCAAAAACGAGCTCATTGCTTTAGGTGTGCTGGAGCGGCATATTGACCATATTTACGTGCCCGGCGCGCTAGAAGTGCCGGTGGCGCTGCAAAGCTTGGCTGAGCAAAACAAGTTTGACGCGCTGGTAGCGCTGGGCTGCATTATTCGCGGCGAAACATACCATTTTGAGCTGGTGGCCAATGAATCTGGCGCGGGCGTGAGCCGCGTGGCTTTGGACTACAAACTGCCAGTGGCCAACGCCATACTCACGGTAGAAACCATGGAACAAGCGCAGGCGCGCCAAACCATCAATGGCGCTGAGGCTGCCCGCGTGGCCGTGGAAATGGCCAATCTTTTGAACGAACTGGCCTAAGCGCTTTATGACCACCACCATGACAGAATCGCCGCGCACAGCGGGCCTGGCCAAACCACACGGCAACGCGGGCGATACGGCGACCAAGAGAGTGCCCATCAAAAGCACCAACAAGTCCACCAAAAGCCGCGCCCGCGAGTTTGCCTTGCAGGCTTTGTACCAGCATTTGGTGGGCAAAAACTTGCCCGAAGACATTGATGTGTTCACCCGCGATTTGTCGGGCTTTAACAAAGCCGACTCGGTGCATTACGACGCGCTCTTGCACGGCTGCATTGCGCAGGCAGATGCGCTCAACGCACAAATCACCCCCTTCCTAGACCGCCAATGGATTGAGATTTCCCCCATTGAACACGCCGTGATGTGGATGGGCATTTACGAGCTACAGCATTGCCTAGACGTGCCTTGGCGCGTGGTGCTTAACGAATACATCGAGCTGGCCAAAGCCTTTGGCGGCACCGATGGCCACAAATACGTCAACGGCATTTTGAACAAAATTGCCCCCAGCCTGCGGGCATTGGAAGTGGTAGCAGACACCGCCGCAGGCAAAACAACACCAAAGAAGCATATTTAATACACTATATAAAAAATAGCAACATATGACCATATCACGCTGACATTGCCACTATTTTTCATTAAAATTGCTAAATACCCATGTTTGTATGTCGCGTTAACAGCGAAACGGCTTGCCCGCCACTCCCTCATACGGGAGTACCCGAAATCGGTCGGACGGCCAAACCATTTCGCTGTCAACGCTCAGCATAGCGTGCTCAGCACAAGCTGTCTTAACAACAAATGAAAATATCGCAACGCGCCCAACGCATAGAACCCTTCTACGTGATGGAAGTAGGCAAAGCCGCCTCCGAGCTGGCAGCCCAAGTGGCGCACACCGACAAGCCGATGATTTTTGTGAACATTGGCGAACCTGATTTCACCGCTCCGCCCTTGGTGCAAGCGGCGGCCGCGCGCGCCATTGCCAACGGCCACACCCAATACACCCAAGCCACGGGCATGCTCGCCCTGCGGGGCAAAATCAGCGCGTGGTATGCCAGCCGATTCCAAGTGCAGATCGCGCCCAGCCGCATCGTGCTCACTGCGGGCGCGTCAGCCGCGCTGCAGCTGGCTTGCTTAGCCCTGATTGAGGCGGGCGACGAGGTGTTGATGCCAGACCCCAGCTACCCCTGCAACCGCCAGTTTGTGGGCGCAGCAGATGGCGTGGCCACCCTGCTGCCCACCACGCCTGCGCAGCGCTTTCAGCCCACGGCAGCCCAAGTGCAGACGCATTGGGATGCGCGCCTTAGTTCAGACAATTTGCGCACCAAGGGCGTGCTGCTCGCTTCGCCGTCTAACCCCACGGGCACATCGATTCACCCTGACGAGCTGCGCCGCATTGCCGACTTTGTGCGCAGTAAGGGCGGCGTCACCATGGTCGACGAGATTTACCTCGGCCTGAGCCACGATGCCACCTATGGCCACACCGCGCTGGCTCTGCCGGACGGCTTGGGCGAGCAGGTGGTCAGCATCAACAGCTTTAGCAAATATTTTCAAATGACGGGCTGGCGGCTGGGCTGGTTGGTGGTGCCCGAGAGCTTGGCCCCCACCATTGAGCGCTTGGCGCAAAACCTCTACATCTGCCCCAGCACCATCGCCCAGCACGCGGCGCTGGCTTGTTTTGAGCCTGAGAGTTTGGCCATTTACGAGGCACGCCGCGCCGAGTTCAAGGCGCGGCGTGATTACTTCATTCCCGCCCTGCGTAGCATTGGTTTTGAAGTGCCTGTGGAGGCTGATGGTGCTTTCTATGCCTATGCGGACTGCTCTCAATTACTGAGCAAAGTGGGTGCGGCCAGCAGCTGGGAGTTTTGCTTTGAAATGATGCGCAGAGCCCATGTGGCCATCACGCCGGGGCGTGATTTTGGCTCGGACAGCACGGCGCGCTTTGTGCGCTTTTCTACTGCCAGCTCTATGCATGATTTGCGCACGGCCATTACCCGTATGGCCGAGGTTTTGGCCTGAGCCATGGCAGCCTTGAACTGGCCAGAAACCAAGGCCACTTTCAATTGGCCAGTGCGCGTGTATTGGGAAGATACCGATGCGGGCGGCATCGTGTTTTATGCCAACTACCTCAAGTTCATGGAGCGCGCCCGCACCGAATGGCTGCGCAGCTTGGGCTTTGACCAATCAGAACTGCGTGAAACCACGGGTGGTATGTTTGTGGTGGCGCAAACATCGGTGAAATACCTCGCGCCTGCCAAGCTCGACGATATGCTTGTTGTAACCGTGAATTTACAGAATTTAGGCAAGATGTCAGTGTCATTAGGTCAAAGTGTGCTATTAAAACCAAAGCATGCAGATGATGGCACGCAGACTAAGCTAATCGCCCAAGGCAGTATCCGCATCGGCTGGGTGAATGCCACCAGCCACAAACCCATGCGCATGCCAGTGCATTTAGCCACCAAACTCCAAGAATATGGGATTGACGGCGGCGCAGCATTTGTGCAAGATAGCAGCTAGTTACACATCCAAAGGGAAAAACAATGAACCAAGACATGTCGATTCTTCACCTCGTGCTCAATGCCAGCTTGGTGGTGCAGCTGGTGATGCTGCTGCTGCTGGGCGTGTCGATAGCCAGTTGGGCAGCGATTTTTCGCAAGCTGATTGCGCTCAATAAAATCAAGGCGCTTAACGAAGCTTTTGAGCGCGATTTTTGGTCGGGCAAATCCATGAGTGAGTTGTTTGCCGCCGCCGCGCAAAACGCCAAGCTCAGCGGCCCGATGGAGCGCATATTTGCCAGTGGCATGCGCGAGTTTCAAAAACTGCGTGAGCGGCGCATCACCGATTCTGGCGCGCTCATGGACGGCGCGCGCCGCGCCATGCGCGCCAGCTACCAGCGCGAGATGGACACTGCAGAGTCCAATCTCTCGTTTTTGGCCTCGGTGGGCTCGGTGTCCCCTTATGTAGGCTTGTTTGGCACGGTGTGGGGCATCATGCATGCTTTCACTGGCTTGGCATCTATGCAAACCGTGACGCTGGCCACTGTGGCTCCGGGCATTGCCGAGGCACTGGTGGCCACTGCCATTGGCCTGTTTGCAGCCATACCTGCCGTGGTGGCCTACAACCGCTTTGCCCGCGACATCGACCGCGTGGCCATCAATTTGGACACCTTCATGGAAGAGTTCACGAATATTTTGCAGCGCAATTTGGGCAATGGGCAGCCCAGCGGCGTATCGAGTTTTAACGCCGCGCAAACGGGGGTGCACCCTGCGCAGCCTTACCAAGGTGCGCAAGGGGCACAAGGGGCACAGGCCGCGCAGGCGCGCGCTGGCTCCATGACCGCGTCGGGGCACTAGCATGGCCAGCGTGACCGCACGCGGGCGAGGCCGCCGCACCATCAACGAGATCAACATGGTGCCCTTCATCGATGTGATGCTGGTGCTGCTGATTATTTTCATGGTCACAGCACCCATGATTTCGCCCAGTGTGGTCGATTTGCCCAGCGTGGGCAAGGCCGCCAAGCAGGCCGACCGCGTGGTGCAAGTCATCATCAGTAAAGACGATGTTTTAGAACTTAAATTGCCCGACGTCAGCACCAAATCGTCACCTATAGCTATGAAAGACATAGCGACTATGGTGAAAAAAGAAGTCGCTGGCAAAGCCGATACCGCCGTGGTCATCAGCGCCGACAAATCGGTGAAATACGAAACTGTGGTCAAAGTGATGGACAGCTTGCAACGCGCTGGCATAGCGCGTGTGGGCTTGGCGGTGCAGCTGGCAAAATGATGGCTTGGCCTATGTTTACATGCATTGTCATGTGTAGCTTTGTGATGTGCAGCTTTGTGACACTTGCCATGCTGGCAGTGTGTGCCCCACATTTTTTTCACCAACTGCCATGACCGCCACCAACGCGCCCCACCTAGAGTTTGCGCCACCGCCCCCGCCGGGCATGCTGCGCGCATTTGGCGTGGCCATAGCCGCCCATGTGCTGCTGGCCATAGCCCTGAGCCTGGGCGTGAGCTGGAAACACAGCGACGACACGCTGGCCAGCGCAGAGGCCGAGCTGTGGAGCGCCAGCGCCCTGAACGCCGCACCAAAAGAAGTGCTAGCACCGCCGCCACCCGAGCCTGTAGCGCAAAAACCTGTGCCCGTAGCCGAGCAAGCCCCGCCCCCTGCCCCACCCGACATCAACACCGAGCAAAAGAAAAAAGAAGCCAAACGCTTGGCCGATGATGAAGCTGCCAAAGAGGCTGTCAAAGACAAAGCCGAGGATAAGAAAAAAACCGAGCTCTTGAAAAAAGAAGAGGCTAAAAAAGAGGCAAAACGCCAAGAGGCGCTAGACAAAGCAGATGCCCAGCGCGTGGAAGAGCAGCGCCAAGACAACCTCAAACGCATGGCAGGTTTGGCTGGTGGCACGGCGGCACCCGGGGCTACTGGTGCAGCGGCCCAGTCCAGCGGGCCGTCGGCCAGCTACGCCGGCCGTATCATTGGCCGTGTGAAGCCCAACATCGTATTCACTGAAGAGCTTGCTAGCAATCCCAGAGCAGAGGTGGAGCTGCGCGTAGCACCCGAGGGCAGCATCATCAGCCAGCGCATCGTCAAAAGCAGTGGCGTGAAAGCATGGGACGACGCGGTGTTGCGCGCCATTGAAAAAACAGGCACCTTGCCCCGCGACACCGATGGCCGCGTGCCATCGTCGATGATTTTGGGCTTTAGTTTGCGTAATTGAAACTGCGCTATCCTAGCAAAGTACTGCGGCATTTCAAAGCCGGAAATCGACTGAAATCGCGATCGGCCGTCCACAATTCGCGCACGCCATGCTCCGCGCAAATCGCGGCAATGCGGGCATCATGCACCATAGCACCCGCTACTTTGCCAGCCACCAACAAAGCGCGCAGCGCTGGCCAATGCCCTTTGGAATCGCCCAACAACTGCAACTGCGGGCTGTCCAGCCAAGCATCCAACTGGTCGGCCGCCTGCGCCAGCGTGCTGGGCGGGGCGTAGCGCCTTGGGTGCGTCACCACGCCATAAAACTCGTGCAGACAGGGCCAAGGAATTGCCCAAGCCTTTTTGCCTTCAGCCAACGTTTTCACACAAGTCAGAGCCGCCTCATGAAATGGTGAATCGCTGCGATGGGCGTAGACCAAAATATTGGTGTCAACCGCAATCACGCGCCATGCCCCTCGTAGACCATGTCGCGCACGGTTGCCCAATCGCTGCTTTGGCCAGCCTGTAAGCCAGCACCGCCCACACTGCAATCGCGCAAGGCATAGGGCTTTTTCTTGGCTTGCATTTGTTTGATCGCCATCTGTAGCCCCTGCTCAATCAGGGCGCGCAGCGTCACACCATGGGCGCGTGCAGATGCTTTGGCCTCGTGCAGCAAGGCGTCTGATAAATCAATCGTGGTTTTCATGGTGGGCAAGCTTGTAAAATATGGGTAACCATATTTTATGCAGTTTTTGTTGACTGCATCGCCCTATCCTCTTCTTGCAGCCGCAGCACCCGCCGCTGCACTTTGCCTGTGGTGGTCATGGGCAGGGCGTCTATGAATTCGATCTCTTTGGGGTATTCGTAGGGCGCTAGCTGGCCTTTCACGTGGGCTTGCAGTTCTTTGATGAGGTTTTTCTCAAAATTTAAGGTTTTTGAAGCTGATGTCAGCGTCATATGGTCATAGTGTGCTCTGTATTCAGGAGCAATGACAATATAGGCTTTGACCACCGCGCCGCGTTCTTTGTCGGGTTTGGGAACCACGGCGGCGTTTAACACTGCGGGGTGTTTGACTAAGCAATTTTCAATCTCGCCGGGGCCGATGCGGTAGCCTGCGGCTTTGAACACATCGTCACTGCGGCCCTGGTACCACAGGTAGCCATCGGCATCACGGGTGGCTAAGTCGCCTGTTCTGCACCAGTCGCCGGTGAATTTGCTGCGGGTGGATTGTTCGTTTTTCCAGTAACCCAAGAAGAACACAGGATCGGGGTAGCCATGGATGTCGTAGCGGTGCACTGCCACGTCTCCAGCCACACCGTCGGCACATTCGCGGCCATCCTCGTCGATCACCGCCACACGGTGGCCCGGATAGGCTTTGCCCATGCTGCCGGGCTTGGCTGTATAGAAGCGGCTGCAGTTGCCCACGATGTAGTTGATCTCGGTTTGGCCAAACATTTCGTTTACCGTGATGCCCATTTCATCACGGCAGTAGTTGAATACCGCGTCGCCCACGGCCTCGCCAGCGCTCATGCAGGCCTCTAGCTGCAGCGCAAAATGCTGGCACGGATGCGGGTAGGCCTTCATCATGGCTTTGAGCGCGGTGGGGAATAAGAAGGTGTGCGTGACCTTGTTTTTTTCTAAAATTTCAAACGCCGTGTCAGGGCTGAATCGCCCTCTGTAGGCCACAATCGGCCTGCCAAAATACAGCGTGGGCAAGAGCGCGTCCATCAGCCCGCCCGTCCACGCCCAGTCGGCGGGTGACCAAAAAACGGCCTTTGACGCTTTGTTTTGCATAGCATCAAAACCAAACCAGTTCTGGCTGGCTACAAAGCCTGTGAGATTACCGATCAAAGCGCGGTGTGGAATGAGCGCGCCTTTGGGCTGCCCCGTGGTACCGCTGGTGTAGATCAGCACCGCGCCGTCGTCGGCCTTGGTTTGCACCAAGTCGAATGTGGCGCTTTGCATGCTGCATTGCACCTCATATTCCACGTCACCGTCGTCTTGCGCATCGCCCACGCCTATGGTTTGGCGCAGCGCGGGGCAGCTGGCGCGCACCGATTGCACATTGGCCATGGAGCTTTCGTCGCAAATAGCTATCACCGCTTCGCTGTCTTGCAGGCGGTAGGCCAGCGCCTGGGGCCCAAACAACATCGACAGCGGCATGGCCACTGCGCCCATTTGTAACACGGCCATGTAGGCCACGGCCGTTTCAAAGCGCTGCGGCATCACAATGGCCACGCGGTCGCCTTTTTGCACGCCCAGCAGGGTGAGCACATGGCTAAGGCGGTTGGCGGCTTCGAATAGTTCTAAATATGTATATTTTTGAGGTTTTTTACCCAATGTCAGCGTGAAATGGTCAATGATTGCTATATTTGTATGAGTAATAGACGCGCGAACCGCACCAGCGCTCTCCACCCAGCGGCGGCAACAGGCCTGCGCCATGTTGAAGGTTTCGGGCACGCTCCAGCGGAAGTCATTGTAGATTTGCGCATACGCATCCCCAGCCAATTGGGGAGCAGTGTCTAAAGCGCGACGGGGTTTGGCGGTGTTGTTTCGTATCATTGGAATAATGTACCAAGTCCACCGCCCCTCCCGCTCAGAGTTTGTCCCTATTCGCAACCTCACCTACCACGTCCGCACATGGGGCACGCCCAGCGCCACACTGCCGCCCCTGGTCATGGTGCATGGCTGGATGGACGTGGCGGCATCCTTCCAATTCGTGGTGGACGCTTTTTCAGAAGCTTTTGCGCAAGGCCGCTACGTGATAGCGCCCGACTGGCGCGGCTACGGCCTCACATCCGGCGGCGGCGCAGACAACTATTGGCTGCCCGACTACATGGCCGACTTAGACTTTTTGCTCGACCATTATTCACCAGAGCAGCCCGTGGATTTGCTAGGCCACAGCTTGGGTGGCAATGTGGTCATGATGTATGCAGGGGTACGGCCTGAGCGTATCCGCAAGCTGGTCAACCTAGAAGGCTTTGGAATGCCAGAAACCAAACCTGCCCAAGCCCCCAGCCGCTATGCCAAGTGGATGGATGAGCTCAAAAAATACCAGCGCGGCGAGCTGGCCATGCGCGCCTACGACGCCATAGGCGGCGTGGCCAAGCGCCTGATGAAAACCAACCCCCGCCTCTCGCAAGACAAAGCCGACTGGCTGGCCCAGCACTGGTCAGCGCCAGACGCACAGGGCAAACACGCCATTTTGGGCGACCCCGCCCACAAAATTGTTAATGCCAACCTCTCGCGCCATGAGGAAGCGCTGGCCTGCTACGCCCGCATAACAGCCCCGCTACTTGCCGTGCAAGCCAGCGATTGCGAAATGGACACGTGGTACCAAGGCCGCTACACGCTGGCGCAATACCACGAGCGGCTAAAAACCGTGCCCCAGTGCGAGATCGCGCAAATTGAGGATGCAGGGCATATGTTGCACCACGACCAGCCTGCGCAATTGGCCGCTTTGATTGAACGGTTTGTGGGGTAGTTTTCGCGTAACAGGGATCTTGGGTATTTCGCAACACTGTACGCTTTGAGCCTTTGTAGCTACTGGTTTGTGCGCCCGATCAACGTTTTGGCTATCCCGACGCGCCCTCATGCGGGCATAAGCGCTAACTTAACATTGCCAAAAATAGTGTAATAAGCGACACTAGAGTCCTCTAAACAAGGAGCT
>JAYTMT010000233.1:0-11883 GCA_043728315.1 Polaromonas sp. | reverse complement strand
GTGAGTCGGTGCAAAGTGGCAAACTCAAACTCCGCACCGATGACGCGGCCATGATGCTGCCCCAGTTTTACCCCAACAAAAACGACAAACCGCCTTTTGCGATTGATTCGTTTTATGACGTGGCCAGTGGCAAAATTCCTGCATCCAAATACGCAGACAAAATTGTGCTGATTGGTGCTACCGCCGCTGGCGTGGGTACGCAATTTGCCACGCCCGGCCACCCCAGCCTCACCCCCGTGGAAACCATGGCGCACATCACATCGAGCATTTTGAGCGAGCATTTCATCGTGCACCCCAGTTGGGGAATTTGGGTCGCGATGCTGGCGTTTTTAGTGGTGGCGGCGTATTTGATTGCCGCCCTGCCCCGCTTGTCGGCCGGCATGGCGGCCGTGATTACTGCTGCGCTCTTTGTGGTGCTGCTGGCACTTGAGGGCGGTATGCTAGCCTCCGCTGGTTTGTGGATCAAACTGGTGTTGCCCGCTACCCTGCTGCTCATTGGCCACTTGGCACTCACCACCAAGCGCTTTTTAATGACCGAAGAAGGCAAGGCCAAATCTGACGAAGAGTCCGCTGAGACCAACCGCATGATGGGGTTGGCGCTGCAAGGCCAAGGCCAGCTGGACATGGCTTTTGACCGCTTTCGCCGCGTGCCTGCGGGCGACGCTGTGATGGGCAATATGAACAACTTGGCGCTTGACTTTGAACGCAAACGCCAGTTCAACAAAGCGCAAGCGGTGTACGAACACATGGCTGGCTTAGACAAAAACTACAAAGGCTTGTCCGACAAACTCAACCGCGCCAAGAACCTGTCAGAAACCGTGATTTTGGGCGGCAGTGGCTCGCACCCTGGTGGCACTATGCTGCTCGACGGGGGCGGCGTAGAAAAGCCCATGCTGGGCCGCTACCAAGTTGAAAAAGAGCTGGGCAAGGGTGCTATGGGCGTGGTGTATTTGGGCAAAGACCCGAAAATTGGCCGCGTGGTAGCCATCAAAACCATGGCGCTGGCCAATGAGTTTGAAGGCGAAGAGCTCACCGATGCCCGCGAACGCTTCTTCCGCGAGGCCGAAACGGCTGGCCGCTTGCAGCACCAAAACATTGTGACGATTTTTGACGCAGGCGAAGAGCACGATTTGGCTTATATCGCCATGGAGTTCCTCAAGGGCAAGGACTTGGTTGACAACTGCAAAGACGGCCATTTGCTGTCCATGCCCAAGGTGGTATCCATTGTGGCGCGCGTGGCGCAAGCGCTTGCTTATGCGCACAAACAAAACGTGGTGCACCGCGACATCAAGCCAGCCAACATCATGTACGAGCTAGAAAGCGATACTGTCAAGGTGACCGACTTTGGCATTGCCCGCATCACTGATTCAAGCAAAACCAAAACCGGCCTCGTGCTGGGTACGCCTAGCTTCATGTCACCCGAGCAAATTGCAGGCAAGAAGGTCGATGGCCGCTCTGATTTATATTCGCTGGGTGTCATGCTCTACCAAATGCTCACTGGTGTGCTGCCGTTTCGCGGCGACTCCATGGCCGAGCTGATGTACAAAATTGCCAACGAAGAAGCGCCTGATATACGCATCGTGCGCAGGGATATCCCCGATGCCTTGGCTGATGTGGTGGCGCTGGCGTTGTCAAAACGCTCCGAAACCCGTTACCAAGACGGCGATGCCTTGGCCGCAGACTTGAACGCTGTGTTTGCGGGCGGCACGGCGGCGGTAAGTGCAGCGCCCTTCACCGCTTCGCAGGCTGCACCGCTTGCTGCGGCGGCATCTACGGGTGTATTTGTTACGAATTCTGACGAAAAAACCCAAGTTTTCAACGCACAAGACCAAGCGGCCGATAAGACAGTTATCATGTCAGCTAATATGCCTACTGCCAATTTTGACAAAACGCAGCTATTAGGATCGTCCGATTTTGAAAAAACACAGGTAAGCAACCATAAAGTAACCGATGCCAACGCAAAGAAAACCTCTGCGCCTGATGCACCGGACACTGACATTAGCCTGTAGCCCACACCATGATGTACCATTTTTGCTCTGATACCCATCCCGGCCTTGCGCGGGATAACAACGAGGATTCCGTCAGCATCGACGCCACCATGCGGCTTGGCGTGCTTGCGGACGGCATGGGCGGTTACAACGCTGGTGAAATAGCAAGCGGCATGGCCACCGCTTTTATCAAATCCGAAATGGGTCGTTGGCTGTCGCAAGTTGGCAAAAACGCCAACGCACGCGAGGTGCGCCGCGCCATGGAAATTTGCGTAGACAACGCCAACCGCTCGATTTTCAACGCTGCCAATTCCAACCCCCAGTACAGCGGCATGGGTACCACACTGGTGATTGCCGTGTTTGACCAAGCGCGCCTGATGCTAGGCCATATTGGCGACTCACGCTGCTACCGTTTGCGTGGCCAAGAGTTCAGCCAAATCACCAAAGACCATTCTTTGCTGCAAGAGCAGCTAGATGCAGGCCTGATTACGCAAGAGCAAGCAGCCACCTCACTGAATAAAAATCTGGTCACCCGCGCCCTTGGCGTAGAAGACAGCGTGCTTTTAGAAGTCAACGAACACCGCGTGGACGAGGGCGATGTTTACGTTCTGTGCTCTGATGGTTTGTCAGACATGGTGGATGACGACGGCATTGCTAAAATACTCACGGGTCCGGGAAGTTTAGAAACCAAAGCCAAAGAGTTGATCGCGGCCGCAAACGCAGCGGGTGGACGCGATAACATCACCGTTTTGATGGCGCAGGCCACAGAGGGCAGCGCCAAACGCGGTTTGGTGGCTAGGCTTTTGGGTAAATAAATGGCATATCATCGCAACATGCACAGTGCAATGTACACAAAGAGGAGTCGGCCATGCCGAAAATGATCGTCTCAATCGACGGGGTAGTTATCAAAGAAGTTCAACTCACCAAGGATCGCACGAGCCTTGGGCGCAGACCTTACAACGACATCGTGATTGACAATTTGGCAGTCAGCGGTGAACATGCCGTGCTGCAAATGACTGGCAATGAAGTGCATCTTGAGGATCTCAACAGCACCAACGGCACCTACGTGAACGGCAAAGCTGTGAAGAAACAGCTGATGCAAAACAACGACACGATTGAAATTGGCAAATACAAAATCAAGTTTGTCAATGAGAATGCCAACCCAGGTTTTGAGAAAACCATGGTGATCAAGGCTGGCTCTGCGGGCATAGCGCCCACAGCCAGCGCACCCACTGCTGCACAAGCGGCTGCGCCAGCTGCTGCCACAGCGGCAATCAAAGTGCTGTCAGGCGCGGCGGCTGGCCGTGAGGTTGCGCTTGTTAAAGTGGTGACTACTATCGGCAAACCAGGCGTTGCCGTGGCTGCCATCACACGCAGGCCGCATGGCTTTGTGGTGGCACATGTGGAGGGCGCAAACAAACCTACCCTCAATGGCGCACCGATTGGAGCTGAGCCCATCACCCTGAAAAATGGCGATGTGCTGGAGCTAGCTGGTACGCAAATGCAGTTTATTACCGGCTAATGGTGTAAGCCCTGCATTGCAGATGCAGGCTTACCCGATTTAATCTACACAGACCAAAGCGATATGGATGCTGTGCGAAAACATTGGCGTCGGATTGCCATCACACTGATTCCATTGCTGTTTGCATTGCTGCATGCCAGCGATGTGCTGCCAATTGGCGTACTCAAACGCTTAGACGACATCATCTACGATGCACGCCTGCGTGCCACTGTGCCCAACACGCTGGACAGCCGTATCGTGATTTTGGACGTGGACGAAAAAAGCTTAGCAGAGGTAGGCCGCTGGCCATGGGCGCGCAACAAAATGGCCACGCTGGTGGACGAGTTATTTGACCGGCAGAAAATCGCCTTGCTGGGTTTTGACATCGTCTTTGCCGAGGCTGACGAAAGCTCTGGCCTTAAGCGCCTGCAGCAATTGGCCACTACCGAGTTCAAAGACCAAGCCGGTTTTTCGGAGCGGGTGACCCAGCTTGCGCCCTCGCTTGACTATGACGCTGCATTTGCCAAATCCATCAGCGGCCGCCCAGTGGTGATGGGCTACTATTTCACCAGCGACCGCGATGGCCGCAGTAGCGGTGTGCTGCCCAAGCATGTCATGGAAAAAGAGGCCTTGCTTGGCAAACCCGTGCAGTTTTATCCTTGGAATGGATTCGGATCAAATATTGAGCCCTTGGCCAAAGCAGCGCCTGTCGGTGGTTATTTCAATTCATTGACCGATGTGGACGGCGTGGTGCGCTCGATTCCGCTCATGGCGGAGTACCAAGGCAAATACTACGAGTCTTTGTCTTTGAGCATGTTCCGCTTACTCGCTGGCCAACCCAAAATCGAACCCGGCTTCCCCCAAGAGCGGTTTTTGCAGCGCAACTACAAGGGGCTCGAGAGCATTTTGCTCAAACAAAACAACAAGGCAATTGCAATACCGGTAGACGACCGCGTGTCGGTGCTGATTCCCTTCAGAGGCAAAGGCAACGTGGCAGGTGGTTCGTTCACTTATATTTCAGCATCGGACGTGGTGGCAGGGCGTGTGCCAGCAGGTGCGCTCAAAGACAAAATTGTGCTATTTGGAACAACCGCACCCGGCTTGCTCGACCTTCGGGTCACGCCTGTGGGTGAGGTGTACCCCGGCGTAGAAGTCCATGCCAATGTGATCTCCGGTCTATTAGACGGCAGAATGCATGTGCGGCCAGACTATGCGCCGGGCTTTGAGCTGGTGGTTTTGGTGCTCACCGGCATGCTGCTGGCTTTTGCACTGCCACTCTTAACAGCGCCTCGCGCAGTGGCGCTCAGCGCTGCTGTGGTGCTGGGCTTGGTGGCTTTGAATTTTTGGATGTATCTGGGCTACGGCTTGGTACTGCCGCTGGCCACCGCCTTGGTCATGGCTTTTATGGCTTTTGCATTGAACATGAGTTATGGCTATTTTGTGGAAAGCCGCTCCAAACGCGAGTTGGCCCACCTGTTTGGCACCTATGTGCCGCCAGAGCTGGTCGATGAAATGGTCAAAGACCCTGACAGCTACAGCATGAAGGCCATCAGCAAAGAGCTTACTGTGATGTTTTGTGACATGCGCGGCTTTACCCAGTTGTCTGAAAAAATGGAGCCCACACAGCTGCAAGCCCTGCTCAACAGCGTATTTAGCCGCTTGACCGACATCATCCGCTCCAACCGCGGCACGATAGACAAATACATGGGCGATTGCGTGATGGCCTTTTGGGGTGCGCCAGTGGAGTCGCCCAACCATGCCTCCCTTGCTGTCAAAACGGCCATGGAAATGGCCAATGAAGTGCGCAAAATCAACGAAGAGCACCGCGCCAAAGGAATTCCAGAAATTGGGGTGGGAATTGGCCTGAACACCGGCATGATGTGCGTGGGCGACATGGGCTCTGCGGTGCGCCGCAGCTACACCGTGATTGGCGATGCGGTCAATCTGGGTTCGCGCCTAGAGGGCTTGTCCAAGACCTACGGCGTAGACATCGTGGTGAGCGAATCAACCCGCAAACAGTCTTCGGATTTTGCTTGGCAAGAACTCGACAAAGTGCGGGTAAAAGGCAAAGAGCAGGCCGTGGCAATCTTTTGGCCAGCAGCACCAGCCAGCCGCATCAACAAAGAACAAAACGACGAAATCAAAACCTGGGGGATGGTACTAAAGAGCTACCGCAGCCAAGACTGGGACCAATGCGATGTGCAATTGCTCAATTTACAACGGATGAATGCCAAAAAGTTCCTTTACAAGCTGTATGCAGACAGGGTAATCTCAATGCGCCAATTGCCGTTTGACCCCGAATGGGATGGCGCGACGAATTTTGATACCAAATAGAACAGGAAACCAAGAATGCTTGTACGTGTGCTCGGCTGCTCCGGCGCGATTGCCAAAGGCTGTCGAACTACGTCATTTTTAATTGACCACAATGTTTTGGTGGATGCAGGAACAGGCGTAGGCGATCTCACACTGGAGGAAATGGCGCAAATCGACCGTGTGTTGATCACCCATTCGCATCTTGACCACGTAGCGGCACTGCCTTTAATGATCGACTCTGTAGCCTCGGTGCGCACCGTGCCTATTGTGGTGCATGCACTGCCAGAGACCATTGCAGCGCTCAAAGCGCATATTTTCAACAACACTATTTGGCCTGATTTTTCCAGAATTCCCACGCCAGAGAATCCTTTTTTGCGGTTTTCAGAAATCAAAGTGGGGCAAACTTTGATTGTGGGCGGCAAAACGATCGAGGTCTTGCCAGCTGTGCACACCGTGCCTGCTGTGGGCTATGCGGTTACCTCTGGAGACAGCTGCTGGGTGTTTACGGGCGATACCGAGCGCAACCCGGCTTTTTGGAAGAGGATCAACCAGCTCAACGTGTCTATGCTGGTGATAGAAACCGCATTTAGCAACCGCGAGAGCGATCTGGCGCGGCGCAGCCTGCATCTGGCACCCAACGCGCTGGCAGACGAGCTCGATTGCATCGACAAAGACAAAAAATACCCCATCTATATCACCCATACCAAGCCCGCCGAGACCGACTTGATCATGGAAGAGGTGCAGCGTTTTGATTCGACGCACCCCAACGGCATTGATGTGTCACACGACATCCGATGGTTACGCGCAGGGCAAGAGTTTGAGATATGATGATTCTCATCTATGAACGCCATTGCAAACCCTGCCAGCCTAGCCCCCCACGACTCTGAACAGGCGTTCCTACACTCGCAACTGCAAGCCCCTGAAAACCGTGGAGTAACTTTCGAGGCTTTGTTTTTCCGGCAGCTGCAAGCCGTTACCACCCGCATCCACGATACCGACAACACCGACCAGCTGATGCTGGACTGCAGTGCCGATATTTGCAAGCTGCTCAATGCGGATCGGCTCACCATCTATGCCATCAGCGACGACAAAGCGTCCATCATTTCCAAAATAAAAACTGGCCTGCAAACTGCCAAAGATTTAAAGCTGCCGATCAGCCCACAAAGCATCGCTGGCTATGTGGCACTGGCCAAAGCCATGGTGAATATTGCCGATGTGTACGACGACGAGGCGCTCAAACGCATCCACCCGAGTTTGAATTTTCTCAAAGAGGTGGACAAGCGCTCTGGCTACCGCACCAAGCAAATGCTGGTAGTGCCCATTGTGAATGGGCAAGATTTGTACGGCGTGATGCAGGTCATCAACAACAAAAGCAATGCGCTTTTTGGCGACCTAGAAGTGGAAGGCGCGAGCCAATTGTGCAAAACGCTGGCCACCGCCATTCGCCAGCGTGCGCAGCGGGCCATTGATGTGCAGCGGCGCAAAGCCACCAAGTTTGACGGTTTGGTGAGCGATGGCGTGCTCTCACAAGCCGAGCTTGAGCAATGCGTGCAAGATGCCCGCGATCAGGTCAAAACCGTTGAACACATGTTAATGGCGCAGCACCACATTCGCCCTAGCCAAATCGGGCCATCGCTGTCGCGGTTTTTTGGCGTGGCCTACGAACCCTTTAACAGCGGGCGTATCCGCTCTGAAATGCTGCACGCCTCGCTCAAGCGCGAGTTTGTGGAAGAGCAACGCTGGATACCACTAGAGGAAACCACCGAAGGCTTGGTGGTGATGTGTGTAGACCCCGAAGCTACGCGCGGCTCGCGCATGGTGCCTCAGGTGTTCCCGCGTGTGACAAAGTTTGCCTATAAAGTCACCACCCAAACCGAATTTGAAGAAACACTTGGCCAGCTGTTTGGCACCGAGTCTGGCGGCAGTTCGATTGACCAATTGCTAGAAGGCTTGGGCACCTCGTCTGACGAAGACGGCAGCAGCGACGATGCGCTCGAATCTGCCGCCGCAGACAACGAGCTGGTCAAATTCGTCAACAAAGTCATCATTGATGCTTACCACCAAAAGGTATCCGACATCCACATTGAGCCCATGCCGGGCAAGGCCAAAACAGGCATCCGATTTCGCATTGACGGCACGCTGGCTCCCTATATTGAAGTGCCCGCGCAGTTTCGCCAAGCCATGGTCACCCGGCTCAAAATCATGTGCGATTTGGACATTTCTGAAAAGCGCAAACCGCAAGACGGCAAAATCAAGTTCAAAAAATACGGGCCGCTTGACATTGAGCTGCGTGTAGCCACCATCCCCTCAGCGGGTGGGGTAGAAGACGTGGTGATGCGGATTTTGGCCGCTGGCGAGCCAATACCGCTTGACAAACTCGGGCTCACTGCGCACAACCGCGAGCGGGTGGAGCGCACCGTGACCAAACCTTACGGGCTTTTTTATGTGTGCGGGCCCACCGGCTCGGGTAAAACTACCACCCTGCACTCGATTTTAAAATTCCTCAATACCCCCGACACCAAAATTTGGACGGCGGAAGACCCGGTGGAGATCACGCAAAAAGGCCTGCGCCAAGTGCAGATCAACAAAAAAGCGGGGATTGATTTTGCGCTCATCATGCGCGCCTTTTTGCGTGCAGACCCCGACATCATCATGGTCGGCGAGAGCCGCGACAAAGAAACCGTGAGTATGGGCGTGGAAGCATCGCTCACTGGTCACATGGTGTTCTCAACCCTGCACACCAACTCAGCGCCTGAGTCCATCACGCGGCTACTTGACATGGGCATGGACCCGTTTAATTTTGCCGACGCACTGCTGGGCATTTTGGCGCAGCGCCTGGCCAAGCGCCTGTGTGATTGCAAAGAGGAATACGAACCAAGCGCCGCCGAAATCAAAACCTTCATGCACGAATACGCCGACGAACTGCGCTTTACCGATGCATGGAAGCAAGACGAAGGCGGCGAATCACAAAAGCTCCTTGAAGACTGGATGGAACACTACGGGCGCGATGGCAAACTGCACATGCACCGCGCTGTGGGCTGCGACAAATGCAACAAAACTGGCTACAAAGGCCGCGTAGGCCTGCATGAGTTGCTGATTGCCGACGATGCGATCAAAAAACTGATTCAAGAGCGGGCGCGGGTGGCTGAGATTTTTGCCAAAAGCGTGGAAACTGGCATGCGCACACTCAAAATGGACGGTATGGAAAAGATTTTGATGGGCTTGACCGATCTCAAAATGGTGCGCTCGGTCTGCATCAAATAGCACCGGACTGTAGTGCGGCCATTGAATTTTTATAGGAGCAAAAGCATGAAACACCTTCGCTTACTGGGCTTTTTTATCTGCGCACTGGTGCTAGCCAGCGCCGCCCGAGCGGGAGAAATTGTTTTAGAAACCTTCAAATCTGAAGCCATTGGCCGCGACTACAAGTACACCGTGTACCTGCCCGACGGCTACAAAACAGGTGACAAACGCTACCCGATTTTGTACCTTTTGCACGGCGCTGGCGGTGATGAGAATGAATGGGTAGCCAAAGGCGGCGCGCGCGAAACCATGGACGCGCTGATTGCCCGCCGCCTGATCGTGCCCATGGTAGTCATCATGCCCGGCCACACCGCCGCATGGTGGGTGGATGGTGCCAAAGAAAAGGGCGAAACGGCGCTGCTCAAAGAAGTCATGCCCCACGCCGAGGCCAAATACCGCGTGGAAGCGGCCAGTGGCAAGCGCCTGATTGCTGGCTTGTCAGCCGGTGGCTATGGCACACTGAACTTGGTGATGAAATACCCCAGCATGTTTGCAGCGGCGGCCATCCTCAGCCCTGCTGTGTATGACCCTGTGCCCCCCAGCCACTCCTCGGGCGTGCGCCAGCCACCGTTTCAAAAAGATGGCAAATTTGATGCCGACCTGTGGAAATCACTCAACTATGTGAGCCACATCGAGGGCTACAAAAAATCGGGCACAGTAGTTCCCCTGTATATCAACAGCGGCGACCACGACACCTTCAGCATCGCCCTGCATACCACCGTGCTGTACGAGCGCCTGCGCCTGCACCAGCCCAGCGCCATTGAGCTGCGCATTGTCAATGGCGACCATGAATGGATGGTGTGGCGCGACACGCTGGCCGATGCGCTGCAATTCATGAATGCGCGTTTGCCTGCTGGCAAGTAACTGCTCGGCTTTTACTAATTTACTCTGGCATTGAGCGCCCAGCCAGCCTTTTGGCTCTCTCGCCGCTGCCTCATGCGGTGGGTACACCGAAATCGGTCGGACGGGAGAGCCAAAAAGCTGACTGGGCTATGCGCGCGCTGGGGTTTTAATACCGAAAACATTAGCCCGGATTAGTCACCAAGTGCTGGGCTAAGGCTGCATACGCTGGCAGTGAGGTCGGGTCTAGGTGCACATTGGCGGCCATGGGGTGCGAGCCAAATCTGGCGATCACCATCTCGGCCTTCGGGTCAATATAAATCGCCTGCCCATGCACGCCGCGCGCCATGAATGCGCCGTGGGCGTTGTGCGCATTCCACCACATGTTGCGGTAGCTCCAGCCGGGCAGAGTGAGTGAGCCCGCCTTAGCAAAATCTGATTTTTTTGCACCAAGCATGATGTCGTCCACCACGGCGGTGGGCACAATCTGCTGGCCGTTAAAAGCGCCGCCAAGCCGCATGGCCTCGCCAAAGCGCGCCATGTCGCGCAGCCCCGCATTGAAGCCGCCGCCAGCAAACTCCGTGCCCTCGGTGTCAACTAAAAAATATGCGTCTTGCTCAACACCCAGCTTGCTCCAGATACGCTGCGACAGGTGCTGCCCCAAGCTTTGCCCCGTGATGCGGCGAATCACCCAGCCCAGTGTGTCGGTGTTCACGGTTTTATAGGCAAAGGCTTGCCCATGCGCACCCTCAGCCACGATAGCGCACAGGGTCTCATAAAAAGTGCTCGGCCCGGTGTAACCAGGCGGGCGTGGAAACACGCCGCCTGCCCGCACAAAATCAAAAATCTCAGCCTTCGGGTCGGCATAATTCTCGGAGTATTGAATGCCACTGGTCATGTCCATCACTTGGCGCAGCGTGGCGCTGCCCAAGCCGCTTTTGGCCAGCTCAGGTACATAGTGCGTGACCAGCCGCGCATCATCTAAAGCACCCTCAAGCAACAAGCTGGCCGCCATGGTGCCCACAAAAGATTTGGTGACCGAATGCGCTATGTGCTGCCCCGCCGCATCCAGCGCACCCGCATAGCGCTCATACACCACGCGCCCACGGTGCAACACCACGATGCCGTCGGTGTAGTTGGCATCAAAAGCCTCGCCCCAAGTGAGCGGCGCGCCCGTGAACATCACCTGACAAGCCACCGCGTCCAAATCGCTGCGCAGCGCATATGGCAGCGCGCACACCGCCCCACTCCCGCGCGAAACCTGCGTGCTGGGTCGCAGCTGCCGCATATTAGAGAACGACCAACGCAGCTGCGGAAACTTATAAAAACTGCTGTCCGCGTACTGAATCAATTTATCCGCAGACGGCGGCGCGCCCTGCATCCAGCCCAGAGTGATGGGATCAGAGTCTTGGGCGTTGGGGAAAGCGGGTGGGGTGTTCATATATTTACCAGTATTAAATTAATAGCGCATTATGACCATATGGCGCTGACATTGCTTGGTTTTTTCATATTTTAAGCTCCACAGCATCATCGCGCCCCAGCCAGCGCCAACAGCCGCCCATCGTCAAGCAGTGACTGCACGATAGATGCTTGCCGCAGATCGCGTCTGCGCTTGGTGTCTTCGCGGTACACGGCTTTGTCGGCCATCCAGCGTTTAAATTCCACAAAAGTCGCAGGGGAAATGGTACGCATCCGTGCCATTTTTCCTGTTGATGCAACCACAGCGTGCGAAAAACGCGGGGCGCTGGTCAGCACTGCGGCTCGGTGCGCCTGCACGGGCCACAGATCATCTTCATCTGCCGTAAATCGAAACGGATGCGGATCGCCATCCACCTGCATGCGGCGCAAAAAATCCACCTCAAAACCTTTGGCATTGATGGCGGTTTCCTTGTGACCCTCTTTGTGCCCCTCTTTGCGCTGAAAGCTGGCATCGGCGCT
>JAYTMT010000232.1:0-1723 GCA_043728315.1 Polaromonas sp. | reverse complement strand
ACCATGCTGCGCGATGCGCTACTGCACGCGCCCACCAACCCGCAAGACGTTTTTGCCCAAAAGCGCATGGGCGACATGCATGAGCTGATCGAGTTGGTGACTGACTGGATGGCAGATGTGCAAAAACTAGATGAACACACGCTGCGCCAATTGATGAAGCTGGGCGCCAAAGCGCAAAAGTTTTTAGAGTTCAAAGAAAAACTTGGCTTGGGAGGGCGCAAGGCAGAGCCACTGCCAAGTGGGTCTCAATTACCGACTGAGTTTTAAGAAAGTTTTTTAGGAGCACAGCTATGACAGAACCGTTTGATCCGCTGATCTTGCACCGTATACAGTTCGCGGCCAACATCAGTTTTCATATTTTGTTTCCTACTATCACTATCGCATTAGCCTGGGTGCTGCTGTTTTTTAAGCTGCGATTTAACAGCACCAAAGACGCAAAATGGATGGACGCTTACGGCTTTTGGGTCAAGGTGTTTGCGTTGACATTTGCCTTGGGTGTGGTCAGCGGCATCACCATGAGTTTTCAGTTTGGTACCAATTGGCCGGGCTTTATGAAGACGGTGGGCAACATCGCTGGGCCCCTGTTGGCTTATGAGGTGATGACGGCGTTTTTCCTAGAGGCTACTTTCTTAGGCATCATGCTGTTTGGCATGCAGCGGGTCAGTAACCGGGTGCATACCATAGCGACATTTTTGGTAGCTTTTGGCACCAGCATGTCAGCGTTTTGGATATTGGCGTTGAACTCTTGGATGCAAACGCCTGCTGGTTTTGAGATGCGGCCCGACCCGCAAACTGGCGCAATGGTGGCGTATGCCACCGACTGGTTTGCCATTATCTTTAACCCCTCGTTCCCCTACAAATTTGCCCACATGATGACAGCGTGTTTTGCCACGGTGGCTTTCGTCATTGCAGGCATCAGCGCCTACCGCTGGCTGCGTGGTGACCGCGTGCCCGCAGTGCTGTCGGCCCTGCGCACGGGCGTGGTGATGGCGGCGGTGGTGTTGCCCCTACAGATCGTGCTGGGTGACCTGCATGGCCTGGCTACGCTAAAGCACCAGCCCGCCAAGCTGGCTGCGATGGAGGGCATTTGGCAAACGCAAAAGGGCGCTAGCGCCGTGCTGTTTGCACTGCCAGATGAGGCCACCCGCAGCAACAAGTTTGAAATCGCAATACCCAAACTGGCTAGCTTGTATTTAACCCACAGCTTGGACGGCGAGGTTAAAGGTCTTGACGATTTCAAAGGCAAGCACCCGCCAGTGGCCCCTGTGTTTTGGGCCTTCAGGGTGATGGTGGGTATGGGGCTTTTAATGCTGGCCGTGGGCTGGCTAAGCGCTTGGCAGCTTAAAAAACAAGGCGAGGTTAAGCCTTGGCTGGCCCGCGCGCTGGTGGCTATGACGTTTGCAGGCTGGGTGGCCACGCTAGCGGGGTGGTACGTGACCGAGATTGGCCGTCAGCCCTATTTGGTCTACGGCATATTAAGCACCTCGCAGGCCGCAGCCACGGTGCCCACGCCCATGCTAGCGGGTACCTTGGCCATGTATTTGACGGTGTACTTAGCATTGCTTGTGGCGTATGTGTCGGTGGTGTTCCACATGGCGCGCAAGGCTGGTAGCCCTGCATATGCCGCGACACCTTTACCTGCAACACAAGGGGCCAGTTATGCATAACCTGACGACATTCAACGACTGGTTGCCTGTGATCTTCATGGGTGTGATGGGCCTGG
>JAYTMT010000231.1:0-6815 GCA_043728315.1 Polaromonas sp. | reverse complement strand
GCGCTCGGGGCTATCGCAATACCAGCAATTTCATCAACATGATTTACTTCCTGTGCGGTAAGCTACACTTTTCTTACCCACAGTATTTCACATAGACCCGGAATAAATATGTACCACTATACAGATGGCGGACTTCGCAACGTGTGGCTAGCTAATGGCTATGCCATTAAGCAAACACCGCATGGCGAGGGTGTGGCAATTGCTGATGTAGACGGTTTAACCAAGGCCATTTGCTTGGCTTTGACGCAAAAATCAGGGGTTGTTACTGGCGTGGAGTTTCGACATATCCGCAGTGCTGGCATGCTTTTGTCGCAACCGGCATTGGGCAAACTCATGGGCATCGACGGACAATCGATTGCGCGCTGGGAAAAATCTGGCAAGGTACCCCTGTGGGCCAACAAGCTCTTACGCCTTTTGTTTTTAGCCCACGCAAATGGCAACGAGCCGATACACCAAGCAGTTGAGCGTATTCAGACTGTGGAGCGTCTTGTGAAGCAGCGCATAGTGGTGCACGCGCACAAGGGGCACTGGAAGCCCAGCGTGCAAGAACATGAGGCGCTAACAGCCTGAGCTTTGGCGCAGTCGCAGCCATTGCAAACACTTGCCCATCAGCATTTCACCGGATTGCGGCAAAACTTAGCCAGCTCCCGCACCACCGCTGTGCCTTGCACGGTGTTTTTGGCTTTTGCGCCCACTTCTATGCTGAGCTTGGCTTCGTATTTTTTGAAAAAATCGTCGAATAACTCGCCGCCTAGCGTGGCGTAGGCGGTGAGCGTGTCGTCTTTGGGGTTGTGTTCTAGCAGCACCGCACAAAGGGGCTGGGGCGCGGGGCCTGCTAGCACTTTTGCGCCTTGAGCGGGGTCATATTGGCTGTGGTCGGCGCAGCAGTGGATCAAATCGTCGCCCGCGCTGGGCGTCTTGGCATGCACGGCTGCGCCTTTGCGAAAGCTGATGAAGCTGACATCTTTGGTGGGGTAGACCAAATGGTGGGCGCAAATGGCGCTGTAGGCCACGATGCTTTTACCAGCGCCCACGCCGCCGGGCCACGCATAAGCGTCTTGGCTTTTGGTGGCCAGCTTGCTGCCCTGCACGGCCTTGCCCAAATTAAGCAAAAAAACGGGCGTGGCTTCAAACGGATAATGGAACAAATAATTGGTTTGTGCAGCCAGCTTAGAGGTGCGCAGCGGGTCGCCACGCTCATCGGTGAGCAGCACGCGGGCATAGGCTTTGGGTTTGGCATCGGCTGCCAAGGCGGGGTTGGCCGCTGATGCGGTCAGGCATACGGCGCTGCTGGTGCAGGTTTGCAAAAAGTCACGACGATCCATGGCGATGTCTCCTAGTGTGCAGCAAATCATAACGCGAAAAAAAAGCCTCCGAGGAGGCTTTTTTTCAGGTACTGCATATGCAGCGGCATGTGGCACTACATGGCAGCACACACGCTGCTTACGAAGCTATCAGTTAGCAGACACACCCAGTGCTTTGACTGTTTCCAGATTCAAGAATCCATCGACTGGCAGCCTGTTGGCCTGCTGGTATTGGTTCACAGCGGCCATGGTGGGAGCACGCAACACGCCGTTGATCGGGCCAGGGTTATAGCCTGCGGTTTTGAGTGCTGTTTGGATCTCTTTGATCTTCACAGGGGTGGCATTGGTTTCGCACAAAATCGCGCGGCGTTGGGTGCTGGCATCGGCCGTTTTGACTTGGTAGCTGAGTGTTTCTTTTTGCTCAGGAACGTCAATCTCGCGGGTGCTAGCAGCCACATCCACCACTTGGCGCGTCACAGTTTTGTACACCGCTGGCGTCACTTCCTCGCGCACGCTGGCTGGCGTGTCCACCACGCGGCGTTTGATGGTTTCCGTCACCGCTGCCACAGGAATCTGGCGCGTAGTAGCCGCCACATCAACCACACGGCGTTCCACCGCTTTGCTCACGGCTGGAATCACGATTTCTTTGGTGCTTGCAGGCTGATCCACCACTTGGCGCGACACTGTTTTATAAGTGGCGGCCACAGTTTCTTCCTGCGTGGACGCAGGGGTAATCACGATGCGGCGTTTGACGGTTTTGCTAGTGCCTGGCACTTCGATGGTGCGCACGCTGGCGGCTTGGTCAATCTCTTGGCGTGTCACTGTTTTCATGACCGCTGGGCTGACGATCTCGCGCACATAGGCTTCCTCGCCCGATTTAGCGCCTGCAGTTTTGTCGTTTGCGCCGCCAGCATTAGGCTTAGCACCCGAGGCTGCGGGGCCTGCAATACGTGAGGCCGTCATGCCTGCAATGGAACCTGCGCGCAAGACGCGGTCACCATTGGGCATGGCCGTGATGTCGCCTTTGTCATCAAACTTATAGCCTAGGCTTTTGAGTTTGTCTACGTCGATTTCGGTGCGGGTTACGGTTTGGTAAGTTGCGGGTATGTCCACTTCCTTGCTGTCTGCGTCGCGGTTGATCACTTGGCGCGTCACTGTGCCGTATTCGGCGGGAATCTCGATCTCGCGGGTGCTGGCAGGGGTTTTGACCACTTGGCGCGTGATGGTTTGGAATTGCTCAGGCACAGCCACCAAGCACATCACATCATCGTCAAGGTTGTTGTTATTGCCCAAGGCGTACTGGGTGTCCACCACGCCTTTGGAATTGCCGCCAGCTGCCGATGACACTTCCACGCGTGAGCCAGCTACTTTGCCGTCTGCTCCCACCACAAAGCCGCGCAGCGGGCGCACATCAATGGCTTGGCCAATGTAGGCGCGTCCGCGCTTCCACTCTTTGGTGGCATCGGATAATTTCACACGCTCAGTGACGGTTTCAAACACTGCGGGCACTTCCACTAGGCGCTTGCTGGCTTCTTTCACCAATACACGCTCAGTCTCGGTTTTGTAGGTGGCTTGCGAGGCCGACAAGCGCTTGCTGCCCTCAGACAGCAGCACCTGCTCGCTGACTTTGCGCAGCGGAATCACCAAGGGCTCGTAGCGCACCGATTCAGGCTTGGCCACCACTTCTTCGGTCACGGTTTTGAAAGTGGCAGGCTTGGTTTCCACGCGCGTGGTGGCTGGGCGATCAACCACTGATTCTTCGGCTTCACCGTATACCGCTGGAGTCACTGTGATAACTTTGCGCTCAGCCGTGGCCAGCACTTGCTCGGTCACGGTTTTGTAAGTGGCTGGCACAATCTCTAGGCGCTTGCTGGCGGCCTTAACTTCCATTTGCTCGCTGACCATTTTGTAAGTAGCAGGCACGGGCTCTTCGCGCACGCCAGCAGGGCGAACCACTACTTCTTCGCTCACAGTTTTGTAAGTAGCGGCCACAGGGAACTGGCGCTTGACTTCGGCTTTAACTAATACCTCTTCGCTCACAGTTTTGTAAGTTGCGGGCACTGGCTCATAGCGCTTGGTGGCCGGCACTTTCACCACTTCTTCGGTTTTGGTTTCAAACTTGGCGGGCGTAAGCACCATGGCATAGCACTCGCTGGCAGCTACAGTAGCCACGGGCAAACCACCCAATGGGCGCGGCAAATTTTTGGCAAAATTGTTATCGCACTGTTGCATCATGGCGCGCACAATGCGGCTTTGGCTGTCGTAATACACGTTCACCGCCATGTCGGGGCTGTAAGGAATGTATTTGCCTTGTAGCGGCGCGCTGACACCGTCGCGCCCTTGCGAGCGGCCCACGCCTAGGTCGCACGAACCCTTGGCGTAGCCAGCTGCGTCGTAGCCCAAGGATTTGGCAGCATCTTGCGCTTGCACCAAATCTTTGAGCTTCATTTGCTTGACTGACTCTTCGCCAGCGCGCTTGAGCGGCTCGTGGCTGGTGAAGGGCTCATAAAACTTGGCCGAGCCATTGGCCACAGCGGCATCGCACTCGGCAACGGTGTCATAACCGACATTGCCGTTTTTGTCTTTGTGCATGGCGGCTTGGGCCGTGCTAGCCATGCCTATGCCTACGCACACCATGGCTGCCCAAGCGGTGAGGGTATGGGTGGTTTTGAGTTTTTTCATGCAAGGTTTCTCAGTGAATTTAGTTTAAAAGAATTAATACAAAGTGAAAATTTATAAAAAATAATTCATATGTTTACATTATTAAGCCAAGTGTAGTCTAGCTTTGTTACACAATTATGCAAGCGCCTTGTTTTTGTTTCGCTTTGGCAACCCGACTTGGCAAAATTGAGTAAAGAAATGCGCAATAAGCCGCTGTTTTGGCTTGTTTATGGCTAAATACTGTTTGTTTTGAGGCAACGGAGTCAAGCTTGGTATCCTCAAGCTCACAAAGCAAAACCACCGAAAAACCATGGCAATGAACCACTACTTACCACAGCCCCGCCCATTCACACCGCACGCGCTGGCAAGCGCCTCTCAGGCTATGCTGCTGGCGCTGTGCCTTTTGGCTGCTGCACAGCAAGCCAATGCCCAAAGCAGCGACGATGCCGCCCCAGCGGGTGCTGGCGAAGGGGGCGCACGCCAGCTCGAAGCCGTGACCGTGCGCACCCGCCGCTCGATAGAAGACCGCTTTTTTGCACCCGGCTCGCTGGTAGTGGTTGACAGGCGCGACATCGAGCAAATTGGTGCCGACAATGTGGCCGATGTGCTGCGCCAGCTGCCCGGCGTGCAGGTAACGGGCGGGGCCACAGGCAGTGTGGAAATCCGCATGCGGGGCATGGAGCGCAGTGCCACCCAAATTTTGATAGATGGCCAGCGCCAAAGCACATCGCGCCGCTCGGCGCAGCTGCCCTTTGACCAACTGCCCGCCGAGATGATTGAGCGCATTGAAATTGTGCGCGCACCCACGGCAGAGTTCAGCGGTGCATCGGGCGGCACGATCAACATCGTGCTGCGCCAAGCCACTGCGCAAAAGGAAACCAACATACGCCTGACCCACCAAAACCTGTGGGGGCGCGACGCACTGCAAGGCTTTGCCTCGCGCAGTGGGCCACTTTTCACGCTCGCTCCAGTGCCTGCACCCGCAGATAAATCAACTGAAAAAAACGATACCAAACCAGACGTAAAAGCCGAAACCTTGGGCAAACCTTGGACATATTTCATAGCCGGTTCGGCCACCCAGCGCTTGTTTGGCGGCGATTGGGACAAAACCACCACAGCCACTGCGCCCAATCCCGCCAGCTTTGGCACCCGCGAAGAATCGCGTGTGCGCCCTGTGGAATACACGCTTATTCCCCGTATTTCAGGCCGCTTGGGCCCGCGCGACCAGCTTAACCTGCGCGCCACGGTGACCAGCGCCAGCTCCAATGCCGATTTCAACAGCAACAGCGCAGGCACTGACAGCACAGGGGCTACTTCAGCCAAAGTGCAAGATGCCACCCGCTATGAGCGCAGCCTGTTCAGTGCCAGCGGCAACTGGCAGCGCAGCTTGCAAGCGAGCAAACTCGAAACCACGCTCACTGCCAGCAAAAGCCACGAAAAATACGACCGCAGCCGTGACCAAACACTTGCCAACGGCCTGGGCAGCGCCAACACCTTGAGCGCTTTTGGCGATGACCGCAACGAGCGCAGCCTGCAAAGCGCCATCAAACTCACGGGCACAGCCAGCCCCCTGCTGTGGATGCTGGGCGCTGAGCTGGATACCCGCAAACTCAATGTCGACACCAGCAACACATTAGGCGCGGGCGCACCCGTGGTGCAGGGCTTGGAATCCAACCTGCGCCGCAGCGTGCTGTGGGGGCAAAACGAATGGGCACTGCCCGCGCGCACCACCCTCACCGCTGGCTTGCGCGCCGAGCGAATTGCCATTGACAACAACTACAACAACACCGCATCGGAGAACGCTTGGACATTTTTTCAGCCCTCATTGCACGCCCGCACCCCCGTGAGCGACAACTTGCAACTGCGCGCCAATATTGCCCGCCTGACACGCACGCCAGCGCTTACTGACGTGGTCAATCGCATTATTCCCAGCCAAGGTGTCAACTCTGCCAATAACCCCGATTTCAATGGCAACCCCAACCTCAAACCCGAATCCACTGTGACGCTGGACGCGGGCTTTGAGCAACGCTTAGCCCCACAAGGCGTCTGGGGCGCCAGCCTGTTTGTGCGCTCGGTCAGCGACGTGGTGGCACGCCCCATCAGCGATGCGTCTGGCCGCTGGGTGCAAAGCCCCAGCAACGTAGGCGGGGCCTTGGTTTGGGGTCTAGAAACCGATGTGAAAACGAACATGCGCTGGGCAGGCCTTGGCAGTGACTGGACGCTGGGTGCCAACGCCAGCCTGCTGCAATCGCGCATGCAAGGCGGCGCAATTGACGGCCAGCGCATTCCCGGCCAAGCCCGCTACACCATGAGCGCCAACTTGGCCAAACCCATCAACTCGCGCGGCGGCTGGTTTGGCGGCGCATCTTTGAATCTGCAAGGTGCCTCCGATTTGGCCAGCAGCGCCACCACCAGCGGCCGCGAAAACGCCAGCCAGAACTTGGATGTGTATGTGGGCCGTGTGCATCCTGGCTTGGGCTTTTGGCGCGTGGGCGTGTTCAACATCACCAATGCCAAGAAAACCCGCGAACGCGTCGATGTCTCGTCCACAGGCCGCGTAGTGACCGAGTATTCAACGCTCACCACCTCGCCGCGCTTGTTTGCCACGATTGGAACGCAGTTTTAAGGTTTTTCAGCGCAATGTCAGCACCAAATGGCCATAGCTTGCGATTGATTTTTAAGCGTTTTTAAAAAATACTTGCTGGCAACTCAAGCCGTGGCCGCATGGCGCAGTGTCTTGTTCATGAACATTTAGGGCTGCAGGTATCCCAATACTGTTCGCTTTGAGGCTCTTTGCTTGCTGGTTTGCGCGCCCGAGCAGTGTTTTGGCTTTCGCACACTCCCTCATGC
>JAYTMT010000230.1:0-10871 GCA_043728315.1 Polaromonas sp. | reverse complement strand
GGCCACGCTGACCACAGCGCAGCTAGTCAACGCCACCATCACAGCGCCCACTGACAAAAACTCCACCGGTCCTGCAGGCACGACACCCGCAGCCACGCTCACGGTAACGGCCACCAGTGCAGATGGCACAGCCGCAGCGGCCACCACCACAGGCACACTCAACGTCGTAGTAGTGCCAGTCAACGATGCGCCAGCTTTCGTGGCCACTACACCTACGGTATTGCCAGCTACGCTTGAGGAAACGCCGTCATCCGGCGCGCCTGTTAGCACAGCCTTCCCGGGCTACAGTGATCCTAAAGACGTTGGCGAGCCCAATGGTGGCGACGCGCGCGTTGGAGTTGTGATCACGAAAAACGCCGCTACACCTGCACAAGGCAACTGGCAGTACTCTCCCGATGGCGGCACAACATGGGTGGATGTACCCCGTGGTATCAGTGACGCTACAGCGATCTATCTGCCCGATACGACACTCGTGCGCTTTAATCCCGCACTCAATTTCAACGGGACACCGGGTAACCTCACATCGCGTCTGGTAGAAAACGACCAAACTGTAGCAGGTGTAATTAACCCTGATTTACCTGCCAACGCAACGGGCACGGGCTTTTTCTCGGGCGCTAACACGCCAACCACTATCCGCACCGGTATTAATCTGCCCACAGACGGTGGAGTGGGCGGTACATCTAGGATTTCAGATAACACGCGCGATGTTGCTATCACCATCACACCAGTTAACGACACACCAGCAGTCGTTGCGCCTACTGCGGTATTGCCAGTGGGTGATGTGCCTATCGTCTTTAAAGGTACGAATGCAATCGTGTTGTCTGATGCGGCAGATTTCCCTGCCAATGACGGCCCTGTAGTCACTGTGACGATTACGCCTACGGGTAACGGACGCCCATTTTTGAGCGCCTTAACTCCTGGTGTGACCCAAGTATCTGGCCCACCAGTGGGCAGCTTGCCCGCAGCCAATGGCACGCCGATTGTGCTTACCGGCACGTTGGCAGACATCAATAAAACATTAGAAAACTTGGAATACCGCAGCAGGCAGTTCTACAACGGCGCTGACAGCTTCACTGTGCAAATCAACGACAACGCCAATGGCGGGCTCGGCGCATTGCTCGCCACAACCACGGTATTAATCGACAACACGCCTTTGAACGATAGGCCTGTTGTGGCGGGAGTTGCAGAGCCAAATTACGCCAACCAATTGCCCGGCGGCACTACCGACGGGCGCACTGTGCAAGAGCTGTTTGGCAAGCGCTTCACAGATCCAAGAGATGACCCTACCACCAATGGCGGTGACGTGTTTGCAGGTGTAGCTGTAATTGGCACGCCACCCGCCTCTCAGGGCGTTTACGAGTTTTCACCAGATGGTGGCAAAACGTGGGTCAAAATTGCACCAGATACTACAGCTGCGAATGCGGTGATTCTCCAGCCAAACGCGTTGGTTCGTTTTGTGGTGAATCCATCGTTTACTGGTGACACCACGCCCCTGAAGGCTGTGTTGATTGAAACAGACCAAGTCGCTCCCAAGCAAGGCGATCTATTGAACCGTGCAGGTGTGCCACTTGATACCGCAACCTCTGGTGTACCACCTTCAGGCACTATTTTGGACTTGTCAAAATTAGAGGCGGCAGAGTCGCAACTCGTCAACAAAATTGGTCGCAGCCGTTTCTCGAATATCGGCAGCCCGATGGAAGTTGGCGTAAGGGTTGAGCCTGCAACCGTGGCATCACCCGTAGTGCCAATAGCTGCAGTTGCTACGGGCACTACGCTGTCAGCACTGAGTGCGTCTGCACCTACTCCAGCCACCTTTGTGGGGACAACCTTGCAAGGCGTTCAAACCGAGGCTGCGCTAGCAAGCGAGGCGCTAGACCAGCAATTTGCGCAAGGCTTGGGTAACAGTGGCTTACAGCCCAATTGGCTTGCGCCAAATGGTGTGCCCGGCATCGATCCTTTTGCTGCAGCACTTCCTGACTTGCAGGTACGCCAAGCGCCGCCGCCGCCCCCGCCACCACCTCCATTCGTGGTGGCCGAAGCGCCGCCACCACCCAAGCCTGCGATTGATCCAGAATGTGCAAAACCTCCCCGTGTAGTTGCCAAGCCTCGGGCACCCGGAGAAGCACCTAAACCACCGCGTTTTGCTCCTGGATCTCCAGCTGCTAAGCGTTTTTCTGAGCAGCTCAAATTGGCTCGTGCTCGCGCACGTTGCTAACAAATTTTAGTTTTAATGTTATTTCAATAAGGAGAATCATTGATGTCAGTTACTCTATCTCTCACTGGTCGCTACAGCCTCAAGCTCGCGCCGCTTGCTATCGCGCTGGCATTGGCTGGATGCGGCACTGTTAAGCCAGTGGCTTTCACGCCCACCGAGGTCAAAGAACGCGCCGTAACCGACCGCGTGAAAATGCACGAAGAGCAAGAACCAATTACCAAGGCACTCACATTTGAAGACGCGGCAGCTCGCGCACTGCGCTACAACTTAGACTACCGGCTGAAACTCGCTGAAAACGCACTGGCCTCTGATCTTTTGGATGTTTCCCAATACGACATGTTGCCCAAGCTTCTGGTAGGCGCAGGTTGGTCGCGACGCAACAACGATTCTGGCGGAACATCTTTTGGCATTGTCAACGGTGTGCAAACTTTATCGCCTTCTTCTTCTAACGAGCGCAGCCATGCCACTGCTAATGCAGAATTGAGCTGGAGTATTTTGGATTTCGGTATCTCTTATTACCGTGCCCAGCAGCGTGCAGATAATGTGCTAATGGCAGATGAGCGCCGCCGTAAAGTAGTGCAAAACGTGCTTCAAGATGTGCGTAATTCGTATTGGCGTGCATTGGGCGCGCAGCGCATGCTCCCGCGTGTAGATGCTTTGCTTGTGCGCGCAGAATCCGCTCTAGCACGTTCACGCCAAATTGAAGACCAAAAGCTACTACCGCCTCCCACTGTCTTGGCCTACCAGCGTGCGTTGATCGATGCAGTATCGCAACTGCAGCAGCGGCGCCAAGACTTGGAGTTAGCCCGTGCTGAGTTAATGTCATTGATGTCGCTTGCTCCCGGCACTAACTTTACCTTGGCTGATACTTCCAATGAGGTTTTGCCTGGCATTCCTACCAATGTGGCAGAGCTTGAGCGTATTGCGCTAGAGCTTCGCCCTGAGTTGAACGAGGAGGCATATCGCAAGCGTGTCACCCTTACTGATTTGCGTATTGCCCAGTTGGCGTTGTTTCCCAATTTATCGGCCTCTTTGAACTTCCAGCGTGACAGCAACCAGTATTTGTACAACAAAAGCTGGATTGATTCAGGTGTGAATTTGTCTTGGAATTTGCTGAAATTGCCGCAGTATCCTGCGCTCAAACGCGCCATCGGAGACCAAGCCACTGTAGATGACATGCGCCGCATAGCGCAAGGAATGGCTGTGCTTACCCAAGTGCGCGTAGGTATTCAGCGCTATGGCCTGTCTAAGATTGAATTCGACATGGCAGAGCAATCAGCCAAAGTCGATGAGCGCTTGCTGGCCTACACCCGCTCTGCAGCCAAAGTCAATGCAGAAGGTGAGCTAGAGGTGATTCGCACTGAAGCGCGAGCGCTTTTGACTGAGTACCAGCGCCACACTGCTTACTCTGGTGCGCAGGCGGCTTGGGGCCGTGTGTACAACTCAGTGGGCTTAGATGTTTTGCCCAATACGCTTGAAAACAGCACGCTTGCTGGCATTTCGCAAGCCATTAAAAACACCATGGTCGATTGGCAAAAAGTGACCTTCCAATCAGCATCGCCTCGTGCCGATGCTGCCCCAGAGGTTAAGCTGGTCAGCACTGGTGTTCAGTCTGGTGAGATGAATGCCGCGGCTGCCCGCGCATTAGGACGTAACGGTATTGTCGGTAAGGTTGACGGCACATCTGCTTGGACCTTAGAGTTGGCTTGGGCGCAAACTGGATCGCAAGGCAATGGCACAGGCAGTGTGAATATGCGCTTGGTCAACCCAATTGGGCAGGTTGTGCATGAGCGCTTGCAAGAAATGCCTGTGGGCGAGCGCACATCTGCTGTAGTGCGTGCCGCCATTGAATCCACGGTAGATGCTGAAGTGCGTGCTTTGCATGCTGCGTTCAAGCCAGTTGCTTTGTAAGCGCTTTTCTCTCAAATTATCCTACCCATAAAGCACCACAAGCTTAGGCCTGTGGTGCTTTGTGCTTAGGTGTACTATCACTGCATGCATTCAACCACCTCTACAAGCCCAATGTTCTATTTTTTTCAATCGCGCATACGCCGCGTTTGCCCTTCACTTGGCCCGCTGTTAGCAAGTTTTTTCCTTGCCAGCACTTGTGCTGTCGCTCAGCAAGCGGTCAAGCCGGCTCCAGCTCCCATGGTCATTGCACCTGCTCAGACTTCTGCACCCTCACTTGCCCTCCCACTTGCACCAGCAGCGCCTGCTGGAGTTATTCCTGTTCCCGCTCTAGAAGAACCTATTGTGCGCGTGCTGCTCACTCCTGAGCTTGAGTCTGTAGCGTTGGCGCAGGTGGTAGGGCGTATCACAACGCTGAATGCTTCCTTAGGTAGCCGCGTCACCGCAGACCAATTGGTGGTAGGTATGGACTGCACAGAAAACCAAGCACGCCTGAAAATGTCATTGGCAGAGCTGCAGTCTGCCCGTGAAACCTATGACTCTAAACTGCGGCTTAAGGGGCTTGAAGCGGCGGGAGAGCTAGAAGTATTGTTGGCAGCAGCAGCGGTGAGTAAAGCCGATGGCCAAATCGAGATGAACAAGGCGCAAATCGCCAATTGCTCGATCACTGCACCTTTTGCAGGCCGCATATCAAAATTACATGTCAAACCCCACCAAGGTGTGAATGCGGGCCAGCCTCTTTTTGAAATCATCAGTGATTCAACGCCGCGGATGCGTTTGAATGTGCCTTCAAAATGGCTGCGCACGATTCGTGTAGGCACTAAGTTTGCCGTGAATATCGATGAAACTGGCAAATCTTACGCTGCTGCTGTGTCTGCTATCAACTCGAAAGTGGATGCTGTTGCGCAAACTATCGAAATCGAAGCAAAATTTTCGGGTGGCTCGGCTGGATTGCTGTCGGGTATGAGTGGTACTGCTCGTTTTGGTAATTTCAAATAGCACTATGGAAGTCGTAGGTGTTGATTTAGCCGACGTGGAACGTGTGGCCAGACAGGCCAGAGGCGTTGCACAGCTGTCTTTTTCAATTGCAAACGATGCTTGGAAGGCGCTTAGCTACAGGCAAGCCATTGTGATGTACAAGGGCGCTGGGCGATGGGGTGCGGTGGCGGTGTCTGGTTTGGTCGATGCCGGTGAAACTACGCCTTATCAAAACTGGATGCGCAGAGTAGCGCAAAAAGTGCAAGCCCTTGAAAAGGCAAACAGCAAACTTGTCAAAGCGGATGAGCCACTAGATACCAGCGTGCCTCAGCCCTTTACCCCTTCGCAATTGCCCGAAGTGTTGCAAAAAGACTGGCAACAATGGTGGCCAGAGCATGTGGCATATTTGCGGTTTTATGACAATGCTAAAAAGCTCAACGGACTTGCATTTTTTCTCTACGACGAGCCAGTCACGCAAACCCGTGCCGCTGCGTTGTGGCGTTTGTCACAGACTTGGAGCTATTGCTGGGAAATGCAAAGCCCACGTGCGTCGCGTAAGATTTTTTCATTTAAAAGCTTGGGCTTCATAGGCTTGGTATTTGCCTGTACCGCCATGTTTGTGCCCATACGCCAGTCGGTATTGGCTCCTGCCGAAATTATCTCTCTGGAGTCCATTGTGGTTGCTTCGCCAGTAGATGGCGTGATCAAAGAAATACTGGTGCGACCCAACCAAAGCGTGCAGTCCAAACAAGTGTTGGTATCTTTGGACGACACCACGCTGCGCAATCGGCGTGAAGTTTTGATTAAATCGGTAGGCTCTGCGCAAGCCGAGTTGTTGGCGACCACACAAAAATCTTTTGAAAACCTGCAAAGCCGTGGCGAAATTGCTCCTTTGTCAGGCCGTGTGGAGGAGCGGCGCGCCGAGCTGGCATTCATTGACGAACAGATGCAGCGCATGTCCATAGCAGCGCCCAAGGCTGGATTGACTATTTTTGGTGACCCCAATGATTGGCGTGGTCGGCCAGTGGCAGCTGGGGAGCGGATCATGTTGGTGGCTAATCCTGACAAGCTAGGAGTGCTGGTACATGTGCCAGTAGGCGATGCTATTGCTATGGCACCTGGAGCGCAGCTGCGCTTGTTTTTGCATGTTGCACCTCTTGATCCATTGGATGGGGAGGTAATTGAGGCGAGTTACCAAGCCACGATGTCGCCAGACAATATTGCGAGCTACCGTATTCGTGCGCAGCTTTCATCGCAAAACGAATGGTCTTCACGGATTGGACTTAAAGGAACAGCAAAATTGTATGGTCCATCGGTGCTGTTGGGCTACTGGTTGTTTCGCCGCCCTATGGCGGCTGTTCGTGAGTGGCTGGGTGTCTGATGCCCATGCAAATGCATTTACAGATGCACTAAATACTCTTCAAACTCTTCGTCGTTGATGTCACCTTCTTCCACCACAATCACCACGCCTAGCTTGCTGCGAATCATTAGCGTAGGTAAGCTGCGTGGTGCCATGCTTTCATCTAGCTTGGCTGCGGCTGCCATGCTGGTGGGGTATTTGTAACCAGTGCGCTGAAAATATGCAAACGCAGGTTGTACCTCAGTGTCAGTTGAAAGGGCTAGCACCTCAATGCCTTTGGCGCTGTGCTTTTGCCAAAAATTATGCAGTCTTGGTGCAACCACCTTGCATACGGGACACCAGCTGGCCCAGTAAAACACCATGAGCATTTTGCCTTTGCTATCATTCTCAGTGAATGTGCGCCCATCCAACAATGTGACAGGCGTTTTCAGGCGCGGTGATGTGCCCACGGCAGGGTGCATAGACTCGCCTAATTGCGAGGCATTGAATTCAGCAACTTCTTTAGCCGCTTGCGCCTCTTGGGCGGCATTCATGGGTTTTTGTCTGGTTGCTTTGGGTTTGGGCTTGGGGGTTTGGGCATTGACCCATGCAGGAACAAGCATACTTGCTGCGCTACCGATTACCAGCTTGCGTCTTTGCGCAGCTGTTTGCATGGCATCTGTGGCCGCACTACTTGCCGAAAAAATCAGTGGGTTGTTGGCGTTGTCAAGCATGGTTGCTATATTTTACCCACAAGCTGTGTATCGTGGGCAGTGGTTACAACTGGGTGTCAATTAAGCCATGCCTGATACTATTTCTGGCTCTGCTTTGCCTGTAAGTACCCAGGCGATGGCTGCGAGTGCCCCGCTGACTGCATTGCAAAGCGCAATAGGAATGCAAATAGCAACCAACACGGGTAAACCGGCGCAACCCCTGCCGTCTTTGCCAGCGATGCGAGAGGATTTGACGCTTTTCGAATCTTCACCGCACCCTGACGGTTCGCCCGCTTGGGTCATACAAGACCCAGTGCGCAACAAATTTTTCCGTATTGGCTGGTTGGAGTTTGAGTTGATGATTCGCTGGGAAAGCGATGCGCAAGCTGTGCTTGCAGGCTTGATGGCGCAAACCACGCTGCGTCCCAGCCTAGAAGATGTATTTGCTTTTGCCCATTTTTTGCGCGGGCAGCATTTGATTCGGCTTGAAACTGCACAAGACTTGCAGGCTGCGCGCAAAGCGCCGGGTAAACCTACCATGTCCAATTGGCATTGGTGGCTGCACAATTATTTGTTCTTTCGCGTGCCTCTGATTCGACCCGACAAGCTTTTGCAACGCGTCACTCCTGCACTTGCAGTGCTGGCTTCGCCATTAGTGGTCTTGGTATTGGCCGTGGCCTGCATGATGGGCGTGTATTTTGCTGCACGCCAGTCTGAGCTTTTTTTCCAAACTTTTGTAGACTCGTTTACTCTGTCTGGTCTGATCAGTTTTGGTTTGGCGCTGGCGCTTGCCAAGACCTTGCATGAATTGGGCCATGCAGCGGTAGCCACACACTATGGCGTGCGGGTGGCGCATGCAGGGCTTGCGTTTTTGGTGTTATGGCCTATGTTGTACACCGACACAGGCGAGTCTTGGCGTCTGCAAGACAATCGCAAACGCCTGCATATTGCCAGCGCAGGAATTGCAGTAGAGATGGTGCTGGCAGGGCTGTCTTTGCTGGGCTGGGCGCTCGCGCCGCCTGGTGCTCTGAGGAGTGCTTTTTTCTATTTAGCAAGCACCAGCCTGCTCATGACATTGGCGCTTAATATCAGCCCTTTTATGCGGTTTGATGGCTACTATGTTTTATCTGACGCGATCAATATGCCAAACCTGCATGAGCGCGCGGGCGCTATTGCTAAAACTTGGGTGCGCCGCACATTCCTTGGTTTTAAAGATGCGTGGCCAGAGCTGTTCGCGCCTGGCAAACACCGTGCCTTGTTGGCCTTTGCTTTGACCACTTGGATATACCGATTTTTTATTTTTCTGGGCATTGCCGTAGCAGTCTATTTGATGTTTTTTAAACTGCTGGGTATATTTTTATTTATTGTGGAAATTATTTGGTTTATTTTGCGTCCGTTTTATTCGGAGTTCAAGGTCTGGAGCCAGCGCAAGGCTGATATTCAGGCGTGCAGGGCAAGCTTTTGGCTGTTGATGCTGCTTGCTTTGGTGGCCTTAGTGGCTTTTCCGTGGTCGCACGACATCCATGCGCCAGCGCATTTGCAAGCAGAACACCGCACCATATACAGCCCGCTGGCTGGGCGCGTAGCCCAAATTCAAGCAACTGGCATGGTGGCCAAAGATGCAGCTTTAGTCACTCTGGACAACCCCAAGCTGCGCAGTGATGCCCAGCGCGCCAAGATCAATGCCCGCGCCACCCGTGCAGCGCTGGTAAGTGCTGACTTGGGGGTAGAGCAGGGGCGAGAAAATATTGGCCGCTTAGGCGTGACTGTGGAGCAGTATATGGCCGAAGACAAAGCGGCCGGTCAAGAGCTTGCGCGCATGCGCCTCACAGCTGATTTTGCCGCACGCTGGACCGATATTGACCCTAACTTGGTGGTGGGCAGCTGGCTGCGGCCTCAGGATGCCATCGGTACGCTTGTAGACGAATCCTCTTGGCTGGTAGAGGCGTGGGTGGAGGAGTCTTTGGTGCAATACCTCTCTGTAGGCACTGCGGGCAAGTTTTATGCTGCCAATGGCTTGCAAGAGCCCTTGGCTGTTAAGCTTATCGAAGTGGATTCTGTGCGCGCTGTGTCCCTGCCGCATCCCGGCTTGTCCACCGACCATGGTGGCAGCATTCCAACTACGAGTGACGGCAAAACACTGATTCCCCGCGAAACACTCTACCGCGTGCGCTTTGAAGTGCTAGGAAAACCAGAGCAGATGCGCTGGACCCGTGGACGAGTGGCTTTTGAGGGCAAAGCACACTCCAAGCTATGGATGGGTTTTCGATACGCAACCGCTATTTTTGTACGAGAAAGTGGCTTTTAAACAGCCCTCCACCGCGTTACTTGACTATGCCGGCTTCTTTGTAAAAACGCTCAGCGCCCGGGTGCAATGGAATGCCCAAGCTGTTGGTGGTCGTTTTGAGTTGCACCAGCTTACCATTGCTGTGGGCCAGTTCGAGCTGCTTGAGTGTCTCGGGGGAGAAGAGTTTTTTGGTTAATTTGTAAACCAGAGCTTCGTCTGCATTGGTTGACGTGACCCACTGCGCACCAACCGCCAAGGTTTGTACGCCGTTGACGCCTTTGTATGCATCTGTAGCAATGATGTGGGGTGCAAAAAATGGGCTGGTTGCGCGCAAGGCGGTGATTTTTTCATCGGTAATAGGTAGCAAATCTACATCTACCGAAGCTGCCACTTGGGCTACTACAGACGACGGCACGCCGCCTACAAAGAAAAACGCATCCAAACTGCCGTCTTTCATTTTGGCCACTGCTTGTTCACCCTTGATATACGCAGGCTTGATGTCGCGCTCGGTGAGGCCATGTGCAGCCAAAATTTGCCGCGCATTGACCAAGACTCCTGAGCCGGGCTCATCCATGCCAATGTGCTTGCCTTTGAGCCCTGCGATGCTGCTCACCCCAAGAGAGCGGCGCACCACTACATGCACGCTTTCGGGGTAAAGGTTGGCTATCAAGCGCAACTTCTCTAGTTTGGATCTGGCCCGCACCATGCCAGTACCGCTGTAGTACCAGGTGGCCACATCGGCCTGCGAAAAGCCCGATTCTAGGTCGCCACTGCCCACGGCGCTCACATTGGCAATAGAGCCGTTGCTGCTTTGCGCCGTGACAGAAAGTACTCCGGGCTCACTGAGCGCTAGTGCAAGTGCTTTACCGAATGGGTGGTAAGTGCCAGAAACAGCGCCTGTTCCAATGCGAAATAACTGTTCAGCTTGTGCTGAGGTGGTCGAGAAAAGCGCCAAAGAAAGCCCTAGAAAAACGATGCGAGGGAAGAATTTACCGCTGACAAATTTGTATTTCATACTAACCTTCAGTTTAAACACTATTAAAATAGTAGCGTGCTATGACCATTTGACGCTGACATTGCCATTATTTTTTATAAAAAATAGGCCAATACACTAGGGCAGCCATTTTTCACATTCTGGGTATTATTTTAGCCATTTAAACTTAGGTTTTGGGCCAGCAGTCCTGTGCTGTGGCCTATACGATGCGCAGAAATTTAAGTGCGCACGCGGCCATCAGCCGTTAGCATGGATTTGTCCACAAAGTTAGAAGCCACGTGGTTGCTGGCCGATAAGTTCACCGCAAATCCCCCCCCCCCCCCAAGACTGGCTGCCAATGGCTTCTAAGCCTCGAACGAAACTCTCACGGTTGGCATTTGCTGTGGCGCGGGCGATGCCCTCGGCAACCAAACGTGCGGCCAAATAGCCTTCCAAGC
>JAYTMT010000229.1:0-4117 GCA_043728315.1 Polaromonas sp. | reverse complement strand
GTCTTCCACACGGGTTGCATCAAAAGCGGCGTTTGAAATTTTTTGAACTCAGCCAGAAAAACCTCTAGGGCTAGCACGGCCGGCTCAACCAATTGAACCATTTCAACTTTGGATTCCCATGATCGCACTTTGGAGAAAACAGGGTCAAAAATCTCTTTGACACGTTTTTGGTGCTTGTCCACAGAGCGCGACATCGACAAAGCCATGTAGCGCGTGGTGGCCGAGCGAATCACCAACTCAGCGCCGTACAAATTTTCGGCCAAAGCTTCGGTTGTATTGTCTGGCAGCGTTGTGAGTTTGATTTCAATCGGGCGGATTTGCTTGGTGGGATCGCCTGTTCCGACCACCAAATCAATCGCTGGTAACTCGTCAACTACATAGCGCCTGTAGGGGTCAAAGCGTGATTCAAATGCAAAATACAACTGCTCGCTAGGGAGCGTTGACCCAAAGAGCTCAGCAACATCGATGTCAGAAATGAGGGTTTGGGTTTCATTTTTGTACTTGATGTAAACAAGCGGGATTTTTTTAGACCGCATGTAGCAAGCAAGCGCCACAGGAAAAGCCGAGTTGAATTGGTTCTTCCCCCAGTAGTAGGGGTCAGAAAAATCACGGTTACTGCGCGAAATTCCAAACAAAGATGGTTTGACTGGGTTCTTCATGCTGATATTTTATACAGTTTTAATTCGCTTTCCCATGTGTTGCCCGAACTTCACGCTACCCAATGCGTAAACTCCTGTGCAGCCACCCGCTCAGTTGCAAAAGTATTGACCAAAGCGGCCTCATCGCCATAACCCAGCGACATGCCGCACACCAGCATCTCGTTGTCTCCAGCGCCAATGTGGGGCAGGATGATTTTGCTAAAGCCATTCCACGCAGCTTGGGGGCAGGTGTGCAGGCCGCGGGCGCGGGCCCCTAGCATGACGTTTTGTAAAAACATGCCGTAGTCCAGCAGGCTGCCGCGGCCGAGCACTTTGTCGATGGTGAACATCAGGCCTACAGGCGCGCCAAAAAAGCGGTAGTTTTGCTGGTGCTGGGCATGCATGGCGGCTTTGTCGCCTTTGGTGATGCCCAGCACGCCATAGAGGCCAAAGCCGCAGGCACGGCGCCGGTCAATGTAGGGGCTGACCCATTTTTCGGGGTAATAGTCGTATTCTTCGGCGTGCTGGGCGGCCAAGCTAGGGTCGGCCATCATGGCATTGTGCGCGGCCACCACTTTGTCCACCAGCGCGTCTTTGCTAGCGCCTTGCAGTACATACACTTTCCATGGCTGGGTGTTGGTACCGCTGGGCGCACGGCCTGCGGTTTGTAGCAAGTCTTCTAGCAGCTCGCGCGCTACGGGTTGTGCCGTGAAAGCGCGGGTGCTAAAGCGGCTGAGCATGGCCGCATCTACGCTGGCTTGGTCAGTAATGTGGGTGGATACCTGAGGGGTAGTAAGAAGAGCGGTCAACGTAATGTCTCCAGAGTGTTAAACAAATGACTGATAGCGGGCACAGAAGATTGGGCTGAGAGCTGCACCGGACGGCGCGTGCTTTTGTCCACATACACATGCACAAAATGCCCATGCGCGCTGCTCAGCTCCTGATTATCGGCAAACAAGCCCACCGCATAGCTTACAGACGAGCCGCCAATGCGCGCCACGCGAATGCCCGCAGTGACGGCCTGTGGAAAGGCAATGGGCGAGAAATAATTGCATTGCGTCTCCACCACCAAGCCAATCACCGCGCCGTGGTGAATGTCTAACGCGCCCTGCGCCATCAAATAGCCATTGACCGCCGTGTCAAACCAGCTGTAATACACGACATTGTTCACATGCCCATACACGTCGTTGTCGGCCCAGCGCGTGCTGATGCTTTGAAACTGGCGGTAGTGGCTGCGCGGCAGGGGGGCGGGGCGTGGGGCAATGCTCATAAAGTAGGATTTTGCCACCTGCGCCAATACTCCAGTGCCACACGGAAGGTGTTTTTTTGCACTTCTAGGGTGGTGTTGATGTCAGCGCCATAGCCGCCTGCCATGGTGAACGCCATGGGAATGCGGCGCTGCCAGCACCAGTGCGCTACGCGGCGGTCGCGCGCTTCTAGGCCATCGTAGCTGAGCTTTAAGCGGCCCAAGCGGTCGGCCTCGTGCGGGTCAGCGCCTGCAAGATACAGCACAAACTGCGGAGCGAAGCGGCGCTCTAGCTCATCGAGCGCATGCTCTAGCGCAGCCAAGTATTCGTCGTCTTGGCAGCCGTCGGGCAGGTCTACATCTAAATCACTGGCTTCTTTGCGAAAGGGAAAGTTTTTGGCGCCATGCATCGACAGGGTGAACACGCTGCTGTCTTGCGCAAAAATGCTGGCCGTGCCATTGCCTTGGTGCACGTCTAAATCAATGATGGCGACTTTGAGCGGCAACTTGCTGCGCCGCGCCCACTCGGCCTGCATCAGGCGCGCAGCCACTGCAATGTCGTTGAACACGCAAAATCCTCCGCCCTTGGCGGCGTAACTGTGGTGCGTGCCACCAGCCAAATTGGCTGCTATGCCTTGGGGCTTGCATGGCCCAGTTGCACCGAAACCCAGTGCCACACGGCTGGCAGACAAAGTAGCTCCCACAGAGCGGCGCGCGCGCTCGGCCATGGCCACGCTCCACGGAAAGCCAATCTCGCGCATCGCCGCTGGCGCAATCGATCCGCTGTGAATCGCTCGTATATAAGCAGGGCTGTGGCACAGCGCCAGTTCACCATCGGTAGCGGCCTGTGCAGTTTGCAGTTGCACTTGGAGCAGCTGGGCTTGCAGCCAATCGCGCAGGGCGCGGTATTTGCCCATGGGAAAGCGGTGGCCCTGGGGCAGGGGCAATACAAATTGGTCGGCGTAGTAGGCGTGCACAGCGTGTATTGTGACGCAGTGGTTAAAAACCCCTCACTAACACCAATTTTAGAATTTGCGCTCTAAAGCAGCGTATTTATGCTGCACCGCAACATAAATAGCTTGCATAAGCGCGGGATAACCCTATAATTCGATTTATGCTGCGCCGCAACATAAATTACCGGGTAGCAGAGACAAATCCTTTTTAACCCTTTTTGGAGAAACCACCATGTTCACCGTAGACCAAGTAATCGCCGCTCAAAAATCCCAGTTCGACACCCTGTTTGGCCTGACTTCCAAAGCCTTTGCTGGCGTGGAGCGTCTGGTTGAGTTGAACATCACAGCATCCAAAGCCGCCCTGTCTGAGGCAGCACAGTCCACCCAAGCCGCTTTTGGCGTGAAAGACGCACAAGAATTCATGGCCATGCAAGCCGGCCTGCTCCAGCCCATGGCTGAGAAAACCGCCGCTTACAGCCGCCACCTGTACGACATCGCCACCAGCACCGGCGCTGAGTTCAAAACAGCTTTTGAAGAGCAAACCGCCGAAGGCCAAAAGAAATTCGCCGCATTCGTGGACACCGCAGTGAAAAACGCACCTGCTGGCTCTGAGACTGCTGTTGCAGCTATGAAAAACGCAGTAGCAGCCGCTACCAGTGCGTTTGACCAAGTGCAAAAAGCCGTCAAACAAGCCACAGACACCGCAGAAGCGAATTTCACAGCAGCATCGGCCAACATGGTCAACACCGCCAAGGCCGTATCCAAAAAGCGTTAATTCGCTAGGCTGGTCACAAGAGATTTCGACAAAAAGATTGAACTTCTCACCAAGTTTTGCGTCTGATTAGAGTAAAGCCTCTACACAGCATGTAGTCCCCGAGGGCACAAATGGCGTTAAGCACACATATTTGTACAGATTGTCTCCTCGGGTCCTGTCGATACCTTTAGGGTACTAGGATCCCTTCAAAGCCAAGTCTTCGGACTTGGCTTTTTTTTGTCTGGCGTTTGCAGGTTTACATTTGCACGCTTGCGATTGCGATTGCGATTGCGATTGCGCGGACAGTTTGTGTGCGCATCGCAGGATTAATGCACAGTTTGTACGGCATCTCTGGGTTTTGGAGCGCATGTGATGTGTTTTAGCTTTTCAAACGCGCCCGGTTAGCGTTTTGGCTATTTCTCAGTTTTGCGCGCCCGATCAGCGTTTTGGCTATCCCGACGCGCCCTCATGCGGGCATAAGCGCTAACTTAAACACCCACAAACTCTGCTAGCTGCCGACATCGCC
>JAYTMT010000228.1:0-26235 GCA_043728315.1 Polaromonas sp. | reverse complement strand
TGGCTGGCCGCACCACGCACAGCGCCCGCCCGCGTGCGCGGCCACGCCAGTCTTGCTCGTAGGCTGTGAGGTCTAGGTTAATGGAGGTGAGCACATGGGCATCACCCACAATGCTGCGCAGAGCAGCTAAAAGTTGGCTTTGCAGTTCAGACATGGTATTAATTTAATAGCAAACTATGACTATATGGCAATGACATCATCGGTTTTTTTCTTTAAACGCAGTCTTACATGCATGGCGCAGGCAATAAACAGCGTGCAGCATAAAAACACCTCCACCATCGCGTAATAATTGCTCGGCGCACGGTCTGAATACGCCCGCACCACGCCCTCGGTGAAATACAGCCACACCATCAGACTCACCCAGCGGTAGGTGTACATCCTGTTTTTGAGCAGCCCCGCCAGCGGAAAACACAGCGGCAAAACCTTTAGTGCCAACAGCGAGCCACCCGGCTTGATGGGGGCCAGATACAGCTCCCAAGCCACGCCCAGCACTATCAGGCCAAGCACACTGCCCACAGCCAAAGCGCGGGTAAAGGAAACGGATAAAAAAGAGGCGGTAGAAGTTGTCATATTGCTGGCATGATAACGGCATGAACTGGCAAACCCGATTGAGGGCTTTTATGCAAGCCCTCCAAACCTTTCCTTGGCGTAACACGGCAGCAGTGCTGCGCGAGCGGTTTCGGGAGGATCGGCTTGGCCTTACTGCCAGCAGCCTCACGTTTACCACCACCATCGCACTCGTGCCGTTTATGACCGTAGCGTTGGCCGTGTTCACTGCTTTTCCTATGTTTGCCAAAATGCAGGGCACGCTGCAGCAGTGGCTGGTGGAGAGCCTGATTCCCGAGAGCATTGCGCGCAATTTGCTGGGTTATTTGACGCAATTTGCCTCTAAAGCGTCGCGCTTGGGGGTCGTGGGCTTGGCGGTGCTCTTGGTCACTGCGCTGGCTTTGATTTTGACCATTGACCGCACGCTCAACAACATTTGGCGCGTCAAGCAGGTGCGGCCGTTTGCGCAGCGTGTCTTGGTTTATTGGGCTGCTATTACCCTGGGGCCCATTTTGCTGGCGATTAGCCTAACCATTACCAGCTATGTGCTGCGCAATTCCAAGGGTGTGGTGGGCGTGCTGCCCGGCGGCCTGCGCTTTTTGCTCGACATGCTGGAGTTTGCCCTGCTGGCCGCAGGCATGGCAGCGCTGTTCCATTATGTGCCCCACACGCGGGTGCGCTGGGCGCATGCATGGGTGGGCGGCGTGTTTGCGGCGTTGGGCATTCAGCTGGCCAAAAAACTGCTGACCCTGTATATCAGCGCCGTGCCCACCTATTCGGCCGTGTATGGCACATTTGCCACCGCGCCCATTTTGCTGCTGTGGATCTACATTGCGTGGGTGATTGTGCTGCTGGGCGCAGTGATTACCGCGTATTTGCCCAGCCTGCTGCAAGGCGTGCAGCGCCGTGGCGGCACACCCGGCTGGGCTTTTCAGCTGTGTGTGGAAACCCTGCAAGTGCTCCATGGCGCCCGCAGCACGCCCGCCAAAGGCCTCACCCTAGGCCAAATCAGCGCCGCCCTTCAAGTCGAATCCTTGCAGCTAGAACCAGTGCTAGAAACCCTCATGGCCCTAGACTACGCAGGCGAAATAGCCGACACCTCAGGCCGCTTAGTGCTGCTGTGCGCCCCCGAGCAAATGGCCATGTCCCCCATCATCGAGCGCCTGCTGCTGGCAAAAGCCCCGCAATTGACAAATTTTGAGAAAAATACGGCAATGTCAGCGTTAAATGGTCGTATGGTGCTATGAAAAGTATACCGATAGGTTTGCACAATTAAAACGCAATCTTCCCCGTCCAAATATCCTTGTACATCACCCAGTCGCCCATAAAGCTATAAAAAGGCCGCTTAAAACTGGCAGGCTTATTCTTTTCAAAGCCAAAATGCCCTACCCATGCAAAGCCATAGCCACACAGCAGGCCTAGCAGCAAAAATTGCAACTTGCCAGTAACCAGCATCAGCGCCACGCAGCTCAGCGCCAGCGTTGAGCCAATAAAGTGCAGACGCCGGCAGGTGCGGTTGCTGTGCTCGCTGAGGTAGAAGGGGTAAAACTCGGCGAATGTGCTGGCTTGTGCGGGTGATGCGCTAGGTGTGGTCTCGGTGTTCATGGCTGTCTGCTGTTGTGTGGTGTGCTCTGAATTATCGGTCTGCGCGTCATAGTTGTCCAGTCGGCTTTTTTGGTTGCTCTAGTCTTAGCGCATAGACGTTCATTTTTTTCTTGTGATTTTCAACTTTTCGCGTTCAATTTGCTGAATACTTTTGTCGGGAGATGGCAAATTCTCTGGCATTGTGCCACCGAGTTCTTTGATGGTGGCGCGCACTTTTCGCCCTACTTCTAGGTGCGTGCGGTTGGCGGCTGTTTTGCCTTGAATGCCATCGCGTTTGAGTTTCTCTTCTGTTTGGGTTGCACGGAATAAATTGGCTGCGAGCTCTGTACTACCCATGTGGTCTAGGATTTTTTGACTCTTCTTGAGCGATCTGCGCACGTGTATATCTTTGGCACCGAGCCCGCCATACAAACCTTTGTAACCGTGGTCTTGAAAAATAGCGTAGTCAATTGGCGTGTCAACGCCAGCTTGTTGCGCCACTGCTGCCAAGTCCTTGTTATGCCTTGCTAGTTCGCTACGCAAAAATAAGCGCTGGGTGTCTTCATCGATTTGACCTGATTGGGCTTGCTGCTGGATTTCTTGTTGACGAGTTTGCAGCGCAAAGTATGTTTGACCGTTGGCAATGACTGATTTGGATGGGTCACCGTTTTGAACAATCAGATAGCATGCGTAGCGGGAGAGCTTGATATCATTGATTTGACGCTGGGCACCCGAGCCAATTTCGACCATATCGAGGAAGTCCTCGAAATGGTCAGTTGATCGATACCCACTGTTTTCACAAGCCTCTTTGGCGCGTTCAATGACAGGTAAAAAATGGCGGTATTCGGAATAGTCCAATACCTTTGCCAGTTGTCGCGACAACCAAAACTCTGTGCCAGCCGCATCTAATTGGCGAATGGTTTCAAATGTTTTATGGTGTTGCGTGGCTGCGCGTTTCCCGTTCATGGCGTGCTTTCTAAAGAGGGTTTGTGCGATTTTTTCATGTCGTATCTAGCTTACTTTAGCAGGTAGTTTTGTATCGAAACAGACCATATCGAGGATGTCCTCGATATGGTCTGCATGCGGTGGTAAAGATGGACTGTGCGCGCCTATTTGTGGCCAAAATTCATACCACAAACGGGGCTGCCAAAAACCCGCGAAATCTTGCTCGGCCGCCTCGGGTGGGTGGGGCGCTTAAGTGGTAGTGGGGGAATCGGGCTAAGAAGCGGCTGATGGCTATGCGGCCTTCTAGGCGGGCTAGGGACAGGCCTGCGCATTGGTGGATGCCGTAGCCGAAGGCTAGGTGTTTGTTGGTCTCGCGTGTCCAGATGAGTTCGTTGGGTTGATCGAAAACTTCTGGGTCGCGGTTGGTGGCGCCTATGCACAGGGTAATCAGCGTGCCAGCGGGGAAGGTTTGGTCGTTGATGTCGAATGCTTTGGTGGCGCGGCGGTTGCCTAGTTGGTTGGATGATTCGAATCTTAGGAATTCATCGACTATTTGAGAAAAAAACTCTGAATGTCGCTGTGATATGGTCTTATGCTGCTCTGATAATTGTAGTAAATGTGCTTTCTTATATGGGTGCTCTTGCAGGGCTACCAAGGCGTTGCCGATCAGGTTGGTGGTGGTTTCGTGGCCTGCGTTGAGGATGAAGATGCAGTTGTGCAATAGCTCTTGTTCGCTCAGCGGCTGGGCGAGCACGGCGGCGTGTGGGGTGGCGCTTGCGCTAGCGTTTTGTGCAGTGCCTGCCTCGCCTTGTATCAGGCGCGTGAGCACGTCGTGCTCTGGGTTGCCGGGGTGTTGGCGGCGCTGGGCAATGAGGCCGCGCAGGTAATCGCAAAACTCGGCCACGGCGCGGTTGCCAGCGGCCTCTTGCGCGGGGCTGAGGGCGGGCTCTAGTGCGCCCAGTATCGCCAATGACCAGCCGCGAAGGGGGCCGCGGTCGGCCTGCGGTATGGCCAGCAAATTGCCAATCACCTCGATGGGGATGGCGCTGGCAAAGTCTTCGATCAAGCAGCCGCCGCCTTGCGCGGCTATGTTGTCTAGCAGGCCATCCACCAAAGCGCACAGTCCGCCTTCTAGCTCGTCAATAGCGCGGCGGGTGAGCGCGCCCATGATGACGCGGCGTACACGGCTGTGCAGGGGTGGGTCGTTAAAAACCAGACTGGTGGTGTGGTGTGCCAGCAGGGCAGAATGCGCTCCGTATTTGGGAGTGAACTCGACCTTTTTGTCGGAGCTAAAAGTTTGCGCGTCTTTGTATACCCGCACCAAATCAGCATGCCGCGTGAGGAAAATACTGCCGTCTGGCATGCGCTTGACAGGCTCGGTGTTGCGTAGCAGGTCATACACGGGGTATGGGTTGGCCAAAAAGTCGACAGGCAGGGCTCGCAGGTCAAAGCTGCGGGCGATTTCGCTGGCGCGTTCGGGGGTCATGGCGCTAAAAAATCCCGCAGCGCAAACAGCACCGCATCGGGCGCTTCACCCATCATGGCGTGGCCTGCTGGCACATGCACCACCGTGGTTGCGGCGTGCACAGGGCGCGCTTTGGCTGCGGCTATCACGCTTTGCGCAGCCTTGGGTGTGGTCATTTGGTCGGCACTGCCTACTATTATTAAAATAGCGCAATATGACTGTGCGACGCTGACATCTGCCAATTTATACGTATGACATGCGGTAAACCCGATATGAAACACGTTCTCAGCCGTATTGCTGGTCAACACACGCCGCATAAGTGCCCGCGAGCCACCCAGCAGCCATGTGCCCGGGCCCAGCGTGGAGGGCGGCGGCGCGAGCATAGAGTGAGAAAACTGGTTGACCATGGCAATGGCTTTCTCGGGCGCATGGAGTGATGCGTCAAGCAAAGCGGGCGACACGGGCATGGGCGATGCAGTGCCTAAAAGCGCCAAGTGCGACACACGCTCTGGTGCGCTGCCTGCCACGTGGGCGGCTATGAGTGAGCCGAAGCTGTGGCCTACCAAGGCGACTTTTGGTATGCTTAGCGCATCGAGCAGGGCGATGATGAAGACTGCTCCCTCTTCCACGCTAGCAGGCGGTGGCCCCGCGCTTTTGCAGTGGCCGGGCAGGTCAATGGCCAAAACGTTGTAGCCGTGGTGGGCGAAGTAGCGGCTTTGCAGTATCCACACGCTGTGGTCGTTGAGCACGCCGTGGATGAAGACGATGCTTGGTTTGGCGGTATCGAATGCTTTGCCGCCTGTGTAGATGTAGGTTTGGTTGCCGTTGATTTGGGTGTACATTTTTTTCTCTGCTTGGTTTTGTGTTGTGGCTTAGGTTTTATTCAGAGTTTTGTGCGCTTGGTGGAAATCGCTCCGGCGGCGCAGCGCGAGGGCTGGCCATCGTCATACGGGGGTACCCGAAATCCTCCGTCCATCTCTCGCGCTGCGCCGCCTGCGCTCTCGCTGGCTAAGGGGAATACTGGGGTCAAATACGGCAGACACGCAGCGCGAAGGGACTGAATTGTCGGCTGACCAGTGACAAAGCTAGCGAAAAAGATTCTGCTCAAGCTTGTGTATCGGTATTCAAAAACCACCTCAGCGCGTGAGTAGCCTGCACGGGGATTGGGCTTTCGCGTACGACCGATTTCTGGTACTCCAGCATGAGGGAGTGCGCGAAAGCCCAATCCCCGTGCAGGCGAACCCAGCCACAGCGAACCAAGCATGCGTAATACAAAGAAATCGCGAAAATTTACAATAAATAGTGGCAATGTCACCGTCATATGGTCATACCATGCTACAAAAATAATACTAAACGGTTTTCTCAGCTACCTTCAAAGCCCGCTTCAAATCGTCAATCAAATCGTCCGCATCCTCTAGCCCAATCGACAACCGAATCGTGCCCTGCGCAATGCCCGCGCCACTTAGCGCCTCGTCTGTCATGCGAAAGTGCGTGGTCGATGCGGGGTGAATCACCAAGCTGCGGCAATCGCCCACATTGGCCAAATGGCTGAACACCTTGAGCGCTTCTACAAAAGCCTTGCCCTGCGTGCGCGAGCCCTTGATATCAAAACTAAACACACTGCCCGCCCCGCGCGGCAGCAGCTTGGCGGCCAGCGCGTGGCTGCTGTGGCTGGGCAGCATCGGGTGGCCCACGCGGCTAACCAATGGGTGCGCGGCCAAAAAATCCACCACCCGCGTGGTGTTGCGCATATGTTGGGCCATGCGCAGGGGCAGGGTTTCAATGCCCTGCAAAATCAGCCACGCCGTATGCGGGCTCATGCATGCGCCAAAATCGCGCAGCCCCTCGCGCCGCGCCCGCAGCATGAATGCGCCCACCGTGCTCTCCTCAGAGAACACCATGTTATGAAAACCGTCATAAGCCTGCGTCAGCTCGCTGAACTTGTCCGCCGCGCGTGGATTCTCCCAGTCAAACGAGCCCCCATCCACCACCACGCCCCCCACCACCGTGCCGTGGCCACTCAAAAACTTAGTAGCCGAGTGGTAGACAATATCTGCCCCATGCTCAAAAGGCTTCATCAGCCAAGGCGAGGTGAGCGTGCTGTCAATCAGCAGGGGCACACCCGCTTCGTGCGCAATCGCGCCCACCGTGGGAATGTCCAGCACATCCAAGCCCGGGTTGCCCACTGTTTCGCCAAACAGCAGCTTGGTAGTTGGGCGAATGGCAGCGCGCCAGCCGTCAATGTCATGCGGCTTCACAAAAGTAGTGTCAATACCGAAGCGGCGCAGGGTGTAGTGCAGCAAGTTTTGCGAGCCGCCATACAGCGCAGTAGAGGCCACAATGTGCGAGCCTGCGCCCATCAGCGTGGCCACTGCCAAGTGCAGCGCCGCCTGCCCGCTGGCCGTGGCTATCGCGCCAATCCCGCCCTCAAGCGCCGCCACGCGCTGCTCCAGCACCGCATTGGTGGGGTTGCTGATGCGGCTATAGACATGCCCCGCCCGTTCTAGGTTAAAAAGCGCAGCAGCGTGGTCGCTCGATTCAAACACAAACGATGTGGTCAAGTGAATCGGCACAGCACGCGCGCCCGTGGCAGGGTCAGGCGATGCGCCTGCGTGCAGGGCCAAGGTGTCAAATCCGGGGTCAGAATAGCCGGGCATGGGAGCTCCTATGGTGATGGGCTCTATTGTGTGCCATATTCTGGGCTAAATTTTTGGGCTATATTCACATCAAGCGCGCACATTCAATCGCAAAAACCCAGCAGGAGAAGCCCCATGAAAGTCAGCGACATTTTAAAATCCAAGGGCAACACCCTCTACACCACCACCCCTGAGGGCAGCTTGGCCGACGCCATGGCCACCATGGCTGACAAAGACATCGGCTCGCTAGTGGTCATGTCCCACGGCCTAGTGGTGGGCATGCTCACCTTTCGTGAGGTAATCGCCGCGATTAACAAAAACGGCGGCGCAGTGGGGACCACCACCGTCTACCGCGCCATGGACAACGGCCCCCTGTCGTGCACACTGGCCACTGAGCTAGACGAAGTTCGCCGCATGATGCTAGAGCGCCACGCCCGCTACATGCCCGTAGTCGACAACCGCCTGCTCATGGGCGTGATCAGCTTTTATGACGTGGCCAAAGCGGTTGTCGACAGTCAAAATTTTGAGAACAAAATGCTCAAGGCCTACATACGCGATTGGCCCGAAGAGAAGGACGAGTGAGGCATCAGTTTTTGTAGCGTATGTGACCACCGTGCCGCCCGGCGCTGGCATGCGTGCGATGGATTGGGCATCGCAGCGGCGCATTAGCCAAACCGGCGCTCGGGAGCACTGGAGCGTGCAAACCCAGTTGAGATCTCCGACGCGGCAGAACCAAGGGTACATCTGGGATAATAGCCAGCATATGAGCGGCAACACCCTAGGACACCTTTTCGCAGTCACCAATTTTGGTGAATCCCACGGCCCGGCCATTGGCTGCGTGATTGACGGCTGTCCGCCGGGCATGGCGCTCTCGGAGGCCGATATACAGCCCGACCTTGACAAACGCCGCCCCGGCACCTCCAAATTCGTCACCCAACGCAACGAACCCGATGCTGTGCAAATCATGTCGGGCGTGTATGAAGGCAAAACCACGGGCACCCCCATTTGCCTCTTGATTCACAACACTGACCAGCGCAGCAAAGACTACAGCGAGATATCCAAAAGCTTTCGCCCTGGCCACGCCGACTACACCTATTGGCATAAATACGGCATCCGCGACCCACGCGGGGGTGGCCGCTCATCGGCGCGGCTCACCGCCCCCATGGTGGCGGCGGGCGCAGTGGCCAAAAAATGGCTGAGCGAACGCTACGGCATCATTTTCAGAGGCTGCATGACGCAAATTGGCGAAATGCCCATAGCTTTTGAAAGTTGGGAACATGTGCAGCACAACCCGTTTTTTGCACCCGTGGCCGATGTGAGTGCCCTAGAAGACTACATGAACGCCCTGCGCAAATCGGGCGACTCTTGCGGCGCGCGCCTGCGCGTCACGGCCTCCCACATGCCTGTGGGCTTGGGCCAGCCGCTTTTTGACAAACTCGATGCCGACATAGCCTACGCCATGATGGGTATTAACGCTGTAAAAGGCGTGGAAATTGGCGCGGGCTTTGCCAGCGCGAGCCACCGAGGCAGCATGCACGGCGACGGTATTTCGCCCGATGGTTTTCGCGCCAACAATGCAGGCGGTGTGCTGGGCGGCATCAGCACGGGGCAAGACCTTGAGGTGGGCATTGTGGTCAAACCCACCAGCTCCATCTTGCTGCCACGCGAGACGATTGACACCGACGGCCAATCCCAAGAGCTGATCACCAAAGGCCGCCACGACCCCTGCGTGGGCATACGCGCCACACCTATAGCCGAGGCGATGCTGGCACTGGTGGTGATGGAGCATGCGCTGGCGCATCGCGCCCAGTGCGGCGATGTGCAGGTGGCTAGCAAGCCCGTGGCCGCACGGGCCACGCCCGCAGCCTCTGCTCAGACTTGATGGCTATATTTATTAAAAAAAGTAGCAACAAACCATTGGCAGGCATGCGTAATCGGCAAATCTACGCATGAGCTCCACCCGCCAACTTGCACCCTTTGCGGCGCTCTCAGCCAGTTATTTTGCCCACATCGGTTTTTTTAACCCCTACTTGCCTCTATGGCTCAAAGACGCGGGCTTGAGCCTGTTCACCATCAGCATGTTGGTATCGGTGCAGGCGGCCACGCGCCTGTTTGCGCCCTATGGCTGGGGCTGGCTGAGCGACCACACGGGTGAGCGCGTCAAGCTCCTGCGCTATGGCGCGGCGGTGGCCTTTGTGTCGTCTATCGGGCTGTGGTTCAACTGGGGCACTACATGGCTGTTTGTGGTGCTCTTGGTGATGTTCACCCACACCAGTGCCATGATGAGCATGAGCGAGGCGGCTATGGCGCATTTGGTCAGCGGCGGCGGCGCGTTTGACAGCAAGCGCTACGGGCGGGTGCGCCTGTGGGGCTCAGTGGGTTTTTTGGCCACGGTGCTCAGCGCAGGCGCGTTTTTTGAGCACTTTGGCATGGCGCGTTTTCCTGCATGGAGCAGCGCCACTATGCTTGCAGTGTGCATCAGCACTTGGTGGCTGCCCGATTTAAAAGAAGCCGTGCTGCCCAATGAAGAAAAGGTAAGCGTGCTGCCTATTTTGAAGCAGCGCAGCGTGCAATGGTTCTTTGCGGCCACGTTTTTTCATGTGCTCTCGCACATGGGTTTGTACATATTTTTCTCGCTTTATCTGGACGCGCTGGGCTACAGCAAAACCACCATTGGTGTGCTCTGGGCCGTGTCAGTGGTGGTGGAAATTGCTTGGTTTTACACCCAAAGCCGCTGGTTGCCTCGGTTTTCGCTAAGCCGCTGGGTGCTGGTGTGCGCAGCGGTGTGCGCGCTGCGCATGCTGATCACAGCAGGATTTGCCGATGTGCTGTGGCTGCTGGTGATTGCCCAAGCCATGCACGCTGTCACGTTCGCGGCATCGCACAGCGTCAGCATAGCCCTGATCTCGCACGATTTCCCCGGACGCTTGCGCGGCCGTGGGCAGGCGCTGTATACCGTGATTGGCTATGGCCTGCCCGGTGTGTTGGGTGGCTTAGTTGGCGGCGTGCTCACCGAAAAATACGGCCTTGTCAGCGTATTTTGGTCATGTGCTGCTACTTCCATCGTAGCAATGGGCTGCGCCTACCAGCTGCTGCGTGTGCGCAGACAGCAGCTAAAAACAACATAATTGAAACCTATACCCATGCCTTAAGCGCCCAAAAGCGGTGTAAACCCTTGTTCGGGTTATAATCGAAGGCTGGGCAATTTGAGAGCTCGAGTCCTCGTTTGTTCAGTCAACACGGTGGATGTGCGCTTTAGGGCGTAATTCGCGTTTTGACAATTTCCGGAAATTGTTTATTTTTATTATTTATCCTCAAAGGAACTAACATGAAAAAATCCCTAGTATTGGCTACCCTGTTTGCCGCTATCGCTCTTGCTGCTTGCGGCAAAAAAGCTGAAGCTCCAGCACCTGCACCAGCTCCAGCAGCTGCCGCACCTGCACCAGCTCCAGCAGCTGCTCCAGTGGTTGAGGCTGCTAAAGACGCAGCTTCTGGCGCTGCTGCTGCCGCAACAGGTGCCGCCGCTGCTGCTACTGGCGCTGCTACCGCAGCCGCTGGTGCCGCTGCCGGTGCTGCCGCTGACGCTGCTAAAGGCGCAATGGCTGCTGGTGCTGGCGCTGCTGACGCAGCCAAGGCTGGCGCTGCTGCCGCTGTTGGTGCTGCTGGCGATGCTGCCAAGAAAGCCGCTGACGCTGCAGTGAAGAAGTAATTCTTAATTGCTCGATAAAAAAGCTCCTTCGGGAGCTTTTTTTGGTCTGAAATTAATCGCCCAACAATTAATCGCCCATAAAAAAAGCCCCAATCAAGGGGCTTTTTCATGAAGCAGGAAGAGGCTTAATCGCGTTCACCACCAAAGATACCAAGCAGTGCCAGCAGGCTTTGGAAAATGTTGAACAGGTCAAGGTAGACTGCCAAGGTTGCGCTGATGTAGTTGGTTTCGCCGCCGTCAAGAATTTGCTTGAGGTCATACAGCAGGTAAGCCGAGAAAAGTGCAATGCACATGGTGCTGATAACCGCCATCATGGCTGTGGAGCCGACAAACACGTTGATGATGCCGCCCACCATGAGCACGAGTGCACCGGCAAACAGCCATTTGTTCATGCCCGAGAGGTCGCGCTTGATGACCGTGGCCAAGGAAGCCATTACAAAGAAGATGCCAGCCGTGCCGCCGAACGCGGTCATGACCAAGCTTGAGCCATTCTTAAAGCCCAGCACCATGGCGATCATGCGCGAGAGCATCAAACCCATGAAGAAGGTGAAGCCCAAAAGCACAGCCACGCCTGCCGATGAGTGTTTGGTTTTCTCAATGGCATATATGAAGCCAAATGCACCGCCTAAAAAGACGATGAGGCCAAAGCCGCCAGTCAGCGATTTGGTAATGCCAGTAGCCACACCCAGCCATGCGCCAAGCACGGTGGGCAAGAGGCTCAGCGCCAATAGCCAGTAAGTGTTGCGCAAAACTTTGTGGCGCTCTTGAGGAGAAGCTACGCCGGCGTAGTCTAGGGTTTGGACGTTGTCGCTCATAAAATGAACTCCTATTTAATCTTTCAGGCCGCACAGCGCGGTCTGAATGCATATGATTTTAGAGCTAAATGTCCCAAACCGCCAAGCGGCATAGGGGCAGACTCCTACTTTTTGTATGGACTCTTTTAACAGCGGGCAAGGCCACTTGTATGGCCAGCGGCGAGCAGTTGCGGGTATGCTTAGCGGTCTTAGATGTTTACTTCTTTTTACTATATCTTATGAAAACCAAATTCACCCTAGAAAACGCCGACGTGAAAGCCATTTTGGACGCAGCCGAGCTTGAGGCCAATAAAAACAACTGGGCGGTCACCATAGCCGTGGCCGATGATGGCGGGCATTTGCTGGGTTTGCGCCGCTTAGATGGCGTAGGCGCTATTTCTGCCCAAATTGCTCCCGCTAAGGCCAACACCGCTGCTTTGGGCCGCCGTGAGAGCAAGGTGTATGAAGACATCATCAACGGCGGGCGTGTGAGCTTTTTAAGCGCGCCCGGTCTGCAAGGCATGCTCGAAGGCGGCGTGCCGGTGGTGAAAGACGGCCAAGTGATTGGCGCGGTGGGCGTCAGCGGAGTCAAGTCCAGCGAAGACGCGCAAATTGCGCGCGCTGGCATTGCGGCTATTGGCTTGTAGGCATGGCAAAGTGAGCGCCTAAGTAACGCAAAAACGCTAAAAATCCCAAATTATTCTTTCTCTAGAAATTTTGGGTTTGTATTTCTGTGCTTTGTGCCTTGCTGGTTTGGCGCTTAGCGCCTGACCTCTGTCCATGGTGTGCCCAGCTGCGGGCATGCTATGCCGATGTCCTCAGTGGGGCATCCCAGTGCGCGCGCCATGTGGCTGCGCACAATGGCAGGGCTGTTGTTGCGCTCGCTCAGGTGGGCGGCGGTGATGTGTCGCAACTGGCCGTTTTGCACCAAGGCCGTCGCAATGCGCTCTGATTCCACATTGTCCAAATGCCCCGCCCAGCCGCTGATGCGCTGGCGCAAAAACGCCGGATAGGCGCTCGCTGCAAGCATGCCCGCGTCGTGGTTGCATTCAAGCAGCAGATGGGTGCAGGCGCTCAGGTTGCGCAGGGTATGGGCAGTGGCATGGCCTAGGTCGGTGCAAATGCCCAAAACGCCTGCGTTTTTTATATAGTTCTCGCCAGTGTTGGTGTTGGCCACTTCTACGCGCAATTGCAGCGGCTCGCGCGCGTCGTGCGGCACGGTAAAAGGGGTCACGCGCAGCGCGCCAATTGCAAAGGATTGCTCGTCGCTGGCTAGGTGCAGGCGATTGCCCAACTCAGGCTTGCCCACCCCAGCGTAGGTGCCTGCGCTCATCCACACGGGCAGTTGGTAGCGCTCACTGAACTGCACAGCACTGCCAATATGGTCGCCATGCTCGTGGGTGATGAAAATTGCGCTGATGCCAGTGCCGCTAAGCCCCGCGCGCAAGAGGCGTGCCTCAAGGTGCTTGATGCCAAAGCCGCAGTCCACCAAGAGGCGAGACGGCGTTTGATCGGCCACGGCACTAGGCGCCAGCCATTCCACCACTGTGGCATTGCCGCTGCTGCCGCTGCCCAAGCTGCGGTAACGCAGCGTCATAAGTACATGCGGTAACGCAGCGTCATGCTGACTGGCCGTCAAGCAATGCCCAGCTTGCCCGCAGCACTTATTTCAAATCGTCCGCAATGACTTTCACAATCCGCTGCGCATTGGTCGAGCCCTCGGGCGCGCCCGCAGCATCCAGCACCGACACGGTAGTGGATTCACCAGTGCTTTTCACGGCAATTCTGAACTTAAGCGGGGCAGAGTCTGGCTTGCTGCTGAACAGTTTGGCTAAAAAACCGGGGTCCTTTTTATCAGCGGGTTCCACGTAGCGCACAAAATACAGACCCTGCGCGCGGTCGCGGTCTTCCACGGTGAAGCCGGTGCGGTCCAGCGCCAAGCCCACCCTGCGCCATGCGCGGTCAAAGCCTTCGTCCAGTTGCACGGTAGGCTTGCCACCCGCGTCGGCAATGCGTGCCATTGGTTTGGTGGCACCAGCTGTCACGGCCGCTTTCGATTGTTCTTGCGATACGCCAAGGCGCACCATCAGGCGGCGCAAAAACTCGATTTCTAACTCGGCATCTTGGGGGCGCAGCTCCCAAACAGTGCCAATGTCGCCGTTGGATTTGTCTGACTGGTTACCCTTGAGCTGCTCGACCATGCCGCGGTGGCTCACATAAATTTCGGTGCTGTTGCCATTGATTTCAAGGCGCGTGCGAAACCTGTCGCGCTCGCCTGTGGAATACAAATTCTCAAACACTTTGCCCAGTGCGCTGCGGACAAAGTCTTGGGGCAGTTTGGCACGGTTTTCAGCCCAATCGGTTTCCATGATGCCCAGATTTTGCTGGTCAATGGTGAGTAAAAAGCCATTTTCTTGCCAAAAATCCCGCACGGGACTCCACAGCTTGTCGGCGGGGCGATTTACCACCAGCCAGCGCTGCGAGCCCGCGCGCTCTATGCGCACATCGCCCACTGCATTGGCTGCAATGGGCACCGATACATTGGTTTGCCCAGCAGAGTAGCCACTGGCAGTAACAGCCACGCCGGGCACCACATAGCGGCTCTCGCGCGAGAGTTGGGTCAAATCGGGGGGTATTTCTAAGCTAACGCCCTTTCCTGAGCTTTTGTAGTCGATGCGGTCGCCCTGCAGCGTGGAGCAGCCACTTGCCAGCACGGCCAGCGCCAAAACGCCCAAGGGAAGAATACGAAAAATTGGTGCAGCCACAGGCAAATCCTAGGGTGTTGGTTTTTTAAATCAGGCCAGACGCTTTGAGCGCTGCCTCAACGAGGGGTTCATTCGATTGTGCCATGTCTGTCATAGGCAGGCGCATAGTGCCGCCACACAATTGCATGCGCTGCATGGCCCATTTCACAGGAATCGGGTTGGCCTCTATGAACAATTGCTTGTGCACAGGCAGCAATTGCAGCTGAATTTTCATGGCGGCGGCGCGGTCACCGGCAATGGCCGCCACACACAGCTGGTGCATCAGGCGCGGGGCAATGTTGGCGGTCACGCTCACATTGCCTTGGCCGCCGCACAGCATCAGAGCCACTGCAGTGCCGTCGTCGCCTGAATACACGGCAAACTCGGGCGCGGTGTCGCGAATCAGCCATTGGGCGCGTTCGATGTTGCCAGTGGCTTCTTTGATACCCACGATGCCGGGCACGGTCGACAGGCGCAGCACGGTGTCATGCTGCATATCGCCTACTGAGCGGCCGGGCACGTTATAGAGCACGATAGGCAAATCGCCCGTGGCTTCGGCAATGGCTTTGAAATGCTGAAATTGGCCTTCTTGGCTGGGTTTGTTGTAGTAGGGCACCACCTGCAATTGGCAGTCGGCCCCCACGCCGCGCGCGTATTTGGCCAGCTCGATGGCTTCTTTGGTGGAATTGGCCCCGCAGCCAGCCATGATGGGCACGCGCTTATCGCCGTGCGTTTTGGCCTGCTCCACCGACACGCGAATAATCTCGCAATGCTCCTCTACACTCACTGTGGGCGATTCGCCCGTGGTGCCCACCACGCCAATGCAGTCGGTGCCCTCTTGTATGTGCCAGTCTATGAGCTTGCGCAGAGCAGGGTAGTCCACGCTGCCGTCAGGGTGAAAAGGCGTAACTAACGCTACGATGCTTCCGGTGATTTGTTTCATCTGGCTATTTTACTGAAACTCTGGGGGCTTGGGTGATGCTCAATGGGGCTTGTTTTGATGAATTTAGTAGTTTTGGTGTGTTCAATATGAAAATTAGGAGTGTTTATGTCTGAGCTTGAATTTCGACCCGCAGTACAGGACGATTGCGCAGATTTGGCTTTGTTCGCAGACATGGCAACGCGGCGTCTGACATCTCAGCTTTGGGCACTGGCTGCGAATGCTGGTCAATCTGCTTTCGAGGTGGGCAGATCAATTATTCGCAACGACACACAGCACTTTTCACATTTCAGCAATTGGCGCGTTGCTCAGCTTGATGGAACTGTTGTTGGTGCAATCAACACTTGCATTTTGCAGGAGTCGGCGGGTCCGCCGCAACCAGTGCCAGAGATTTTGCGCGGGCTAAATGCGCTCAAAGCGCTTGCCACAGGAACTTGCTATCTCTCTGCGGCCGCGCTTTACCCCGAACACCAAGGGCGTGGATTCGGCACGGCGTTGATCAATGAGGCTGTGTCACAGAGCCTCATTGCCAAAGCCGAGCAACTCACACTATTGGTTGGTAGCTTCAACCCCAGAGCGCACAAACTCTATCTGCGATGTGGCTTTGATGAGTGGGCACGACACCCGTTCACCGCGTTTCCAGGGTCCGACAGCCCAGGCGAGTGGATTCTGATGCGTAAGGTATTGCCGACATGACCCGCCGTGTGGAGTCCCCCATATGTCTGCGCGAAGGATGTGAACTGTGCAGTTTGCATGGCATTAAAGACAAGCCAACTTTACACTACGAAATAAAAATTTACACCACTGAAATTTGTTAAATACGAGGCTTGGTTAAGATTTCGTATGCAAAAAAATTGCATCAAAAATCATGACCCATATGCTCAATCATCTATCAAATTTCGTCGCTAAGCAAAGCGTAATAAAACTAAGTACCGTCGTGCTACTTGCTTTCGCTTTCAATCTGGCTGCAAGCCAATGGTTAAATGCCAGCTATGCAAGTTCTAAATTTCCTGTTCCATATTTTGAAGCGCAATTGTCGTTTGATCATTTGAAATTAAAAACTTGGTACGCAGCACTGATAGCCAAAGGAACGCTGTCAGCATATATACAAACGCAGCATATTGATTTTGTCTTTATTATTTCTGTGCTTTTGCTGCATTTTTTTGCATTGCTACTCGTCGCAAAGCTAATTCCAGCAATCTCTCAATGGCACAAGCTTAGCTTGATCGCTGCGCTTTTATCGACAATTGCGCCGCTGGCGGATGCACTTGAAAACTTGGTTTCTTATCTAATGCTGTTGAATCCAATCGACTTCAATTCTGACTTGGCGCTCATTTATTCCAGTTTTGCCGCCATCAAATTTGCATTTTTTACCTTCGCTTATATTGCACTAGCAGTGAGTCTAATAGCCGCCGCGATTCTTTGGAAAAAACGTGTGCACGACTAAGAGCGACAAAACACGTTTGGGTATGCTTACCTGCGCAATGCGGTATTGAAGCTCCCAACAAAGAACAGAGGCCTGATTTAAAGTGGAAATCGAACAAACGCAGACGAAGAGCGAACCGCCACAATGCGTTGTACAAAGCGATCTGGTGCGTCTAAAAATCCATCTTCATATGCCACCACCCTCAGCGACGCGCAGGCCCGCAACAATTCCCCCGTTTGCAGCAAAAAATCAGGCCGTGACGGCTTACCTACTGTTTCATTGCCCGTAGCAAAGGTTTCGTAAATCAGCACGCCCCCGGGTGCCAGGCTTTGCACAATAGTGGGTAGCAGGGCGCGCCAGAGGTAATTGGTGACGACGATGCAGTCAAATTGGCGGCCTTCGAATGGCCATGGGGCGTTTTCAATGTCGGCAACCAAGAGCTCGGGCGCTTTGTGGTGTGGCGCATGAAGTGCTTCAGTGCGTTGTTCCAGTGACTTTTGCGCGCACCAAGCCGCTAAACTTTCAATAGCATCAGATGACCTATCGACGCTGACAATGGCATGATTCTTCTCGAAAAACCATTTGCTGTGCCGCCCATGGCCGCATGCCACGTCGAGCACTGTGCCGCCCAAGGGCACCAGATGGCTCCAGCGCGCTACCCATGGCGATACATCTTCAGTGCCGTGCATGCTGCCAGTCCTCAAATCTTGGTTCCAATAGCATTCAAGCCTTGGGTTTGACGCTGTCTTTGAGCGCATTTAAGGCCATTTTTTCCACCATGCTTGGCGCTACCAGCTTGAGCCAGCGCCCCAGTTTGCCTTTGGTGCTCATCACCACTTCGCGCTCACGCGCCTGCATGCCTGTGATGATCAGTTTGGCGCATTCTTCTACGCTCATGGCATCGTCTTCTTTGAGGCCGCTGCTGCCTGCGGCCACGCCGGCTGCGTTCAGGCCTCGGTAGCGGATATTGGTAGACACCACGCCGGGATAGGCGGTGGTGACTGACACACCCGCGCCGCGCAGCTCGGCGCGCAGGGCTTCAAAGAACCCTGCCATGGCGAATTTGCTGGCGCTATAGGCTGTACGGCCGGGCACGCCGACTATGCCTGCCAGCGATGCTACAGCTACGATAGCGCCCTTGGCTGTCTTGAGCTGCGGCAAAGCCGCGTGCGTACACCACACACTGCCCCACAGGTTCACCCGCATCAGGTCTTCATACCAGCCAAGGTCTTCGCTTTTCACATCTTCAAAAAGCGCCTGCGCAGAGATGCCTGCGTTGTTCACCAGCGCGTCAACGCGGCCAAATTTTGCCACTGCTTTGTCCACCATGGCGATGCACTGCGCCTGCACGCCCACATCGGTTTTTACACACAGGGTGGCAGCGCCCAGCGCTTCGCACTGGGCGGCCACTTGGGCCAGCTTGGCTTCGTCGCGTGCGGCCAGCACGAGACCGGTTTGCGCGCCGCCAGAGGCGGCCAATTGGCGCGCTATTTCGGCGCCAATACCGTCAGATGCACCGGTGATAATTATTATTTTCATAGCAAGCTTTCACTATTTGGCGGTGACATTGGGATAAAAACCTTTAAATTAATCTAAAAACATGCCCACACTTGGTCTGCCAAGATCAGCAAGAAATCTGGCCGCGTGTAGAGCATGAACACACCCGCGCAGGCCAGCAAGGCAGCGCTATAAGCAAAAAGTTTTTTGGCAACCGAAGCGCCAATGGAGGGTGCGTAGGACATGGTTTCAAATGCACAAGATGCACAACTATACGCCAGAAGCTGGGTTAAGTGGGCTGCAGCGCAGTGCGCTTGATGGGCGATTCGTTAATGGGAAGGTTGATAAGCCCTGCAAATATACCCAGTGCTATGCAAATGAACCAGACGATGTCATAACTGCCAGTTTTGTCATAGAGCAGGCCGCCCAGCCACACCCCTAGAAAGCTGCCAATTTGGTGGCTGAAAAATACAAATCCACCCAGCATAGACAAATGCGCCACGCCAAACACCTGGGCCACCGCCGCATTGGTGGGCGGCACAGTAGACAGCCACAGCAGACCCATCACTGAGGCAAAAATATACACCGATGTGGGGGTGACGGGGAAGGCAATGAACACGGCAATCACCACGGCGCGGGCAAAGTAAATGCTGCTCAAAATCCGTGTTTTGGGGTATTTTTGCCCCAAACTGCCTGCTAAATAGGTGCCAAACACGTTAAAAAGCCCCACCAGCGCCAGCGAATAGCTGGCCACCTGCGGATCAAGCCCTTTGTCTTTGAGGTAGCTGGGCAGGTGAATGCCGATGAACACCACATGGAATCCACACACAAAATAGCCCGCCATCAAGAGCTGAAAACTGCGGTAGGTGAACGCTTCGCGCAGCGCCTGCACAATGCTTTGCTCACGCACCACGGGTGTGCCCGTGCCAAAACTGGCCTCGCGCAAAAAGAAAGACAATGGAATGATCAGCATGACCATGGCCGAGAGGATCAAAAGCGCCTCTTTCCAGCCAAATTGCGCGATTAAAAAGCCCTCGGTAGGCACCATCAAAAACTGCCCAAACGAGCCCGCCGCCGCCGCCACACCCATCGCCCATGAACGCTTGGCTGGGTCTACATTGCGGCCAATCACGCCGTAAATCACCGCATAGGTAGTGCCCGCCTGCGCCGCACCAATCAGCACGCCAGCGGTGAGTGCAAAGGCCAGTGTATTGGTGGACAGCGCCATGCCCATCAAGCCCAGCGCGTAGCACACAGTGCCCGCAACGATGACCTTGAAAGCGCCAAATTTGTCAGCCACCATGCCAGCAACTATGCCGAAAATGCCCCAAGAAATGTTTTGAATGGCAATCGCCAGCGCGTAATCCGCCCGCACCCAGCCATTGGCCTGCGTAATCGGCTGTAGCCACAGCCCAAAACCGTGGCGAATGCCCATGGACAGCGTGACAATCAGTGCGCCTGCTATCAGGACTTGTTGCATGGAGAGCTTGGGGGCGGTGGTGGTGGTCATGGTTTCATTATGCGTTTGATTGCTAAGGGGGCTAGGCTGGCATTGATGCTTATTGCGTATCAATGCTGTGCATTATTGGAATGCATGGCTGTGCACAGATACTCTGCGCCACATGGCGATGCGCTATTCAACTTTGCGCTTGGAAGGCCGTGGAATCTGTTTGAAACGAATCTTGCGATCAAGCTCAATCGCGTCTTTTTTGACCTGCCGCTCAGCGTCTAGCACCTGCCCAGCGGCCAGCCATGTGGCAAATTCAGCTGGCGTTTCAAGGGTGATGGGGCCCATGGCTTGGCTTCTAAAGTCCATCATCACCATCTCGGCCGCTTTTTGCGTATTCACGCGGCCTTTGCCCAAAAGCGCGCCGCGTTTGAGACCAATGGCGTGCAGCACCTGTTCGTCTGTCATGCCATCTATGCTATCGAGCTTGTAGCGCGCGAGTAAGCGCTCTGGGTAGCTTTTGAGCAAATAGTCTAATAGCTCCAGCCCCACTTCTTCTTCGTCAAAAGCGTTGCGACCAATTGCCCCGCTGGCAGCCAAGTTGTAGCCGCTTTTGGCCACAATGATACGTGGCCACAGCATGCCGGGGGTGTCGTAGAGGTAAAAATCGTCTTCTAGCGCAATGCGTTGCTCCAGCTTGGTGATGCCCGCTTCATCGCCCGTTTTGGCCGCGCGCTTGCCCACCAGCGTGTTGAGCAGGGTGGATTTGCCCACGTTAGGAATGCCGCAAATCAGCACCCGCAGCGGCTTGACCAGCCCGCCGCGCTTGGGGGCGAGCGCGCGGCAGACGGCAATCAAAGCTTTAGACGGCGCGGCATCGGTGGCCGACAGAGGAATCGCTTTCGTGTCGCCCAGCGCGTTGTAATGCGCCAGCCACAGGGCGGTACGCGCAGGGTCGGCCAAGTCTTGCTTGTTGAGAATTTTCAGCGCGGGCTTGCCAGCGGTGAGCTGCGCCAGCATCGGGTTGGCGCTCGATCCCGGCAGGCGCGCGTCCAAGAGCTCAATCACCACGTCAATTTCTTTCATGCGGTCGGTGATCGCCTGTCGGGTCAGGCTCATGTGGCCGGGAAACCATTGGATGGCCATGGGTACTTTCGTGAGGTTTAAATGCTGTGTTGGCTCAGGTTTTTGAGCAAGCACGCAAAGTGACGGATTCGCTCTAGCGCGAATCAACTGGTTAACTGGTGAGCTTGAGTGCGGCTACCAAAATACCCATGCCAGCTACCAAGATACCAGCCAGTTTCCAGGTTTGTTCATTCAGGGCTTTGAACATATCGGCACGCAGCGCCTCAACATCTCCACGCGTAGCCAGTTGCTTAGAATGCACTTCATAGCGACGGTCAATCTCTTGGAGAATCGAGCCCGCAGCGGCGCGCGCTTTGTCCGCAGGGACATTAGCGCTTTGCAGGGCTTCAAATATGGCGAGTTCGGCTTGCATGGCGACAGTGTAACGCATCTGTTTTTCATAAAAAGCGCTTTTAGAGCCATTCACTCTAGCTAATCCGCGTGCATTTAGCCGCAGCCGCCCCCAAAGTGCGACAATAGAGGGCTATATGAGCGATCAATTTTCTTCTTTGGGTCTGGCTGAGCCGATCCTACGCGCCGTGGCCGAAAAGGGCTACACCACCATGAGTCCGATTCAGGCACAGGCTATTCCTGTGGTGCTGGCCGGACGCGACGTGATGGGCGCGGCGCAAACGGGTACTGGCAAAACAGCAGCCTTCATTCTTCCCCTGCTACAGCGCATGATGAAGCACGAGAGTGCTTCCACATCGCCCGCGCGCCACCCCGTGCGTGCGCTGGTGCTGCTGCCCACCCGAGAGCTGGCCGACCAAGTGGCCCAGCAAAGCAAGGTGTATGGCAAATACACCCAGCTGCGTAGCGCTGTGGTGTTTGGCGGCATGGACATGAAGCCGCAAACGCTGGAGCTGAAAAAAGGCGTAGAGATTTTGGTGGCCACGCCCGGGCGCTTGCTCGACCACATTGAGGCCAAAAACGTGGCGCTCAACCAAGTGGAATATGTGGTGCTCGACGAAGCCGACCGCATGCTAGACATCGGCTTTTTGCCCGACTTGCAGCGCATTTTGAGCTTTTTGCCCAAGCAGCGCACCACCTTGCTGTTCTCAGCCACCTTTTCCCCCGAAATTCGCCGCCTCTGCGAGAGCTATCTGCAAAATCCGGTGCTGATTGAAACCGCGCGGCCCAATGAGACAGCTTCTACGGTGGAGCAGCATTTTTACAGCGTGCAGGCCGATGACAAACGCCGTGCGCTTAGGCAAATCATCAAAGAACGCGGCATCACGCAAGCATTTGTTTTTGTCAATAGCAAGCTCGGCTGCGCCCGCTTGGCGCGCTCGCTTGAAAACGAAGGCCTGAAAACCACCGCCCTGCATGGCGACAAGAGCCAAGATGAGCGCTTAAAAGCCCTTGAATCCTTCAAAAAAGGCGAGGTAGATCTGCTGGTGGCCACCGACGTGGCAGCCCGCGGGCTGGACATCAAAGACGTGCCAGCGGTGTTTAATTTTGACATCCCGTTCAGCGCCGAAGACTACGTGCACCGCATTGGCCGCACTGGCCGCGCGGGCGCATCGGGCTTGGCCGTGAGCTTTGTGGCCGCATCAGATGCGCGCCTGATGGGCGATTTAGAGAAGCTGCTTAAGAAGAAAATTGAAGTCGAGGCCATGGAGTTTGCCTCTGAAGCGCCACGTGGCCATTTCAACCAAGGCCGCAGGGTCTGGGGCGAAGACCATGAGAGTGGCGACCGCATGGGCGACCGTGGGGCTGATCGCGGCAATTCAGGTAATAACTACAGGGGCGGCTCTCGCAGTGATGCTAGCCAGTCCGATGGCCGCGGTGACACGCGCCATGACACCCGCAGCGAGCGCCCCCGCTACCCCAGCCGCCCCGCGCCCGCCTCGCGCGACCCCTTCTTTGACAAGCCCTACGAAGCCTCCACCGCCGCCGCCCCCGCGCCGTGGGAAACCGTGGCTAAAACGGGCACGTCTAAAGTGTCAGCCAACATCAAATCGAAGAAAAAAGTGGCTGCTTTGTTTAAAGTTGTGGAAGTTAAGGCAGGAGAAGTGCAGGCGGATGCAGTCCTGAATTAATAGCGTGCTACGACCATATGACGCTGACATTAAGCTTTATTCCTTTGGCAAGTGTGGCGCTGCTGGTTCGCAGCTAATCTGCACCAACTCCCGCCTTCCCCCGTCAAAACGCATGGCAGACAGGCAGCCGCCCCATACGCAGCCTGTGTCTAGGCCAATCAGGTGGGGGCGCTGCACCAAGCCTTGGGTACTCCAGTGGCCAAAGGCTACTGTGGTATCGGCCGTGACCCTGCCGGGCACATCAAACCATGGCCAAAAACCCGGTGGTGCTGCGCCTGCGCCCTCTTTGGTGGCCAATTCCATTTGGCCCTGATCTGTGCAAAAACGCAGGCGGGTCAGGGCGTTGACTATGACGCGCTGGCGGTCTATGCCTTGCAAATCGTCTTGCCATTGGTCGGGGGTGTTGCCAAACACGCCAGAGAAGAAGGTTTTCATAGTTTTTAAGCTTTTTGAGCGCAATGTCAGTGTGATATGGTCATTGTGCGCTATCACATCTGTAGTGCTCCACTGCGGCAGTACGCCCGCGTGCACCATCAGCACGCCGTGTGAGTGGATGGCCAGCGGACGGTGGCGCAGCCAGCGCAGGAGCGGCTCGCGGTCAGGGGCGGTTAGCAGTTGGGTAAGTGTGTCGGTGCGGCTGGTGCTGCGCACGCCGTAGGCCACGGCCAGACAGTGCAGGTCGTGGTTGCCTAGGATGCATTGGGCGGCATCGCCAAAAGAGCTCAGTGTGCGCAGCACGCCCAGCGAATCGGGCCCGCGGTTAACCAAATCGCCCAAAAGGTAGATCGTGTCCCGGCTGGGGGAGAAATTAAGGGTGTTTAGCAGCGACGACAGCGCGTCGTTACAGCCTTGGAGGTCGCCAATGAGATACAGTGCCATCCATGGACTTTATCTTGATTTTTATCCTCACCATGCTCAATGCGCTATTTGCCATGAGCGAAATGGCGCTTGCCGCCAGCCGCAAGGTGCGTTTGATGGCCATGGCCGATGCCGGAGACGAGGGGGCAAAGGCGGCGCTGGATTTGTCGACACGGCCCACGCAGTTCCTCTCTACCGTGCAGGTGGGCATCACCTCGATTGGCATGCTCAACGGTATTGTGGGTGAGGCGGCTTTTTCAGCCGACGTCGCGCAATTTTTAGAAAAAATAGGCATAGTCAGCACCATAGCGTCACCTGCTGCTACTACTATTGTAGTGGTGTGTATCACATTTTTCACCTTGATATTTGGCGAACTGGTGCCCAAGCGCATCGGCCAGCTTTATCCAGAGGCCGTAGCACGCGCCATGGCGCGGCCTATGCGCTGGCTGGCCAAGGCTGCTGGCCCTTTTGTAGCGCTGCTGGCTGCCTGCACGCAAGGGGTGCTGATGCTGATGCGGGTGGACACCAAGCGCACGCAGGCGGTGACTGAGGAAGAGATTGCCGCTAGCCTAGAGGAGGGCGTGGACGCAGGCATTATTGAGGCGCATGAGCACCAAATGGTGCGCAATGTGTTTCACCTAGACGAGCGCGCGCTGATTTCCATCATGGTACCGCGCTCAGACATTGAGTGGCTTGACGCTACGCTTCCGATAGCACACTCCGTCCATATGACGCTGACATCGGGTAAAAATTCTTTAAAAACCACAAAACCAAAGCTGCATTCGTGGTATCCGGTGTGCCGTGGTGGGCTAGACGATGTGGCTGGCATTGTGAGCGTGTCGGCGCTGATGGCGGCTGGCGATTCGCAGGAAAAAATTGAAAGCATCATGCAAGCGGCCGTGTTTTTGCCCGAAACGCTCAGTGGCAAGGAGCTACTTGAGCAGTTTCGGGCGCAGTCGGCGCGCATGGTGTTTGTGGTGGACGAATACGGCGTAGTGCAGGGGCTGCTCACACCGCGCGACATTTTGGAGGCGATTACTGGCGAACTAAAGCCCCACGCCGCCGTGGACGCATGGGCGCAGCAGCACAAAGACGGCTCGTGGACGCTGGACGGCATGATGCCCGTGGCCGAGCTCAAGGCGCGCCTAGGCATTGATGAGCTGCCTTTGGAGGAAAAAGGCCGCTACAACACCGTGGCAGGCCTTTTGATGGCTGTGGCAGGCCGTATGCCCGCGCAGGGCGAGCTGGTCGAATGCGCGGGCTGGCGCTTTGAGGTGCGGCTGCTTGTGGGCAGGCGCATTGAGCAACTGCGCGCCGTGCGCATGCTGCTGCCAGAGTCAGCTTAAGTCGGGTTTGAACATGGCGTTGCGTACGAGGGCGGGTGCGGCATTGAACACCAAATCGGTTGCAACATGGCAGTTTCAATCGCGCGCTGAATCGAAGGCGACAGCGAGGTTAAGGGCTGCCATGCATACCGCGTTGGTGCTGTCTGTGGCCACGGCTTGGGCATCTGTGTGGGCACAGAGCCCTGAGTATGGCGTATCCAGCATCGTTTCCATGCCCACGGGCCGCTTAGAGGCCGATGGCAACTGGCGCTGGGAATTTAGCTATGCCAAGCCCTATTCGTCGGTGAATACCGAGGCTGCGGTGCTGCCATGGTTGCAAGCGGGCTTTGGCGTGACGCGCATCATAGGCGCGCCGGGCTTTCCCACGGGCTCGCTTTTCAGTGCCAATTATGGCGACTACAAAGACAAAACCTCGCGCCTGCGCTTCAAACTAATGGATGAAACCGAGCGCCTGCCTGCTGTGGCGCTGAGTATCAACGACCCCATTGGCACAGGGCTTTTCACTAGCCGTGCGCTGGCAGCGTCTAAGCAAATCGGCCCGCTCGACCTCACGCTGGGCTTTGGCAGCGGGCGCATTGGCGGCGTGTTTGCAGGCGCAGCATGGCAAGTAGGCGCTGTGCCCGGCCTGCGCCTGATGCTAGAAAAAGATGCCAACCGCTACCGTGAAGACAAGTTTGCCAGCCTCACGGGCATAGATTTAGTCAAGCAGCCCATAGCCTACGGCGCGCAGTACCAAAGCGGCATTTGGGGCCTGCGCGTGGCGCGCAAAGCGGGCACCACTGAAGTGGCAGCTTTTGTGGATTTAGATGCCCACACCCGCCTGCGCATGCCCAAAACGCAGGAGCGCTCGCGCACCCGCACCGTGGCTGCGCGCCCCAGCGCGGCCGATTGGGCGGCCAACCCTGATTACCAGCGCCGCTTGGTGCGTGAGCTGGCCGCGCAGGGCTTTTCGCGTTTGGCAGTGGGCTTTAACGGCTACACATTGCAGCTCACGCTGGCGCACAGCCGCTACGCCCGCATGAGCGAGGCCGTGGGCGCAGCGGCGCAGGCCGCGCTGTGGATGAGCCCCCTAGAAACCCGTGAAATCGCCATCCACACCCTGAGCAGCGCCACCAATTTGCCATTTGCCAG
>JAYTMT010000227.1:0-2061 GCA_043728315.1 Polaromonas sp. | reverse complement strand
CATTTTGGCCTGCTCGCTGCGCAGTGCCTCGATCTGGCCCTGCAGGTCAAGCATGCCCTTGCGCAGGGTGGCATTGGCCTCGTTAAGACCTTTAATTTCCTCAGCTTGCTTTTGGATGGTGCCCTCGGCAGACAATTTATTGGCATCCACCTTTTGGCGCAAATCAAGAATGGCTTTGCGCGCTTCTTCATCATCAAAAAGCCCAGCATAGCTGGACAACGGGGCACTTAAGGCCAAAACGCACACCACAAAGGGTGCAAGTAGCTTGCTAAATGACAGCATATAAAAATCTAGGTAGTGAAAACACAATAAGTTTAGCAGTGCAGCCTGATAACTGCACACTTTTTCAATCGAGAGTGTTGTAGTTTTGCACTCAGCGATAGGCTATTTCAGCGCGGCGGTTCAGCGCATAGCTGGCTTCATCCGAGCCTGGCTTGGCAGGTTTTTCTTTGCCAAAGCTCACCGCTTCAATTTGGCCTTCAGCAACACCCAGCAGACCTAGGGCACGGCGCACCGATTCAGACCGTTTTTGACCCAGTGCGAGGTTGTATTCACGTCCACCACGGTCATCGGTGTGGCCCTCAATGGCTATTTTGCGGGTTTTATTGGCGTTCAGAAATTTTGCATGCGTGTCTAGCGCTGATTGGAATTCTGCTTTGATCGCGTAGCTGTCGTAGTCAAAGTAAATCACTTTGGCAGCATTGGCTGGACCTGCGGTATTGCCCTGTGCTCCATCCAACGTGCCCGGCGTAACATCGCGCTGGGCTACTTGCGCCTCGCTTGCGCCTGCCGCAGGTGGCGCGACAGTGGTAGTCACACGTGAGCCTTGCTTGTCTTCTACGGTCACATTATTAAGTTTGGTACCTGAGCTGCAGGCAGCTACCAAGGCAATAGCACCTATCGCTAAGCAGTGGCGCACGACAGATAAGATTGACGCGCCATTTGAGCGCGCTAGCTTAGTGTTCTGCGCACTCAACTCAGGCGCAATATTTTTTACAGTCATCAATTTCTCCAATTCAATGAAAATTATTTATGGAACGGGCCCCAATGAGGCTCACGAATATCTCCACCCTGCGCCCCTAGCCGCGCCTTGATCTTGCCATCCAATGTGGTGGTCATCAGCGCTTCGCGTCCGCCTTGCTTTGTCGCATACATAATCAATTTGCTATTGGGTGCGAAACTGGGGCGCTCATCAGCTACAGAGTCAGTAATGGCCACGCCAGTTCCCCCCAACTCAGTCACATACAACTTAAAAGCACCACTAACACGAGAAATGTAGGCCAAGCTGCGGCCATCTGGGCTAATGGCAGGAGAAATGTTGTAACTGCCCGTGAAGCTTATGCGCTCTGCACGGCCTGCTCCTTCTCCTGTAGCAGGCATGCGATAAATTTGCGGCGAACCGCCACGATCGCTCACAAAATAAATAGATTTTCCGTCGGGTGAATACACAGGTTCAGTATCAATGCTGTTGGATTGGCTCAATCTTCGCGGATCACCCCCACCGCTGTCCATCCCATAAATTTGGGAGGAGCCGTCTTTAGTTAAGGTCAACGCCAAGGTTTTGCTATCAGGCGACCAAGCAGGCGCGCTGTTAGAGCCCCGAAAATTAGCCACCGCGCGCTTGCGGCCTGATGCAACGTCTTGCACATACACCACCGGCTTGCGTGACTCAAACGACACATAAGCCAACTGCGCCCCGTTGGGCGACCAAGATGCCGAGATCAACGGCTCGGGGCTGGCCAAAGCGTTTTGCGATCCCTCGCCATCCGAATCTGCCACCCACAGGTTGTAGCGTGTGCCCGTCTTGGTGATGTAGGTGATGCGGGTGGAGAAAACGCCTTTTTCACCCGTAAGTTTTTCATATACAAAATCAGCAATGCGGTGCGCTGTTAAGCGTAAATCACCTTGTGCCACCGCATAGCTTGCCGAGCCTAAGTCTTGCCCACGCACGGTGTCCCACAGGCGGTAACGCACATCAAAACGCCCATCGGCCAGCTTGGTGATGCTGCCTACCAATAAATGATCGGCACCCTTTTGCTTCCACGGGCTCATGTCAGGGCG
>JAYTMT010000226.1:0-3542 GCA_043728315.1 Polaromonas sp. | reverse complement strand
GACAGGCTCAGCCCGAACGGGGGTGGAGGCAGCCTGCGCAGCTCCAGCCGCCTCCAGCATCACCACCACCGAGCCCTGCTTGACCTTGTCACCCAGTTTCACCACGATTTGCGCCACCACGCCCGCTGTGGAGCATGGGATTTCCATCGACGCTTTGTCAGACTCCACAGTAATCAGGGATTGCTCTGCTTTCACCGTATCGCCCACTTTCACCAGCATTTCAATGACGGTTACCTCGTCAAAGTCGCCAATATCAGGGACTTTTACTTCTACTAAAGCCATGTTCAGTCTCCTTGGGTTTTATGCGTAGAGCGGGTTAATCTTGTCGGCATCGATGCCGTATTTGGCAATCGCCTCGGCCACTTTGCTGGTGGGCACTGCGCCGTCCTCACTCAATGCTTTGAGCGCTGCCACCACGATGAAATGGCGGTTGATTTCAAAGTGTTTACGCAGCTCGCTTCTAAAGTCGCTGCGGCCATAGCCGTCGGTGCCCAGCACTTTGTAGGCGCGGTTTTTGGGGATGAAGGGGCGAATTTGCTCGGCGTAGGCCTTCATGTAGTCGGTCGATGCCACCACAGGGCCTGAATGCGCACCCAGCTGCTGGGCCACGTAGCTCACGCGCGGCGTGGCCGTGGGGTGCAGCAGGTTGTGGCGCTCGCAGTCTTGGCCTTCGCGGGTCAGCTCGTTAAAGCTAGGGCAGCTCCACACATTAGCCGCCACGCCCCATTCTGCTTCGAGCAGCTCTTTGGCCGCCATGCTCTCGCGCAAAATCGTGCCTGAGCCCAGCAAATTCACTTGCAGCGGCAGGCCTGCCTTGGCTTCTTGGCACAAATACATGCCTTTGATGATTTGCTCTTCAGTGCCCGCTTTGAGACCAGGCATGGGGTAGTTTTCGTTGAGCAGGGTGATGTAAAAATACACGTTGTCTTGCTTTTCCACCATGCGTTTGAGGCCATGGTGCAAGATCACACCCACCTCGTGCGCAAAGGTCGGGTCGTAGCTGATGCAGTTGGGTATCGTGCCCGCCATGATGTGGCTGTGGCCGTCTTCGTGTTGCAGGCCTTCGCCGTTGAGCGTGGTGCGGCCAGAAGTGCCGCCCAAGAGGAAGCCGCGCGCCTGCATGTCGCCCGCAGCCCAGGCCAAATCGCCAATACGCTGGAAGCCAAACATGGAGTAATACACATAAAACGGCACCATGATGCGGTTGTTAGTGGAATATGAAGTAGCCGCAGCAATCCAGCTGCTCATGCCGCCCGCTTCGTTGATGCCCTCTTGCAGAATTTGGCCTTTTTTATCTTCTTTGTAGTACATCACTTGGTCTTTATCAACCGGGGTGTACTGCTGGCCATCGGGGTTGTAAATGCCGATTTGGCGGAACAAACCTTCCATGCCGAATGTGCGGGCTTCGTCCACCAGAATGGGCACCACACGTGGGCCCAGTGCTTGATCGCGCAGCAGCTGGGTGAGAAAGCGCACATAGGCTTGGGTGGTGCTGATCTCGCGGCCCTCGGCTGTGGGGTCAATCACCGATTTGAAAGTGTCTAGCGCGGGCACGGTAAAGCTCTCATCCGCTTTCACGCGGCGGTGCGGCAGGTAGCCGCCCAGCGCTTTGCGCCGCTCGTGCAGGTAGCGCATTTCGGGCGTGTCGTCGGCGGGCTTGTAAAACGGAATGTCGGCCAACTGGCTGTCGGGAATAGGAATATTGAAGCGGTCACGAAAGGCTTTGATGTCCTCGTCAGAAAGCTTCTTGGTTTGGTGGACATTGTTTTTGCCCTCTCCAATTTTGCCCATGCCAAAACCTTTCACGGTTTTGATCAGGAGCACAGTGGGCTGGTTTTTATGCTTCACTGCGGCATCAAATGCGGCATAGACTTTTTTGGAATCATGCCCACCACGGCGCAGGTCAAAAATCTCTTCGTCGCTCATATGCGCCACCATCTCGAGCGCCTTGGGGTGCTGGCCAAAGAAATGCTTGCGCACATAGGCGCCGTCGTTGGCTTTCATGGCTTGGTAGTCGCCATCTAGCGTGTCCATCATGATTTTTTTCAAGATGCCGTCTTTGTCACGCGCCAAGAGCGGATCCCAGCCCGAGCCCCACAGCAGCTTGATCACATTCCAGCCCGCGCCACGAAACTCGCCTTCAAGCTCCTGCACAATTTTGCCGTTGCCACGCACGGGGCCATCTAAGCGCTGCAAATTGCAGTTGATGACAAACACCAAATTGTCCAGCTTCTCGCGTGCTGCCAAACCGATAGCACCTAATGACTCCACCTCGTCCATCTCGCCGTCGCCACAAAACACCCAAACCTTGCGGTTTTCAGTGTTGGCAATGCCGCGTGCGTGCAAATACTTTAAAAAACGCGCTTGGTATATCGCCATCAAGGGGCCAAGCCCCATCGACACCGTAGGGAACTGCCAAAACTCGGGCATGAGCTTGGGGTGCGGGTAGCTAGAGAGCCCCTTGCCGGCCACCTCTTGGCGGAAATTAAGCAGCTGCTCTTCGCTCAAGCGCCCCTCACGGTAGGCCCGCGCATACACGCCGGGCGACACATGGCCTTGGATATAGAGGCAGTCGCCACCATGGTTTTCGCTCTCAGCATGCCAAAAATGGTTAAAGCCCGCTCCAAAAAGGCTAGCAAGCGAGGCAAACGATCCAATATGCCCGCCCAAATCACCACCGTCAGCAGGGTTCAAGCGGTTGGCTTTAACCACCATGGCCATGGCATTCCAGCGCATGTAGGCGCGCAGGCGCTCTTCGATTTCTAGATTACCCGGTGAGCGCACTTCTTGGTTGGGCTCAATGGTGTTGACATAGCCCGTGTTGGCCGAAAAAGGCATGTCGATGCTTTTTTGGCGGGCATGCTCAAGCAGCTGCTCCAGCAAGAAGTGGGCGCGCTCTGGGCCTTCGGATTCGATCACGGCTGTCAGCGCGTCCATCCATTCGCGGGTTTCTAGTGCATCGGCATCGTTGGCGGCAGAGCCAAAGAGGTTGTTCAAAACTGCGGACATGGTGTCTCCTTGATGAGGCAGTGTGGTGTGGGTCTTGGAAAAGCATACCCGCCAATTAGGGGGCACAGTCTATTATCGCATAATTTATTTGAAATTCCAAATTATGACTGTACATTTCTTATTGTGAAATTTATCGGCGTTTCAAAACTATTTACGTAGCTTTGTGTGGTTTGCGCTGGATAGGTTATTTGTTTAGGGCAGTGTGCTTGCGTATTCGGCTGACTGAGCCGTGCGTGTTTTTGTACGGTCACAGGGCGGTGGTACTAATTCAGCTACGCGGCTGTCCCCCGGCCTCGAGGCCTCCTCCTTGATGCCGCTGCGCTGAAGTAGCACCACCGCCCTGCGCTTGCTGGTTTGGTACAGCATTACACCTACGTGCAGAGGATGTAGTAAAAGTATGCAGTGTCTTCATCTCGCCCAGAAACTCCCTCTCACTAGTGTCTCATCACACATAAATTGTCGCATAAATAGTTGCTAAATATGAGCATTAAAGTGACAATAAGCGATGGAAAAATACATCGTCACACTAGAAT
>JAYTMT010000225.1:0-3204 GCA_043728315.1 Polaromonas sp. | reverse complement strand
GTGTGCGTAGCGTGGCATGGTGGCTCTTACTTGGTTGGGCCGTCAGTCGGCGTTGTTTGGCTTGCATCATCAGCGCTGCTTGGCAGCTCTGATTTTGTTTCCTGCGGGCCGGTGGCCTGCGTGTTGTCTGGCTTGGGCTGCTTGGCCTTGGCGGGCTTTTTAGCCACCGCATCAGGCCCATCATCTGGCGCGGGCTCGCCTACCATGCCGTAGCGCTCATAGTGCTCCAGCGCCTGCTTGTCGTAGTCGTCTGGCACGGGGCCGCCAAGCTCTTGCTTGCGGCCTTGGCTGTCGATAAATGATTTCAAAATTTGCACTTTTCACTCCAAAAAAAAGCCTGCTATTTATTCAATAGCAGGCTGCTTACACTGTGTTTGCTTAGGCAAACACGCCCGCAACGATGGCTTGCGGGCGCTCTACGGTAAAGCCCAAGCGCTCTTCACATAGGATGGCCAACATGTTTTGAATAAAAAAGTTGGCATGCTGCTCGGCCACGCGCACCGTAACATCCTCACGGTCGTAGATAGTGCCTGCCAGGCTGGAGCCCGCCAAAAAGTTAGTCGTCGTCAAGCCGTGCGACTCTACGATGCGCTTACCCCAAATGCGGGGTGAAGCGCCGTCCGTTGGCGAGCCAAAGATGTACGCACCATCGGTGGTTTTTTGCATCTGGATCAAAGCCCAGTCAGTCATGCTCAGCACCGCAAAGTCTGCGGGGTACTCGGCTTTTGCTACTTGCAAAAACGCCCAGCGAAGGGTGTCCAGCTTGGTCGCGCCTGCCGGAATGCCCACAGCGCTGTAGGCTGTGGCCTGTGGCACCAGGCCCAGCAGGTTACCACCCAAGCCATCGCCAAACAGCAGCTGTGCATCCTCTTTGAGCTTGAGGCCAGTGCGCAGCTTACCGTCAATAATGCCTTGCAGTTGCGGCGCGTCGGCCAGCACCTGACGAGAGGCGGGGATCCAATGCGCGATGGTTGATACCGCGCTGGTCATTTTTTCAAATATCAGAGCGCTCTCTGCCTTGCTTGCGCCTTCTGCGGCTTGGACAGCCGCCGCGTTAGTGAAGAGCTTTTCTTTAACCCATTCAACGGCATTGCTGCCGATAGACACCGCCGTAAACAAGTCACGCACAGTCAAAGGCACATCCGGGCTCATCAAGATACCGGGCACGCGGTGAGGTTGGATCAATGCGCCTGCGCTGGTGCTGGCACTGGTCACATTGGCTTTGCCAAACAAGGGGCCTGCGTAGCTGCACAGCTCGGCGTAGCCGCCTTTGTAGGTCTTGCACACAGCAGACTCTGCAGCCATTTGGCCCAGCGACTTGCTTTCGCTTTTACCAGCCAGGCCTAAGGCTTGTTTTTGCACCATGGCGGTGATTTCAGTATTGGCTTTTTCCAGAGCCGCTTCGGATTTTTCAACTCGAGCAATAGCCTCCTGAAAAGCAGCCTTGCTGACTGCATCGGCTTTTCCGGACCCCAGCTCGTCATGCAGCTTTTGCACGCGGCCATCGAGTTCTTTGTGGGCCGCCTTTATATTTTCAACGGCATCTTTGGCGGCCTTGGCTACCTCGTTCAGCTTTGCGAATTGTTCCTTTAAATCCATTTCACCAGACATTGCCAGTGGCAATGCACCCAAACCGACGAAGGCCTCGGCTGGAAAAATAGGTGCGCCTGCGATTGCCATCGCAGATGCGAATAACAAGATGGCGACAAAAATCAAAGTAAAGTTTTTGCGAAAGTTTTGCATATTAATTCCAGTTAAAAGATTGAGAAAGTTTTTGAATTTGCTTTTCCAGCGTCTCGCTGTCCTGCACGCCATCTCGGTGTGCTATGGTTTTGTAACCACCAGATGCAAGGGCTTTAGCCTCGGTCTGGCTGTATCCTAGGCCGCGTAATTGCGCCTCAAAATCTCGAATATTAAAGGCCTTGACACTGTCGATCAGCGCCTTGGGGTTCATGCCAAATGGGACCAGCGAAAACTCCCACAGCTCGGCCGCTGTGATAGAGCGCACTTGGCGGCCCATGCGCTCTACATACTGCGCGCCGTCCTTCAAAACGTTAAAGCCTACCGACAAACCATCGAGCACACCGTCTTGCATCAACGCATATTTGTCGCGCACGTAGCTCACACCGAGGCTAAGCTGGCCCTCCACCAGCAAGCCCTTTTCATCTTGGGTAAATTTTGCTTTGCCGGCCAACATGCTCAGGTTGTGGTCGATGGCAATACGTATCATCCCATCGCGCGTGGTTTTTGCAGACTTAAATGCACCCACCTCGATCACATCATCACCCAAATCGATGTTGCCAAACACGGCGGCGTAGCCTACAAAAGTGCCGTCTTTTTCTGCGCTCTTGATTTCAAGCGGACTGATAACTCTGTCCATAATCACACCTTTTCTATTAGGCGCAGCATGTCGCTCGGCGCCATATTCAGAGGCACATGCAAATCATCTGCGCCGTCAATTTTTATCATGTCTTCGAGGGTGCGCACCTCGTTTTGCGTCATTGCACCCGCCATCCGCATGTCCAGGTAGTACTTGGAGCGCTGGGCGCTGTCGCCGCGCAGCAGGCCGCGCACGTCAAATTTAAAATACAGCTGCTCTTTGCTGCGCTCTTGCGCGGTCAGCAAGTTGGCGTTAAGGCCCTCTTCGATTCGCACGAGGTAGGGCAGTAGCGTTTTGTCTAAAAACGCCTTACCGGCTTGCTCGCTGTTGTTGTCGGTGGCGCGGTCCATCTCCATCAGCATGTGGGGCGGCACACGGTAGATGCGGGCCACCTCTGCAATTTGGTGCTTGCGTGTTTCTAAAAATTGCGCCTCGTTATTGGGCTGCATCACGGCGGTGTACTTGAGGTTGCGCTCCAAGATTGGCAGGCTACCGCTCGCCCAGCTTTCTTTTGTGTACTTGTTAAAGTTTTCGCGAATGGCATCGCGCTGCTCCGCTTTAAACTCGCCCTCGGTGCTTAAAAAACCACTCGGCCGACCACCCGAACCAAAAAATTCTGAGCCATATTTTTCGATGGCCAATGTCAGCGCCATGCTGTTGGCGTGCAGGCGGTGCGGCGCAAAGCCCTCAAGTTCGCCCGCATTGCCAAAACCGCGAATCGGGCAGGCATCCACCGCAGACAGTTCACGGCGTGCCCCCTGGCGGTCTGTAAAACCATACACAATCTCGCCCGTACCCTTGATCTCCGGCTTAATGCGGCTGCG
>JAYTMT010000224.1:0-5030 GCA_043728315.1 Polaromonas sp. | reverse complement strand
CCCTTTGCCCATCCCACCGGAGAGATGTTGCAAGCCTCTCAGCGATTAAGCTGCGAGTGCGAAACGTTCGTCGTTTGCAGTTAGTTTTTTTGAATTTGTTTAACGAGCACATTCAGCTCGACATGCCCTACAAGACGTCCAGTCCTCGTCGAAACCAGTACAGCCCCTAGAGTGTCTATTTTACGCCTGTGCGGGCGTTTTCAAGGCCGTGCAATGAAGTAAAGGCATTGCGTTGCGCCATGACATCGCCCTGCGTGATGCACTGCCTGCGTGCTATGCCTTTGTATTGGCGCAAAAAGCCTTGGTAGGCATTGCTTTGAAACGGGTCGGCAACCACATAGCCTGGGCGCTCTGTGCACACGGGGGTGGGGGCGCTGGGGCTGGGCACTGGGCAGGTTTGCCAGTTGGCAGCGTAGATAACGCGGCCATCTCGGGTGAGGCCGGGGAAGGCGCTGGCGATCAGGGATTGGCTGGCTTGCGGCTGCTTCGTTTGGCTGGGGGCTCGCTGTGGTGGCGCAGAGAGCCCTGATGGCGCTAAGAGTGCTGGTGGTTCTGATGGCTTTAAAGGCTCTAAAAACGGCGCAAGGTTGAAAGGCTGGTCTAAAAAGCGGCTGTACCACCACACTTGGCCATCGAGCGCGTAGGCCATATCACCGCCTATTTGCTGTGAATTAGGGGTATTTTTGCTTGTATTGGGGGAAGTTAGAGGCAATTGCGGTGAACCAGCAGACTCTGGTTGTGGTGCAAATCCAAAAATCGTTTTGCCACTGGAAAACGCAAAGGTAGCGCGGGGCTCGCAGCCTTTGCCGTCTGCGCCAAAGCCAAAAATGCGCATGGTGGGCTGGCCTGCAATGGGCGTTTGCGGCAGGGCGGCAAACTCTTGGCCGTCTACGCTGAGCATGGGCAGGGCATACAAGGGGCCGTCTTCTTTGATGCGGTTGGCGCAGTGGTGTTGCTGGCCGCTGTCGTGGCTAACTTGTTGCTTGGCCGTGTTGACCTCGATAGTGCGCGATACCAACGCCCCCTCACCTTGCGTCTGGGCGTTGCCCGAGGGGTTGGGCCAGCTGAGCGAGCGGATGCGGATATGGCCAGCAGTGCCAGATGGCAGTTCGGAGGCAGCGGCATAAAAACCTGTCATGCCCGCTTTAAACAGGGGCTTGGCCTTTTTTTGATGAACCAGGATATTGTTAAATCTATAGTGTTCGCCGTTCACATCCACCAAATAACGCCACGTGCCCTGCACCGGAAAAGCCTCATTCGAGAGCGGCGTTTCATAGGTTTTGGCCACTTTGCCATCGGCTGACAGCTCAATCAGGCTCACATCACCCAAGCGACCGCCCGAGAAGCTGCGCAGTATGAAGCGCCCGTCGGGGCTGACGCGCTCGTAGCTGCCCAGAGCCACATGGTTTTTGCCGTAAGCGTCGGTTTGCGTGCCCACGGCGCTGGCTTCTAGGGGAATGAACTGCCAAGGTGCGATGCAAGCTTGAGGATCGTATTTTTGGCTAATATTAATAGAATTTTGTGCCAATGTCAGCGTCATATGGTCATATTGCGCTATCAAAAGCAAAGCAATGGTGCAGACCGATCTGGCTAGGCGCTTCATGGCTGCACGCCCTGTTTGGTCGTGGCGGCAGGCGCTGTGTGCAGTTGATGGGCCGCTGCGCTGGCTGTTGCAGCTGCCGTGGAGGCTTGCAAACGCTGGGCAATGCTATGGGCCCAATAGGCTGCGGGCATAGCGCCCACAATGGGGTATTGGGCAAAGGCCCTGCCATTCCACACAAATGCCGTGGGGAAGTGGCGCTGGGCGTGGTTTTGCAGCAATTGGGCGCTGCACAGGGCAATCGTATGCTGCAAAGCGGCGGCGGCGCTGGGCTGGGTTTGGCGCAGGCGCTGTATGGTCTGCGCTAGCTCGGTGGGCTGGGCTGGCTCGGTGGGCTGGGCTGGCTCGGTTGATGGCTCTGACGATGCGGATTGCTTGGTCAAAGCTGGGTTGACACGGTCAACTTGGCCAGCAGGCTCAGCGCCCAGCCGCGTGTCATGCAGCGGCATAAAAGCCAAGCCTGCCGCCAGCGCCTGCTGCTGCGCCACATCCGCGTGCAAAGCCGACAACACCATGCGCGGTGACCATACGTACACTAGCGTGGGTGCGCGGCCTTCAAAATCTTGTTTGCAATCGGTTTTTACAGAATTTGAGCCCGATGTCAGCGTCATATGGTCATAGCTTGCTACTAAATGATGAGTGCTAATTGATTGCCCCCAAGCGACAGGCGCTGCGCCCCAGACGCATGCAGCGCTCAAAAAAGCGATCAAGGCGTTGGCCGAACGTACATCCCAGGCATAACCCGACGCGAAGAAAAAGGCCAAGGCACGTAGCCTTGGCAACATTGGCATACAAGGCAGGGGCTTAAACCTAGGCTGGGTCATCTGCGCCCGCTGTGCAGGTATCTAGCAGCCCCAGCAACTCCTGCACGCGGTGGTGCACCACATCAGCGCCCCAAGAGTCGATGTCGTGCTCACCCAAATAGCCCCAAGCGGCCGCCACGGTGAACATGCCGGCTGCGCGCCCCGCGTCGATGTCGCGTTTGTCATCGCCCACATACCAGCAGTGCTGGGGGTTTATACCAGCTTGGCGGGCAGCTTCCAAAACAGGAGCGGGGTGGGGCTTGGCATGAGCCGTGGTATCGCCACTGACCACAGCAGCTGCACCTTTGAGTACGGCCATTTGCGCGGCCAGCGGAATGGTGAAACGCTGCGATTTATTCGTCACAATGCCCCACACCACGCCGCGCGTCTCCAAAGCCCGCAGCATCGCGTCCACGCCGTCAAAAGCATAGGTACGCCCCGTTAAATCCGCCTCGTAGTTGCGAAAAAACTCTTCGCGCATGGCCAAAAAATCTGGGTGCTCGGGCGACATGCCAAAACCCAGTTTAAGCATACCCCGCGCCCCCGCCCCCGCCATGGGCCGGTAATGCGCCAGCGGCAGGCTGGGCAGGCCGCGGTCCGTGCGCATTTTGTCTGCAGCGGCTCCCAAATCGGGCGCGCTGTCAATCAGCGTGCCGTCTAGGTCGAAGAATATAGCCAGCGGCTTAGCTAAAACGCCTGTTGCAATGCCCAATCGGTTCATCAAACCATCCAATCTTCAAGTGTCAAAAGCGGCACTTTGTCAAAGTGGCGGCTGTTGTGGGTCACCAAAATGAGCTTTTCAGCCAGTGCCTGCGCGGCGATTTGGGTGTCGAGCTCGCCAATGGGTGTACCTTGGATTTTGAGCCAAGATCGGATGTCCCCATAGCGGTCTGCAGCCAAGGCTGTCCAAGGAAGATTGGGCAATCTCGCCATAAAGCGATCAATGAGTCCGCGTCTTTTGTCATCGTGCGACATGGCGGCCATTCCAAAACGGAGCTCGGCCCTAGTAATCGTCGATATAGCAAGTGTTCGCTTAGACAAGCCTTCGTCCATTCGCGCATCTAGCGCTGCCGATTGGCGACGAATGTAATAGCTGACGATATTGGTGTCTAAAAGATAGCGCAGCGTCATTCCACCCAGCCCTCAAATGGGTCTGCACGCGGTATATTCGTGCGAGGTATCAAAAACTCATCCGTCTTGGGCATCGCTTTGAGCTCGGTAATAAATGCCTGCATTTCATCATGCACGGGCATCGGTTTGAGCGTGATCTCCCCCGTAACAGCGCTTTTTGATATCCACATCTCGCGCGCATCCACGCGAAACGCCTTGGGCAGGCGAATGGCTTGGCTGTTGCCAGAATTAAAAACTTTAGCCGTGGCGAGCATGTTGCGCCCCTTATTTGCATATACTTTATTGTATATATTTTTATAATTCTACACCAATGGCCGCTGCGTGGCCAGCATGTAGTTCACACTGGTGTCTGCGCTAAGCCAATAGCGCTGCGTTAGCGGGTTGTATTCCAGCCCCTTGGTGGCGCGCACGTCAAGCCCTGCGGCTCGGGTGTAGGCCGCTAGCTCGGCGGGGGTGATGAGTTTGGCGTATTCGTGGGTGCCGCGCGGCAGCATACGCAGCACATATTCTGCGCCCACAATGGCAAACAACCAGGCTTTGGCGTTGCGGTTAATCGTGGAGAAGAACACCCAGCCGCCGGGCTTGACCAGTGCGTGGCAAGCGCGCACCACCGAGCTGGGGTCGGGCACGTGTTCGAGCATTTCCATGCACATCACTGCGTCAAAACTGCCCGGTATTTCCAGCGCCAATGCCTCTGCGCTCACCTCGCGGTAAGCCACGCCTTCGGTTTGCGCCTCTAGCGCATGCAGCTTGGCCACTTTGAGCGCCTTGGTGGCCAAGTCAATCCCCAGCACCTGCGCGCCACGCCGCGCCATGCTGTCGGCCAATATTCCACCGCCGCAGCCCACGTCGAGCACGGTTTTGCCTTTGACTGGGAATTGCGTTTCAATCCAGTCGAGGCGCAGCGGATTAATGGCATGCAGCGGGCGAAATTCGCTGTTTTTGTCCCACCAGCGGTGTGCCAAATCAGAGAATTTGGCCAGCTCGGCAGGGTCGGCGTTGAGGGTTTGGTTGTGCATATTTGTATTGTCGCAGTTTGTGTGGAGGGCTTGGTTTCGACGGGTTTTGTTACGCCCACCTTGTTGGTGGCGCGTGCAGTGGGCGGCCTGATTTTTACTCCGCTCTATTTCGCTCTGGGCTGCGGGGTGGTCTGTCTGTGGACTGCGCAGGAAAGTCGCTTGGCCTCGGGGCTGCTTTGTGTACATCGCGAAAACTGCTGCGAAAAATCAGGCCGCCCACTGCACGCTTGGGATGCTTGGTTTGGATACCAATGACTAGCTAGCTCTTGTAATTTCCTCAAATAGCAGTCGTTGTTTTGCTATAGAATTTTTCCATGTTATTTGTATTTTTATAGCCAAATATCGCAGTCATATGGTTATAGTTTGCTACATTTTATGTAGCAATTGATGCCTAAAAACGACGTATTTTCGGTATTAAAACCCCAGCACGAGCATAGCCCGATCAGCGTTTTGGCGTTCGCATACGACCGATTTCTG
>JAYTMT010000223.1:0-5144 GCA_043728315.1 Polaromonas sp. | reverse complement strand
GTGCACAGCTCCGCGGCTGTCCCCCGGCCTGCTCCTGTTGAGCCCTGCGCAGACCTGCACAGGCGCAACTACTGCAACAACCCCAGTGCCTCAATCCGGTCTTTGTGGGCAGTGAGTGAGCGCGCAGCCACTGGCCACAGCTTCTCGGGCACATCGTCGTAGGCCAGCGGCACCAGCTCTTGTACCGTTGCGCCTGGCTTGGCGCGCATGGCGGCCAGCACTTTGGCTTCGCGTTTTAGGCGATGGGCTTTTAAATGGGTAATCACCCGCTTGGCCCCACCTGTATGGTCTGCGCCGTCGCAGTGCGTCAGCACGTAGCCGTGGGCGGGCAAGATGAAGTCAATTTTGTAGGTGTCGCAAGCATCTGCCAACGTGTCCAGTGACTCCAGATAGGCTGTCATGTTGCCATCGGGCGGGTCAATCACCGTGGTGCTGCCGTTCAAGATGTGGTCGCCGCTGATCAGCAAGCCGTCTTCTTGCATCACCAGGCACAGGTGGTTAGCCGCATGGCCCGGCGTGTGGATAACCCGAAGCGTGATTTTTAAAGCACTTTTGCCTCGCAGCACCCTGAAGTACTGCGACAGCAGCTCATTGTTTTCTAGCGCCATATCGGGGTCGAAAAACGCAGAATCGCGCGCCGTGGGCGCGCTGGGGATGCCCAAAATAGGGCACATATGCCGCGCAAATTCGCCCATCAAATCACCGGGTACGGTGTTGGTGGCTTCTACCACCGCCGCTTGCAGGGGCTGCGCTGCGGGCGAATGGTCGGCATGCGAATGCGTGCACACAATGGCGTTGATATCGCCTTGTGTGGCCTGCAAAATGCGCTGAATATGGCCTTTGTCATTGGGCCCCGGGTCTACCACCACATAGCCCGTGTCTGCCGTGCCGATGATGTAGGTATTGGTGCCCGGCCCGGTCATCATGCCGGGGTTGGGGGCGGTGAGGCGCATCACATGCGCAAGCAGGGGTACGGGCACCTGGTGCTGCCAGTCCAGGTTGTGCACTATTTGCCCGTCTGGGCATACCATGGCCAGCTCGCCAAACGCACTCTCATGCTCCATAAAGCGCGCTTCTTTGCCGTTTAAAAGGCCAGCACGCGGGCAACTGGTCCACAGCGGCTGCTCACTGGCACACTCTTGCAGCACCGCATCTACCGTGCTGTACGCGAGCAGGCGCTCCAGCGTGCGGATGGTGGGGAAAATGATGAAAAAGTCATTCGCCGCGTGGCGTGCCAGCGCGTCCGCCGGGCGTATCCATTCGGGCGCAAACTGCTCGGCCTCATCGGCCACCGGGTGTTGCCCTTGGGGCATGCGGGCCACCAAGAATGGCACATCAAAACGGCGCGGTAGATCGCGGTCGGTGATCCAATGGGCTAGTAAAAACACCGAATCTGCCGCTAAGGTGTAACCGTGGGCTTGCATTTGGCCATAAAAGGGCGCGTTGCGGTGCAGCGCGTTCACCTCGGTTTGGCCGCACCAAGCGCCGTCTTTTGTGCGGGCTAACAAGATGCCCAGCTCTTCAAAGCTCTCGCGTATGGCGGCCAGCGCTTGGGTGCAGCGCACATCGGTTTGGGTGGCGCGGCGCGCTACTAATTGCGTAGCTTGTCCCGCAATACTCTTTTGGGATAGGGCGTTTTTTGTATCCAAATCGTCAATGCCCCCGCCCGGAAACACATAGGCCCCCGGTGCAAAGCTGGCCGTCATGGAGCGGCGCGTCATGAGCACTTCAATACCTTGCGCGGTATCGCGCAAAAGCAGCACCGTGGCAGCCTGGCGCAGGGCTGCGGCAGGGCGGGGTTCGTGGAGGTTTTGACTAATTCTGACCATACAACATATTACATCATCGTGTAGTGACTAAGTTCACCTTGCTGGATTTTGTAGGGCTACCTATGCTGAGCAAGACAAAAATATCAAAAAGTACGGGCCGTGTTTTTACCCGGACGTAATTTTTGGCGCCGTTATGCTGGGAGTGCTATGGCTCGCCAGGTTTGAAATAGTCCGCTGATAGACTACGATGGAGCATCTTTGTAAGACAACAGGGAGCGTGCGATGGGCGTAAAGATACTGATTGCAGACGACCATCAATTGGTACGCGAGGGGCTCAAGCTTTTGTTGCACCAATTCAGTGATGCGCCACAATTTCTGGAAGCGCAAGACTACGCCAGCCTCAGGGCCCAACTGATTGCCAACCCCGATTTAGCCTTGGGGGTAGTAGACCTGCACATGCCCGGTGCGGAGCACGGGGCCGCCCTGGAGGCCTTGGCTGCTGCTCACTCCCATGTGCCTTTGGTGGTGGTGTCGGCATTTTCATCGCCTGACGTGGTGCGCAGAGCGCTGGCCCTGCCCACGGTGTATGCCTTTGTGCCCAAGAATGGCAGCTCAGCCTGTATGTTCAGAGCCATGCAGTCGGCCATGGCCCGCGACAAAATTGGCGAAGTGACGGATGCACCCGATACCCCTGCGCCGCTGCAAGACGGATTGTCGCCGCGCCTGGAGGCGGTGCGCAACTTGCTGCGCAAAGGCAAAAGCAATAAAGCCATTGCCCATGAGCTAGGCCTGAGCGAGGGCACGGTGAAAAACTATATGAGCGAAATTTTCAAAGCACTGAAAGTGACCAATCGCACCCAGGCAGCAAGTTTTGATGAGCAATCTCCCCTTTAACGAAGCCAGCGCTTCGGCGCAGCACCATGGCGCTGCTGGCCCTGCAACTGCGGCTGCCCGCGCCGACCCACTCAGCGTGTCCAAAGACATAGGCGCCAGCTGGAGCGTGCTGGCAGTGCGCAAGGCGGGGGAGCTACTGGTAGCGGGCTTGTTCTTTCCGTTTTTGCCATTGTGGATGCCGCTGACGTGGTTGGCGTTGGTCTCGATTTCAGGCGCGCTACATACCTGGGGTTTCTCCAGGCTTCGCTGCATGGACATGCCCGTTGCCAAGCGCATGTGGATAGGCCGGGTGTTGTTCTGGATCAATCTGGCATGCCAAGGCTCGGCAGCTTATTTTTTGTATGTGCCAGACAACCCGGGCATGGTGGGCGTGCTCAACGTTTGCCTGGTGTGCATTGGCGCGCTGTGCATTTTGCAGCACACGGGCGACAACTTGCTGGGCGCAGCGGGTACGGCCTTGGCTATATTGCCCATGGCTATGCGCTTTTTGTGGGAGGGCGGGTGGGTCAACACCTTGCAGGGTATTGGCGGCTTCATGATCACGTTCTTGCTCGCCGTCTATGGCCGCCAGCAACAGGCCGCTTTGATAGAGCAGGCAGCGCTGCGCAAACGCGCTGAAGATGCCGCCGATGTGGTGGCCGCAGTAGGTTTGGCCAAAGCCCGATTTTTTGCCGCCGTAAGCCATGACCTGCGCCAACCCGTACACGCCATGGGCCTGTACCTCGCCCCTTTGCTGGCAGGCACAAAAGACCAGCGCACCGAAAAAGCGGTGCAAGGTATTTACCAGTCTTGGCACGCGCTGGACGACCTGCTCTCGCATGTGCTGGATTTAACCCAGATGGACGCCGGAAAAATCCAAGCCGAGCTCAGCGCGGTAGAGCTGGCACCCTTGATTACCGGCCTGGTGGTGCAGCACAGCGCGGCTGCAGAAAAAAAGTCCATCCGCATTCTGGCCTTGGTGGCTCCCCAGCGCTATGTGCTGGCCGACATGCTCATGCTCAAAAGAGTGCTGTCTAACTTGCTGGACAACGCGATTAAATTTTCACCCGAAGACGCCCGCATAGCGGTAGCCGTGCGCTCGGCAGGCGCTGATTGGTGCATCCAGGTGCGTGACAGCGGGCCAGGCATTGCACTGGCCATGCAGACCAAAGTGTTTGAGGAGTTTGTGCAGATCGACAACCCCGAGCGCGACCGCACCCAGGGTTTGGGTTTGGGCCTGGCCATTGCCCAGCGCTTTACGGTGCTGATGCAAGGGCAGATGCATCTGCGCTCGGCATCGGGCGCGGGCAGTTGTCTGTCGGTTCATCTGCCCAAAGCACAAGGGCCTGCCATCGATATGCTCCACACCAGCAAGGCAGCGCAAAACCAAATGGCGCATCTGGCACCCCAAGCCGCACTCAGCGTGCCTGACGCGCTGAGAAAGGCGGTGCGCGCCAGTGGCAAGAGCATTCTGGTGGTGGAGGACGATGCATTGGTGGCCCAGGCGATCATGCAACTGCTGGCTGATTTGGAATTGCCTGCCGTGCACGCAGCCAACGCAGTCGATGCCATCAAACTGGCCGCGCAAAGCTGCGTGGCCGCTTGCGATGTGCGGCTGCCAGGCATCGTCTCGGGCCTGGACTTGGCGATACGTTTGCAACACATGCACATACCTTCTTTGCTGATGACCGGCGAGACCGGCAACGACACCAAAGAAGCTGCCAGACACAATGGCTTGCTGCTGCTGGTTAAACCCGTCAACCCGCAAGCTCTCCTGGATGCTTTGGCCAGCTTGCAGCTGACGCCTACGCACTGACGCCAGGGTGTATTTTTTTGCAGAAAAAGTGACTAAATTCACCTTGTTGAGCTGCCAGGCCCTGTCTAGTATCGGACACGATTTGTAATTTATAAGTACTCATAAAAACGCCTGTTCGGCATTTTTAACGATAGCCAAACAATCAGATGCAAGGGGAGAACGCTATGGCTTTGAAAGAAATTTTGGTGGCTGACGACCACGCCATGATGCGCGAGGGCATTGCCCTGATGGTGCAGACCGAGTGGCCTGGCTCGGTTTGCCATTTTGCGCAGGACTATGCCAGTGTCATTGCCACCATCAGCACCCGTGCCAAAGCCAGCGCCTACGACGCGGTGGTGCTGGACCTGCGCATGCCCGGTATGCGCGGGGCCGACAGCGTGGCAGAGATCACCCGCCGCGCTGCTGGCAGCCCTGTGCTGGTGTGCACCGCCCTGGATGACCCCAGCCTGCTGGAGCGGCTAAGCGCTACTGGCGTGTTCGCTGTGGTCAATAAAGCCGCTGGATCGCAAGAGTTTTTAAGCTGTCTGCGCCTGGCGCTAGAACAGCCACGCCCGCATGCGCACCATGGGGCCGCGGCCACCGCCTCGCGCCCGATGGCCCTGTTTGCCCACAGCGACCTCACCGCCCCACCAGAGCCCGGCGGCAGCGCCATGCTCACTGGCCGCCAGCGCGACATTTTGAAGCTG
>JAYTMT010000222.1:0-1950 GCA_043728315.1 Polaromonas sp. | reverse complement strand
GATGGTCAAAAAAACAGGCTGTCTTGGTGCGATGATTATGGGCTGGAAACTTTAAACCCCACAGGACACAACATGACCGAGCTAACAAGCCAAGAAATTTATGACAAAGGCCTAGCCACCCGCACTGCGGTGCTAGGCGCTGACTATGTGCAAGGTGCGATGAACCGAGCCACTGACTTTACCCGTCCGCTGCAAGAGCTGGTGATTCGCAATGCGTGGGGCAACACCTGGCAGCGCGATGGTATTGACCTAAAGACCCGCAGTATCGTTACCGTGTCCATGCTGGTGGCATTGGGCAAAATGCACGAGCTAAAAATTCATGTGCGCGGTGCGCTCAACAACGGCGTGACCAAAGAAGAGTTGCAAGAGATTTTTATGCACGCCAGTGTGTACTGCGGCTTTCCGGCAGCGGTCGATGCTTTCAGGACAGCGGCTGAAGTGGTGGAAGCTGCGGCACAGCCGTAGTACTAGGCGTAGTGCGCAGCAGCGGCGCCGTAATGGTGCCCGCTGCCCAGCACAGCCACATGGTCCACAGCAAATGGCTAGGGTAGTGTGCCCCGCGCATTACCTGTACCCACGACAGTGCCAGTCCAGCGATGCAGAACACGGCGAGCAAGCGCTTGGCACGCCGCGCGTTGTAAATAGTGATCAACCAAAACGCTGGTAAAAAACTAAAAAATGATGAGGCATGGCCTGACGGGAAACACCGCCCTGGGCCACCGTCCGCGCTGATGCCTGCGCCCGGGCTGGCATCGATACCCAGTTGCGATGCAAAGTGCCACACATATAAGCCTTTGGCTCCAAACTCAGCTAAATCCCACGGGCAGCTGGTGAGCGATGCAGACTTGAGGGCAGCTATGCCAATGGCGCACAGCCAAACATTGCAGGCCAGCCATACGCGCTGGCGCTGGCTGGCTTGACGCCACCAGCCCAGTGGCAACCAAATGGCGACGACGCAATACAAGGCCACAGCCACGCAGAAGCGGCGCACGCCCACATGCAATACTTCGGTCAGCCAGAAATTGTCTTTCCAATAAAAGCCCTGCGCGCTGCCGTACCAAGCAATAACAGTGCGGTCAAGGCCGGAAAGATCCCACAATAGCACTGCAACTAGCGGCAAGCCTAAACATAAGACCAAAAACCGCAGCACCAAAGTGAAGCGGTAATTTGCAGGGTGAGATAGCAGGCTTAAGAACATTAGACTGGTCAGGTACACATTGGTTGTTGCCAATGCTACATGTAGTAACAATATGTCTCCATTGTAAAGCCGTTTTACGCTTCTTAACCTTAAGCCGCGATTAACGGTTGCCCGCCTTAATCCTGACACTGATAGCGCACATTCCGATCTGCGCCGCCATCAAGCGATAAACTAGCCTCATCAAGGTAGTACCGTAGAAATGTTGTAATTGTTATTTGCAGGAGACGAGAGTGAACAAAATTTATCCATCGGCCAAGGCCGCGCTAGAAGGCGTGGCGCGCGACGGTCAATTGATTGCAGTAGGCGGCTTTGGCCTGTGCGGTATTCCTGAGGCGTTGATTGATGCCCTTAAAGACAGCGGTGTAAAAAACCTCACCGCGATTTCAAACAACGCAGGCGTTGATGACTTTGGCTTGGGCAAGTTATTGCAAACCCGCCAGATCAAAAAAATGATCTCAAGCTACGTAGGCGAGAACAAAGAATTTGAACGCCAATACTTGGCCAAAGAGCTTGAATTGGAATTTACGCCCCAAGGCACGTTGGCTGAGAAGCTGCGCGCAGGCGGTGCAGGCATACCGGCATTTTTTACCAAAACTGGCGTGGGTACGCTGGTAGCCGAGGGCAAAGAGCTGCGCGAGTTTGATGGCGAAACTTATGTGATGGAGCGCGCACTCGTGCCCGAGCTGTCGCTAGTGAAAGCAGCGGTGGCCGACAAGAGCGGCAACTTGCGTTTTAACCTGACTGCGCGCAAC
>JAYTMT010000221.1:0-13034 GCA_043728315.1 Polaromonas sp. | reverse complement strand
CGCCACTCAATCGTCCAGCCCGTGGCTTTGTCAAGCGCTCCGTTGGCAATGAGCGATTTATAGGGCAAGGGGTCGCCAAAGTGGCCGATCACCACTTTGGTTTGCGCGACGGCTTGCGAAAGCATTGTGAGCGTCAAGGCAGAGCCGATGAGCAGTGTTTTGAGCAGGTTTTTCATGGTGTCCATTCAGTAAAAAAGTTACAAACGTTTTAACAATCTGAGTTGGGCTCAATTGCGTATGACACTATAAACTAAGCGCATCATTTGCAGTGTTGATTTTCTAAAATAGAGTCCAATCCATTTTTCGATTCGGATTTTCGTCCGCTTAGCGCCTGTTAACTAAAAATATGCCTGCGGCCACTAAGCATAGGCTAGCCACCAACGAAAAAGTAACCGTTTCGCCCAACCACAGCGCCGCAAACACGAGGGTGAAGACGGGCGTGAGAAACACAAAGGCGCTCATTTTGGCGGCTGGGTAGCGCCCCAGCATCCACATCCACACCAAATAGCTGGCAAACGCGCCCACGACAGTTTGCAAAAACAAAGAGCCCACTGCCATGCCGCTCATGCGCCAGACCCATGGCTCGCCCAATGCCAGACTTAAAAACGGCAGGCACAGCGCGCTCACCGCCAGTTGGTAAAACAGCAGTTTTTCAGCGCCGCACTGCGCCAACTTGCTTGACCGGATCACCACCGTGGTTAGCCCCCACATCATGCCCGCAGCCAAGCCCAGCAGGTCGGGCCACCATGCCGATTGGCCCGCGCCCAGATTGCCACTGAGCGCAAACACCAAAGCCACAAAGGCGCACACCAAGCCCAGCCACTGCGAGGCGCGCAGTCGCTCGGTGGGCACAAACACTGGCAGCAGTGTGGCTACCCAAAATGGCGAGGTGTAGAGAAACAGTGTGAGCCGCGAGGCTGCGCCTTGCTGCAAGCCGATGTACAAGCAAGCAAACTCGCCTGCAAACAATGCACCAGCCAATAGACCAGCTGCCAGCGTGCCGTCGCGCGCAAACAGGGCAATGCCCTTGAACCGGCACCACAGCAGCACCAAAACGCTCGCGCCAAAAAACCGCAAACTCGCTTGAAACGCAGGTGCCAGCTCGGCCATGGTGGCCTTGACCAGAATTTGCTGCAGCGCCCAAAACAGGCAGCAGCCTAGGAGCAGGCTGATAGCCAAGCCGTCGAGATGGGTTTTGCGGATGATCATGGGGCTATTGTCGGCTGTAATTTGCAGCTTTTGTTGGTGACTTGCCGCCCTGCCTGGCCGAAGGGTGTGCAGTTGAGCGGCGCAGGGCTTAAAGCGCTGCCAGTTTTTCTAAGGCTGATTTGAGCGCAGCAGTATCTGCCTCACCCAGCGCTGCGAGCAAGGTAGCCTCGTGCTTGCGCGCCCGCAGCACCAGTGGCCGCGCACAGGCTATGCCAGCCCGGGTGGCGCGCACCATGGTGCGGCGCTGGTCGCCGCTGTCGCTAGCCAGCTCTAGCCAGCCGCTGGCCACCATGCGCTGCACCAGCTTGGTCACGGTGGGTTGCTTAGACAGGATTTGATGGGCCAAGTCGCTCACTGTGAGCGCGGGGCTGTCGTGCAAGGTGGCCAACACGCGCCACTCAATGCTGGATAAACCCGCAGCGCGCACCTGCGCGTCAAAATCTTTGTACACCGCGTGGTTGGCTTGGCCCAGCAGGTAGCCCAAATAGCCCTCAACAAAGCGCTGTTTGTTAACGGGCGATTTTTTGCTCACAGCGGATGCTCAGTATAAAACTTGCCACCGTGGTAGAGCAGGGGCGACGCGCCCGCACTGTGTTGGCAGCGCTGCACTTCGCCCACAAACACCACATGGTCGCCTTCGTCGTATTGGCTGCGGTTAAGGCACTCAAAGCTGGCCACCGCGCCTGTGATCAGGGGCGCGCCGTGCTCGCCAAGTGTGTGCGCCACGCCCTGCCAGCGGTCAATGCCCTTGCTGGCAAAGCGTTCGGCCAAGTCTTTTTGCTCTGCGCCCAATATGTTGATGGCGTAATGCGTGCCCGCGCTGAATGCCGCCATAGAGGCCGCGCTTTTGCCCAAGCTCCACAGCACCAAGGGCGGGGTGAGCGATACCGAATTGAAGGAATTTGCCGTTAAACCCACCAGATCACCACTGGCTGTGCGCACGGTGACAATCGTGACACCGGTGGCAAACATGCCCAAGGCGGCGCGAAACGCGCTGGTGTTCATGGCTTGGGCTTTTAACGCGTGCAAGTTGGCTGGGGGCAATGCTGGGGGTAGTGACATGCTTTGAGTTTAAACGCTACAGGCATTGAAAAAACCAGCGTTTTAAAAATTACATGAATTTTCATGTAAATTGCAGTATTATTGCACCACTATGATGCAAACCTCCCCCTTGCTAGAACCCCAGTGGATCGACGCTTTTGAAGCCGTGCTGCGCCGCTGCGCCCTGCAAGCTGGCGACACAGTCGCCATTTTGTGCGAAACCAGAAGCCGCGCAGTGCTGCCCGAGCTGGCGCGCCACGCCGCTGCGCGCTTGGGCGCACGCAGCTTCACCCTCACCATGCCCACCGTGCTGCCCAGTGGCACACCCACCATCCGCTCCACGGGTGCGAGCATGGCCATTGGTGGCCTGGCTCCCGTGGTGCAGGCGCTGGCCAGCGCCACGCTGGTGTTGGACTGCACCGTAGAGGGCCTGATGCACGCCCCCGAGCTGCCCGCCATCTTGGCCGGTGGCGCGCGCGTGGTGTACGTGAGCAACGAACACCCCGAGGCATTGGCCCGCCTAGTGCCCAGCGCCGAATTAGAAGCCTTGGTCAAAGAGCACACCAAGCGCCTGCGCGCAGCCAAGCGGATGCATGTGCAGTCTGAGGCATGCACCGATTTAAACATTTCGCTGGATGGCGCTGTGGTGGGCGGCAATTGGGGCAGCAGCACCCGCGCTGGCACCATGACGCATTGGCCGGGCGGCTTGGTGTTGGCTTTTCCCGCTGCGGGCAGCGTGAATGGCCGTTTGGTGTTGGACGTGGGCGATGTGAATTTAACCTTCAAGCGCTATGTAGACCAGCCGATTACCATGGCCATAGAAAACGATTACGTCACCAGCATTGAAGGCCAAGGCATAGATGCCAAGCTCATGCGCGATTACATAGCTGCATGGGGCAGCCCCGAAGCCTACGCCGTAAGCCATGTGGGCTACGGCCTAAACACCGCCGCCCGTTGGGACAGCATGGCGATGTTTGACAAGGCTGATTTCAACGGCACAGAGCTGCGGGCGGTGTCGGGCGGCTTCCTCTACAGCACGGGGGCTAACGAGGTGGCTAAGCGTTATACGCAGGGGCATTTTGATTTGCCGCTGCGGTCTTGTTCTATTGCGTTGGATGGTGTTTTGGTTGTGTCCCGTGGCTGTGTGCTCTGAGATTGTGCCGTTGTTTTGTAGCGTCCGCGCAGCGTTATGGCGTTCGCGCACTCCCTCATGCGGGGGTACCCGAAATCGGTCGTACGCGAACGCCATACCGCTGTGCGGCCTTTCATGCGCGACGGTCGAATACAAAAGAAATACCAAAGAGCATGCTCTAGGTTTGCGGTATTTCTCTCAACCAGTGAGTAGTCCGATAGGCGCAATGGCCTTTGCCGTCCGACCGATTTCGGGTAACCCCGCATGAGGGAGTGGCGGCAAAGGCCACTGCGCCTATCGGACGAAGCCTCCAAAACACAACAAAGCAAGTGCACAGATCAAAAGCTGCACAATTTACAGAAAACTACCCAATGTCAGCGCCATAAGGTCATACCCCACTATGAAAACAGAAGCACCACTAGATTTCACACCAGCAGTAGGCAGCATGGCTTTCACCCCCTTGCAAACACGTATGCTGCAAGTGGCGCATGACCTTGGCAAACACACCTTCGCGGCACGAGCCCACCAATGGGACGATACCGCCAGCTTCCCATTTGCCAACTACGACGACTTGCGCGCTGCGGGCATTCTCAAACTCTGCGTACCGGAGGAGTTTGGCGGCCTAGGGGCTGACTACGCCACTTACATGATGGTATCGGCCGAAATTGGCCGCTACTGCGGAGCAACGGCACTCACGCTCAACATGCACATCAGCTCCACCATGTGGACAGGTGTGTTGCTAGACGGCGCAGGCGCGCTGGTGATGGACGCTGCGCAGCGTGCTGAGCATGAGCGGCGCCGTGTGCTGCATTTCAAACGCATTGTCGAGGGCGGCAAGCTCTATGCCCAGCCCTTTAGTGAAGGTACGGCCGCAGCAGCAGGGCGCGCACCCTTTGGCACCACAGCTAAAAAAGCCGTGCAAAACGGTGTGAGCGGTTGGCTGATCAATGGCAAGAAAATCTGGGCATCGCTCTCAGGTGCGGCCGATTACTACGGCATTTTGTGCACCGAAGACATCGATGGCGCAGCGCCCAACCCCAAAGACACCCTGTATATTGCCGTGCCCGCCACTTCTGAGGGCTTGGCGATTAGCGGCGACTGGAATCCCATGGGCATGCGCGGCACGGTGAGTCGCAACCTCACGTTCAAAGACGTTTTTGTATCGGACGACGAGCAACTGATGCCGCGCGGGGTGTACCACAAAGCGGCCCAAACGTGGCCCGCTATGTTTTTCACTCTAGCGCCCACCTACCTTGGCGTGGCCAATGCGGCCTATGACTTCACGGTGCAATACCTGCGCGGCGAAGTACCGGGCGAGCCGCCAATTAAGCGGCGCATGTACCCCACCAAACAAATCGCCGTGGCGCAAATGCGCATCCAGCTAGAAAACATGAAAAGCATTTTCAGCCGCGCCATATTGGAGGCCAAACCCAATCCCAGCAAAGACGAAAAACTGCGTCTGTATGCTGCGCATTACAGCGTGATGGAGGGGGCTAACGACATAGCGCGGCTGGCCATTCGCACCTGCGGCGGCCAAAGCATGATGAAACACCTGCCGCTAGAGCGCCTCTACCGCGACAGCCGCTGCGGCGCGCTCATGCTGCCATGGACGGCCGAGCTGCTGCTGGACCGCATGGGCCGCGAGACCTTGTATGAAAGCGGTGAGCGTGACGAATGAATGCGGATGCTGCGTCTAACGCAAGGACAGAGCCAAAGGCCATGGCGATTGCTTGAGACGATTAAGGCTAACCAATCAGTCAGGCTACACTGGCTGTATGTGGTTTCTTCGTCATTCATTAATTGCTCTGCTATTTATAGCGCACTATGACCTGCGTGCGCTGACATGTGCTGATTTTTCTTTAAAACTACCCAATGTGAGCCACAAGCTGTGCGTGGCCGCGCAGTTGCAAGACTCCAAGGCGCGCTCGGTCAAGGGGCAGGCGCTTTTTACCCGCGATGTACTGCCGCCTGAGGGCGCTGGGTTGGGTGCAGCAGCAGGTGCAGGCGCTAGCGCCGGGACGGGTGTGCAGCGGGTGCTGGTGGTGGGCGGCATCCATGGCGATGAGCTTTCGTCCAGCGCGCTGGCGCTGCACTGGATTGCGTTGGCAGAGCAAATTCCTGCACGCACGCATTGGCGCTTTATTCCGGCGCTCAACCCTGACGGCCTGCTGGTGAGCCCCGCGCGGCGCACCAATGCCAACGGTGTGGACTTGAACCGCAACTTTCCCACGCCGCGCTGGGCTACCGAAGCGCCTGTTTACTGGGAAAAACGCACCCGCAAAGACCCGCGCCGCTGGCCCGGTCCTGCGCCACTGAGCGAGCCGGAGTCACGCTTTTTGCACGAGCAAATGCAAACATTCAAGCCACACTTGATCGTCAGCATCCACGCGCCTTATGGCGTGCTAGATTTTGACGGCCCCACTGTGCCGCCCGCCAAGCTGGGGCGCTTGTATTTAGACCAAGTGGGGATTTTTCCGGGCAGTTTGGGCAACTACGGCGGCGTGCATCTGGGCATGCCGGTGGTCACCATCGAGCTGCCCAGCGCGTTTCGCACGCCACTGCCCGCCGAGATGCGCCAAATGTGGCTGGATTTGCTGCGCTGGAAGTCGGAGCGATTGGGTGAAAAACCTGGCAATTGAGCGGCTACGTGGCATGCCATGGGTAGGAAAAATTGGTTTTGTGCAATATCGAATGCATTGGGTGCGGGGTGTACTGCCGCCTCGGCGCTTGGGTTGAACGGCTCCGCGGCTGTCCCCCGGCCTGTGGCCTCCTCCTTTATGCCGCTGCGCCGTCCAACCCAAGCGCCGAAGCGACTGATAGGTTTGCTTGGGGCAAGAGGAAGCCATTGCACGCTGGAGTGATATCCTTTGCACGTGGAGTAATGTGCTGCTAACTCACAGGCTCAGGGCGGTGGTGCTACTTCAGCGCAGCGGCATAAAGGAGGAGGCCTCGAGGCCGGGGGACAGCCGCGAAGCTGAAGTAGCGCCGCCGCCCTGAGACCGTACAAAACTAGCACCGCCCTGAGCCCTTACAAGTGCCAGCTAAACGTGATTCCACCCCGTGCGCTGCACCAGCTGCTCTAGCGCAAAAGCGCCCAACACCGAATTGCCTTTGGCATCGAGCTCAGGGCCCCACACGGTGACGGTGCCGATTTTGGGCACGATGGCTACTATGCCGCCGCCCACGCCGGTTTTCACGGGCAGACCAATGCGGTAGGCAAAATCGCCCGCTGCGTCATATGCGCCGCAGGTGAGCAGCAGGGCGTTGACACGCCGCGCGGCATCGGCGCTTAAAAACTGCTCGCCAGGGCTGCCGTTTTTGCCAATATCCAGCCCGTTGTTGGCCAAAAACATGGTGGCCTGCGCCAGTTGGGCGCAGTTCATCACGACGGCGCATTGGCGGCAGTAGTTGTCCAGCACCAGCTCGGGCGGATTGACAAAATTTCCGTAGCTTTTCATGAAATAGGCCAGCGCCATGTTGCGGTGGGCGGTGTCGCGCTCAGACTTGGCCGTGGGCGCGTCCCAGTTGAGGTCGGGCGTGTCGCTCAAGCTGCGCAGCGCGCCAAGCAGCGCAATGTCCAAATGCGCATAGCGGGTTGTCAAAATGTCACTGATCACCAAGGCCCCAGCATTGATGAAGGGGTTGCGCGGGATACCGTGCTCGGTTTCAAGCTGCACCATAGAGTTAAAAGCCGCGCCCGATGGCTCACGCCCCACGCGCTGCCACAGGGCATCGCCCTCTAGCTTGAGCGCTAGCACAAAGGTAAACAGCTTGGAAATGCTCTGGATGGAAAACCGCGTGTGCGCATCTCCCGCGCTGACGCAGCTGCCGTCAGTGCGCGCAATGGCCATGCCAAATTGGTGCGGCGGCACGTGCGCCAGCGCTGGAATGTAGGAGGCCACCTTGCCTTGGCCATACAGGGCTTGGGCATCAATGGCAATGGCGTTGAGGGTGTCTTGCAGCTGCTGGTTGGTCATGTGTGGAGTTTAGATGGGGTCAGGAAAGGCTCAAAACGGTTCGATCTGAGCTTGTCTAAGGTTACTTGCCCGGCTTGGTCACTATTTCCCTGTTCGCTCTGAGCTTGTCGAAGGGTTCATACCCAGCTTGGTCATTACTGCGGCCAAGCGAGCGCTGTGCCAATGCGCAAACGGATCGCTGGCCCCTTCGGGGTAGCTGGTTTTTTTGAGCAAATGGAGGGAAACGGCCTAACTCGGGCTAAAGCCCTCAAACAGAGCCCGTTTCTGATCCTCCATTTGCTCAAAAAAGCAAGCCCAGCGCCCTAATTGTTTGCGCATTGGCACAGCGCTCGCTTGGCCGCAGGGATAGGCTTTTGTTAGGTTTGGCTGGAAAACTGCTCTGCCTCATCGTCAAAAGCTCGATTGCGCCCTGTTGCACGCTAACAAAATTGCCACAAGCAGTCTCCGCGCCACATACGTAGCGGCGGGGCACATGTTGTCGTGCGCAGGCGGTTTTGCACTGTATCGACACCTCACCAGATATGCTGTGCAAGGTACATTCGCCAAAGTAAATGCCGCCACGCCGTCAACACACCCATGCCTGTCGGGTGTTGTGGTTGTGTTGATCCAACAAACGCTTTGGCGCTTACCCGGCAGATGTGATGGCGAAGAACAGTGCAGCGTATTTCGCCATCGCTTTGAGTGGTAAGAAAGTTGGCGTGTGTGACACCAATCGTTCGCCAACAAAAAGCGAGTATCACACTGCTAGAAGCTATAGGCTAGCGCTGCAAATGCGCTTTGGCTGGTGGCTTTGCGCGCCAGAGGGCTGTTTTTCGCTGATTTTGAGAGTGTGGTGCTTTTGAAGCGGGTAAACAGTATCCAATCTCGGCTAATTTGGTGTTGCAAGTCTAGGCCTACCGATACGTCGCGCAAGCCCGAGTCAGGGGTGTAGCGCTTGTAGCCGCTGGCGCTGGCCTGCGCTGCGTTCACGCCAAAGTATTGTTGCATGTAGTCGGCATTGGCCAAGCTGGCTCCCACATTGAAACCCATGCGGGTATCAGATGTCAGCGAGACAGCGTAGCTTGCACCCACTTCTAGCAAGCCGCCTTTGCCAGAGCTGCCAGCTCCAAGTTGCAAGATGGTACTCAGGCCAAATTGGTCGTTGAGCGCGGCTTTGGCATACAGGTTCAGTGTTCCACGTTCAGCTATATCGCCCATGCCCTTAAGGTAACGCGATTCAGACGCCTTGCGCCCCTCGTCTAGTCCCAGTGCCAAGCCCAGTTGCACTTGTGGAGTGGCATTGAGTTGGAAGCCAACGAAGCCGTCGCTACCGCCCACAAACAGTCCGTTAGCCCAGCGGTATTCAAAACCGGGTATGACTTTTGTTTTGGATTCGTCTGAGCCTTGGTAGCGGGGCTCAGCATTAACGCCTAAGCCGACATAGCCGCCACTTTTGGCTGCGCGGTCTTCGGCGCTAGGCTTTGTCTGCGCCCATGCAGCAGCGCTGGGCAGGGCTAAGCCTGCGAGCAGGAGGTAGGTCCAATGCGTGGCGCATAGGCGAATTATTGGGGCAGATGCCGTGCGGGCTTGGGCTTTACGGTGTACACGGGTTGGGTGGAAAAATGTCATGGTCTGTTAACTGTTGAGAGGGCGCTTGGCCGTTGTATTGGGAATAAAAAAGGTGCGGCCTAAAACCGCACCACATTGGGGAAATTTTTCGTACTGCAGTTGGTTGGGTACCTCCATCACATAGCCCTGATGGTCCAGGGCGGCACGAGTGCGGATCAAGTAATTGCCATCAGCGTTGGGGCGGTGCATCGCAAAATGCGGTGATTTTGTGGCCAGCCTAGGCGGTGTAGCTATCGACTTTCATGCTGGAACTTGTGGGAGATGAAAGCTGGACTGGCGGATAAGCACCTCGGCGAAAGCAATGGTTAGCGCCCAAGAGGAGACGAAGAGAATGTCGGAGGCCAGGCCGCTGGGGGGCTGGCCTGTGATGAGGTAAATCGGGAAGAATACCAACGCAACCGCGCCCAACCCCATGCCGATTGCGTAGGCGCGGATTGCCCAAGCGCGGTGGCGCAGGAAATCGCGGTTTCTGATTGCTGCCATTGACAGGGTGAGCGCGATCAGGAGCGCCAGGCCAAAGACACCGCGGGCGATGTCGGCCAGTGGCGTTCTTTGTGAAGCCACCTGCGCCAGCAGCGACAGACCCGAAAAACCAAGGATCGCACCCGATAAGACGAAGATCCGGCCAGACACGCGGTGCAGCGCCCCAAAGCGGTGGCTAAGAGCGCGGACGAATTGCACCGGACCGGTGATGCCGAAGGCGGCCCCGGCCAGTACATGGGCAAACCAAGAGATGGGGGCAATGGCCAGACGGGCGCTGTCTTTGGGGTAGGTGCCGGTCGGAATTTGAAACACGTGAACGAGCGCCGTCAAGACCGGGATGCAAGTGCACAATGCCAGCGCAAGAACTAGCGGGACAGGTTGTGAAAAGAAGCGGAACATGGGAAGCCTTATCAAGGGAAGGGCTCAAGCCCAATGCGACGGGTCGTAGCTGTTCTTTAGGCGGCTGAGAGTTGGTAGCACTGTGCAATTCCTTTTTAAAATATCAGATAGAGCGTTGTGCTCTATTAACCAATGTTGAGATGGTAGCTATGCATTTAGTTATTGAATAGCGGATAATTCGCATGCCACTTATGCATTTTTGATGAGTATGAATATGGACTGGAACCACCTGCACGCTTTTTTGCAAACCGCCGAACAGGGGTCTTTGTCGGCTGCGGCCCGCTACATGGGGGTTACCCAGTCCACGCTGAGCCGCCAGGTGTCGGCGCTCGAAATTGAATTGGGAGTGACTTTGTTTGAGCGTGTAGGTCGCTCAGTGCACATCACTGATGCTGGGTTGGCGCTGTTAGAGTACGCACGCACTATGGGTACAGCAGCGCACGACCTGACGTTGGCGGCTACGGGGGCCTCGACGCAGGTTGACGGAGTAGTTTCTGTCACTGCCACCGATACGATCGCAGCGTTTTTGTTGCCAAGAGCGATTCAGCGCATCAATGAGGCGGCGCCGGATGTGAAGATCGAGGTCATCGCGACTGATGCGATCAGCGATTTACGACGGCGCGAGGCCGACATTGCGATTCGGCATGTACGCCCGCAAGAGCCCGAACTCATTGCGCGCTTAGTGCGCCATGCCAGCGCACACTTTTACGCATCGTCTGATTGGGTTGCGAAAAATGGCCACCCGCGCACTGCACATGATGCACTGAAACACCGCTTCATAGGCACTGATCGCAATGGTAGATATTTGACGTTTTTGCAGGATTACGGGTTGCAATTGACGGAGTCACACTTCAGTGTTCTGGCAGAAAATACCATGGTTGCATGGCAAATGGTTCGCCAAGGCTTGGGAATTGGCGTGACCATGAGAGAAATCGCAGCACTTACTCCCTCAGTGGTACGGGTGCTAGACGATATTGCTCCCATCATGTTTCCCATCTGGCTTGTTACACACCGAGAGTTGCATACTGCCCGGCGTATCCGGGTGGTGTTTGACTTGTTGGCACAAGAATTTAGCGAACCAACGGTATGACCGTCTGACACACTTAGCGCGAATGAAAATTATTGATGCATACAGCAGCGCAGCTTGTGGCCGCTTAACTTTCCCTGCTTTTCGCTGCAACAAATTCCGTTCGTCCTGAGCTTGTCGAAGGGATCATGCAAAGTTGAGCACAGCGCTCGCTTGGCCGCAGGGATAGGCTTTTGTTTGTTTGGAGTTTTAAAAACAGCTCGGTTTCTTAGTCAAAAGCTTGCTGACATGCTTTTCATGCATAGATAATTAATATTTCTGAAAAATAGCGTCAATGTCAGCGTGGTATGGTAATAAAATGCTACGTTTTATATAGTATTTGGTGTTCTTAATATCACCTGCCTGCGACAAATACCTGCCTCAAAACGCCGATTGGACGCGCAAATCAGCAGCTAAAGAGGCTTTCAGCGACTAGTATTTAGGATCAAGCGCCGCCTGTGCGTGAGCCGTGCGACAGCAGTTGTGAGGCGATGAAATTACTGATCGTTAACATTCGACTTGAACGGCGCGCAGGAGGCAAGTGCGCGAAGCGCACGGGAGCACCTGTGCGTCCGTGTCGAAGGAGCTGTTAGGCCTCATTTACCCTTCGGAGCCTGCGGATTCTTGCAGACCACCAAGTCAAGGCTGCCGCGTACATCAGAAGAGGCGCGACAAGAACCGGCCAGAACAAGAACCACCAAAGAGCACCATACCAGTCAGACCGTCTAAATTTGAACTCGAGTGGAGGAAGAAGGACAACACGCACCCGTTCCCCCAAAAGTTTTGGTCCAACCTCAAGCACGGTGACAGTCAGCATTGAAGCGCCGGCGGGTAGAGTAACTACGTCTAGGCCAGCCGTTGGCCGCTGGAATCGGTTCGGGCGTTGCTGGGCCTGCGCACTAATCAAGTGACGATTGACATCGTCCGCTGAAGAGGAACTGGCAGGTAGCGCAACAAGAGTAGCAGAGGCCGATGCACCTGAAATGCGAAGACTGAGCCGCTCGCCGGGCGATTCGAACTCAATGTAGTCTGGGCCAAATCTCGATGCATAAGAACCGAGTTCCGGGCGCGGCGCCCATGGCTCTCTGTTGAATCTCAAAGAAATGCTTACAGCATCCGGGAACACCCTGAACGCACGAAAGCTTAGTGTCTCGCCGGGAGATAGAGTGATCTCGCGAGATAGCGGCGCGGAAGAGATCTGTGCCAATGCGCCGCCAAGTAGTAGCACGAGGGTCGCTACTCCAAACAGCAGCCACTGCGCTCGCAGATTGCGCGGCAACATCGGTGAAGCCTAACGTCGAAGCTGCCCGGCACGCAGCAAGCGGCGCGAAGCGGCATTCTGCGGCAGCGCGTCCGCGCCGAGCGAAATGTTAAATTGAATCTGCAAGGTCGGCATACTTAACTTTCCCATCTACACCAAAGGTTACTTGTAGGTCGTGGTGTCCCCAAAGGAAACCACACTGCCCCACCGGGTACAACCATGAGCCGGAACTAGAGTTCTCTGGTGCTCCCAACAAAGAGACCACTTCAGGGCTGGTCTTCCCCGACAAGGCTTTCCGATCAATGAGGTCGAGCGCCATGCCTCCACGAAAACAACCAGGGTCGGCAGAAGTGTCGAGCAAAGGAGCTTGCTCCCACATAACAGGATCGAAAGGTCGCAGGCTCTCTGTAGGTTGTGAGATCACCCACGCAACGTAAATACACCCAACGAAAGTAGCCGCGAACGCAGCCACTACGATCGTCCTTAGCCTGCTCATTCCTTGTCTCATTGCAGTTTAACGAATAGCGTTTATCTGTCGCGCGACCAAACTTAAAGAAACCAAGAGCGCCTCCTGCGGCAGATAAACCTTGTTGGACTGAACCGCGCTAGGTGGTTACGGGTAAGGGGGATGAAATTTTCAGCCCGCTGCGATGCTCAAATTATGCGCTACTTTTGATGGCATGAGGTACATGCGGATGCATGCACGAAGTGCATCAGCAGGAAAGTTAATCGGTTATATGACCAAGCAAACAAAAACTTGCCCTGCGGCTAAGCGAGTGCTGTGCCAATGCGCAAACAATCAGGGCGCTGGGCTGGTTTTTTTGGGCAAATGGGGGATCAGCAACTGTCTTAAAAGTC
>JAYTMT010000220.1:0-2747 GCA_043728315.1 Polaromonas sp. | reverse complement strand
TTTCACAGACAATTCATAGGTGTACTCAAACCGCTGAATACAACCATCACGGGCTAATAAATCGGCCGGACGCAAATTGGTTTCTTGCAATGCACTGGAAAGTGTAAGGACTGCTTTGGATAGTGGTGTGAAATCAAGCATGTTTGTATTTTGCCACCAACTGAACCGATAAAATAGTGCGATGGATACACCCACCACCCCACGCCGTTTTGACCTGATCGCCTTTGACTGGGACGGCACGCTGTTTGACAGCACCGCGCTGATTGTGCGCTGCATTCAAAACGCGGTGCGTGACGTAGGCGGTGTGGTGCCTACTGATGAGGCCGCAGGGTACGTGATAGGCCTGGGCCTGATGCAAGCGCTGGCCCACGCCGCGCCTGATGTGCCAGTAGACAAATACCCGGCACTGGGCGACGCTTACCGCCGCCATTACAGCGCGCTGCAAAACGACATCAGCTTGTTCAAAGGTATTTTGCCCATGCTGCACACGCTGCGCGCGCGCGGGCATGTGCTGGCCGTGGCTACTGGCAAGTCGCGCCGGGGGCTGGACGAAGTATTGCAGCGCAATATAGACGGCACGGTGCTAGCCCATTTGTTTGCCGCCAGCCGCACCGCTGACCAAACCGCAGGCAAGCCCGACCCCCTGATGCTGCACCAGCTGATGGCCCAGCTAGAGGTAGCCCCCGAACGCACGCTGATGATTGGCGATACTACGCACGACTTGGGCTTGGCGCGCAACGCCGGCGTGGCCAGCGTGGGCGTAAGTTTTGGTGCGCACGACCATGCAGCGTTTGAGCCGTTTGCGCCGCTGCACATAGCGCACACCGTGGCCGATTTGAACAGTTGGCTGTTAGACAACGCCTGACCGTCAACGTTTCATACCGCCTAGATTAAAGCCCAAACTGCGCGCCATTTTTTTGTAATGCCATGAGCCACCCCACCATCCCCATCGCCGTGCAAGCCGATGCCGCCAGCGTGCGCATTGCGCTTTGCCCTAGCCAAGATCTATGCGACAGCGCGGCGGCTGTACCGTTTGACGTGGACTATGCGGGCCAAGCCTGCCGCGCCTTTGCCATCCGCTTTGAAGGCGCTGTGCATGCCTACCTGAACCGCTGCTCCCACGTGGCTATGGAGCTGGACTGGCGGCCCAACCAGTTTTTTGACGACACGGGCCAGTGGCTGCTGTGCAGCACCCACGGCGCGGCCTACCAGCCCAGCACGGGCGAGTGCAGTGGCGGCCCCTGCACGGGAGGATTGGTAAAAATTAACCTCACCGAAGAAGACGGCGTGGTCTACTGGCATACTGATAGTCACCTAAAAACTATCGAGTTCTGATATGAGTTACGACCCCACACCTAAACAAGACCCTTCGCTGGCACCCCCTGGCAGCGTCGAGGGCGACCTTCAAGCCGATATTTTGAAGCAAAATAGCCCAGAAACCCAGGTAAATCCTGCTCAGCCAGCTATTAAAAACGTAGTAAATGGTGACAAAAAAGACCCCACCAATGCCCCCGGCTGGGAGCGCGCCACGCTGGAGAAACTGGCTTTTGCCGCGTTAAACGAGCAAAAATCAACCCGCCGCTGGAAAACCTTTACCCGCTTGGCGTGGCTGGTATTTTTCATCGCCGTGGCTTGGATGCTGTTTCGCCCAGATACCACCGGTATGGGCCAAGACATGACCACCGCCCACACAGCGGTGGTCGAAATCAAAGGCGAAATTGCCTCGGGCAGCGAAGCCAGCAGTGACACCATCATTCCCGCGCTGCGCGCCGCGTTTGAAGATGACGCCGCCAAAGCCGTGGTGTTGCTGGTGAACTCCCCTGGCGGCAGCCCGGTGCAAGCCGGCATGATCAACGATGAGATCATTCGCCTGAAAGAAAAGCACAAAAAGAAAGTGTATGCCGTGGTGGAAGAAACCTGTGCCAGCGCCGCCTACTACATTGCCGTGGCCGCGGACGAGATTTATGTCGACAAAGCCAGCATAGTAGGCAGCATTGGCGTGCTGATGGACAGTTTTGGTTTTACTGGCTTGATGGAAAAACTGGGCGTTGAGCGCCGCTTGATGACTGCGGGTGAGAACAAAGGCTTTTTAGACCCTTTTAGCCCGCAAACCGACAAGCAGCGCGCCTTTGCGCAGGGCATGCTGAACCAAATTCATACGCAGTTTATCGACACGGTGAAAAAAGGCCGTGGCAAAAAACTCAAAGAAACCCCCGAGATGTTCAGCGGCTTGTTCTGGAGCGGGCAGCAAGCCATTGAACTGGGCCTGGCCGACCAGCTGGGTACGCTGGATTTTGTAGCGCGTGAGGTGGTAAAAGCCGAAGACATTGTTGACTACACCCGCCGCGACAACGTGGCCGAACGCCTGGCCAAACGCTTTGGTGCAGCCATGGGCGAGGGCGCGGTCAAAGCGCTGAAGAATGTGCCGCAGTTACGGTGATTTGGTTCTGCTTTCACTAAGTTATTTTTACAGTGTTTTAGGCTGTTCAGGCCGTATAAACTGCTCAAGCAGCTATTGAAAATGTAGCGTTGAGGATGCTGCTTGTAGACTTCGCGGTTTCGCGGCGCAGCGCAGGCCCTGAGGTTGCGCCCCGGTCGGCGGCCCCCTTCGGGGTAAGCTTTGCAGTACTCCAAATTTGGGGTCAATATGCAAACTCGCCTGACGGCTCAAACAAGCACATTGCCTGATCCCAAATTTTTCCGTTCCTCAAGCCCGCCGCCCTGATTGGGGCGCAACCCCAAGGCCT
>JAYTMT010000219.1:0-6702 GCA_043728315.1 Polaromonas sp. | reverse complement strand
TTGTTAAGTTCAAGGTTATACAGCGCGCCTTTTAGCATGTTCATGGCTTCTTCGCGGTTGCGGTGTTGGCTTCTGTCGTTTTGGCATTGAACCACTACGTTTGTTGGTAAATGCGTAATACGCACGGCGGAATCAGTTTTGTTGATGTGCTGGCCGCCCGCGCCGCTGGCGCGATACGTGTCAATGCGCAAATCCGCAGGGTTGATTTTGATGGCCACCGCTTCGTCGGGTTCAGCCAGCACCGCCACGGTGCAGGCGCTGGTGTGGATGCGGCCTTGCGTTTCGGTGGCGGGCACGCGCTGCACGCGGTGGCCACCTGACTCAAAACGCAGCTTGCCATAAATGTCCTCGCCGCTGATTTTGAGCACCACTTCTTTGTAGCCCCCCAACTCGCTGGGCGACTCACTCACAATATCGGTGCGCCAGCCACAGCGCTCGGCAAAGCGCGTGTACATGCGAAACAAATCAGCGGCAAACAGGCCTGATTCGTCGCCGCCCGTGCCTGCACGAATTTCTAAAAAAGCGTTGCGCGCGTCGTCAGGGTCGCGTGGCAGGAGCATGCGTTGTAGCTCGGCTTCTAGCTTTGTCAATTCTTCCTGTGCCTCTGCAATTTCAGCCTGTGCCATCTCGGCCATGTCTGGGTCGTTCAGCATCTCTTGCGCGGAGGCAATATCAGATTCGCGCTGCAAGTAGCGCGCATGCCGCTGCGCCACCGGGCTCACGTCGGCATGCTCGCGCGAGAGTTTGCGAAACGCCTCCATGTCGGCCATGATGTCGGGGCTGGCCAAGAGGCTTTCTAGGTCAAGCAGGCGCTCTGAGTAGCGCTGGATTTGGGTGCGGAGGAAGGGTTTCATTCAATGACTGGAAATGGAAAGGATTCGCCAGTTTCGGCGTTAAGGCTGGCTTTGCTAAGCCAAGTGGCGTAGACGCTTTAGCTAACGCTCTTTGCGTAAAAACAGTGATTCAATAGCGATTTGCGATGCAACGCGCTGCGCTTCGTCCCCTGCATTGAGCTGGCTGTACGCGCCGTGTAGCATTTTTTGGGTGAGACCTTTACTGAGCGCTTCTAGCACGTCGTCGATATTCTCGCCTTTGGCCAGCAGCTTTTTGGCCCGTGCAATCTCTAGGGTGCGCCATTCGTCAGCTTGGGCGTTGAGCTGCTGGATGAGCGGCACCGCACCGCCTGTGCTGCGCGCGTCCATCCAGTGCATGAAGCTTTGCACGCCCGCGTCAATGATCACCTCGGCCTGAGCGACGGCCGCTTGGCGGCTGGCTTGGCCGATTTGCACCACACTGGCCAAATCATCTACTGTATACAAATACACATCTTCTAGGTGCTTGACCTCGGGCTCTATGTCGCGCGGCACAGCCAAATCCACCATGAACATGGGGCGGCGTTTGCGCGCCTTGATGGCGCTTTCAACCGCGCCCAAGCCTATCAATGGCAGCGTGCTGGCGGTGCAGCTGATCACCGCGTCAAACTCATGCAGGCGCAGCGGCAAATCGGCCAGCAGCATGGTGTTAACCGCCAATGCAGGCGCTTGATACTGCGCGGCCAGCTTGGCGCACAGCGCTGCACCGCGCGCCTCTGAGCGGTTGGCTATGGTGATGCTGCGGGGATTCTTAGCTGCAAAATGCGTAGCGGCCAGCTCAATCATGTCGCCCGCGCCCACAAAGAGCACGCGGATTTTATGCACGTCTTCAAACAATTGGCCACACAGGCGCACCGCCGCTGCGGCCATGCTGATGCTGTGGCTGCCAATCTCTGTGCTGCTGCGCACCTCTTTGGCCACCGCAAAGCTGCGCTGAAACAGCTGGTGCAGGGTGCTGCCCAGCGCGCCCGCGTCGCTGGCGGCGCGCACGGCGTCTTTCATTTGCCCCAAAATTTGCGGCTCGCCCAGCACCATCGAGTCTAGCCCAGAGGCCACCCGAAAGGCATGGCGCGCTGCCGCGTTGCCGTGCAGGGTATAGGCATGGCTTTGCAGAGTGTCCACACTTACCCCCCCCGATTGCGCCAGCCAGTGCAGGGTGGGCGTGAGGGTGGCAATATCGCCAGAGCCGTAAATTTCCGTGCGGTTGCAGGTGGACAGCAGGGTGGCTTCTGGCTTGTCGCCGCTAAAAGCGCCGCGCAAGCCTCGCAGGGTAGGCTCGATTTGGTCCAAGGCGAAGGCAAACCGCCCGCGCAAATCCAGCGGTGCCGTGGTGTGGTTGATGCCTAAGGCCCATACTGTCATGGCAGTATTATAAATTCCAATGGGTTGTGTGCTGTATGCTTCTATTTAAATAGCGCACTATGACCATATGGCGCTGACATTGGTCATATTTTCTTTGAAACAGTATTTTATTAGAGATTCTATCGCTGTTGGTGGGCGTGGGCAGCTGCGGATGTGTTTGAGTCTGCGCTAAGATTGCTGAAACCACTCAAACGTATATATAACGTATATACTTGATATGATATTTATCCATATGAAGCATTAACCATGTCAAAAGAAGCCGTATTCACTATGAAACTCGAGCCCCAGCTGCGCGCCGACTTCATGGCTGAGAGCCAAGCCAGCCACCGCCCCGCATCCCAAGTGCTGCGCGAACTCATGCGTGAATTCGTTGAGCGCCAGCGCCAAGTCCGGCAGTACGATGCATTTTTGCAAGGTAAGGTCGAGGCTGCGCGCGTCTCGATGCACAGTGGTTTGGGTAACTCTAACGATGAAGTAGAAGCCCTGTTTGCCCAGCGGCGCAACCAAGCGCTTGGCATAGCGTGAAAGTCATTTGGACACCGCAGGCACAACAAGACCGCGCCGACATTTGGGACTATATTGCGCAAGACAATCCGACAGCCGCCGCGCAGATGGATCAACTTTTTAGCGATGCAGCTGCGCGGCTAGTGGAACACCCAAAGCTTGGTAAATCTGGACTAGTCCAAGGCACGCGCGAGTTGATTGTCCACAAAAGTTACCGCATAGTCTATGAAATTTCGTCAGAGACAGCATGGATATTGGTGCTGATGCACACGGCCAGATTGTGGCCACCTGCTAGCAGTACTATTGATTGATGCTCCCAAAGCCTCACCAACCGCGAATGCAGACCGACTGCAAGCCGCCGACCTGAACCCAGTGTGGGCAAAACGATTGCTCCCCTCTGGCGACTGCCGCAGTAGGTTAATATCAAGACTCAGCTAGTAGTTACCCTAAAGCCCCAAGCCAAACTAGGCATGGAGCGCCTGAAAAATCCCTTTGCCCCGCTCGACCGCTTCTTTGCATGAATGCTCCTACCACGCTCACCCAGCTCATGGCCGCAGGCCATGATGCCCCGCGCCTGCGCGAAATTCCGTACAACTACACCTCGTTTTCCGACCGCGAGATCGTCATACGCCTCTTGGGCGCTCGCGCTTGGGAACTGCTAAGCCAACTGCGTACCGAGCGCACCACAGGCCGTTCGGCACGCATGCTGTATGAAGTTTTGGGCGACATTTGGGTGGTGCGGCGCAACCCCTATTTGCAAGACGATTTGTTGGACAACCCCAAGCGGCGCAAAGCCTTGGTGGACGCGCTGCACCACCGCTTAGCCGAAGTAAGCAAGCGCCGCACGCCTGCTGCGGATGCCTTGCGCGACGCGCTGGTGGGCGAGCTGGTGACGCAGGCCACGCAAGCTGTCAAAGCCTTTGACGAGCTTTTTGCCAAAGCCGCAGCCCTGCGCAGCAAGGTGCAAAAAACGCTAGGCCGCGTCACGGCCAAAGACAACATTAAATTTGACGGCCTCTCGCGTGTGAGCCATGTGACAGATGCCACCGATTGGCGCGTGGAATACCCCTTTGTGGTGCTGGTGCCCGACACCGAAGCCGAGATGGCTGCGCTGGTAAAAGCATGCATTGAGCTGGATTTGACGATAGTGCCACGCGGCGGCGGCACGGGCTACACCGGAGGGGCTATTCCACTCACATGGAAGTCAGCGGTGATCAACACCGAAAAGCTAGAAACCATGACCGAGGTGGAGTTTGTGAATTTGCCCGGGCTGGATGCAAAAGTGGCCACGGTGTGGTCAGAAGCTGGCGTGGTCACGCAGCGCGTGGCCGATGCGGCAGAGCGTGCTGGCTATGTGTTTGCGGTAGACCCCACCAGCGCCGAGGCCAGCTGCATCGGCGGCAACATTGCCATGAATGCAGGCGGCAAAAAGGCGGTGCTCTGGGGCACAGCGCTAGACAACTTGGCCAGCTGGCGCATGGTAACGCCCGATGCGCAGTGGCTCGAAGTCACCCGCATAAAGCACAATTTGGGCAAAATCCACGACGTGGAAACCGCCAGCTTTGAGCTTAAAACCTTTGATGCCAGCTGCAAAAAACTGCTCAAAACCGAACGCTTAGACATCCCCGGCAAAACCTTCAGAAAAGAAGGTTTGGGCAAAGACGTGACCGACAAGTTTTTGAGTGGCCTGCCCGGCATTCAAAAAGAAGGCTGCGACGGTTTGATTACCAGTGCCCGCTGGATCGTGCACAAAATGCCTAAGCACACCCGCACCGTGTGCCTCGAATTTTTTGGCAATGCGAAAGACGCAGTGCCCAGCATTGTGGAAATCAAGGACTACATGTTTGCCGAGCAAAAACGCACAGGCGTTGGAGGGAATGGACAGGGCCCCTCCCCCGTCATGCTGGCTGGACTGGAGCACCTAGACGACCGCTACCTCAAGGCCGTGGGCTACGCCACCAAATCCAAACGCGGCGGATTGCCCAAGATGGTGCTGATTGGCGATATTGCTGGCGACGATGCCGACGTGGTGGCGCGCACCACCAGCGAGGTGGCCCGCATCGCTAATACCCGCAGCGGTGAAGCATTCATTGCTATCAGCCCAGAAGCACGTAAAAAGTTTTGGCTAGACCGCAAACGCACAGCGGCAATCAGCAAGCACACCAATGCTTTCAAGATCAACGAAGACGTGGTGATTCCGCTGCCGCGTATGGCCGAGTACACCGACGGCATTGAACGCATCAACATCGAGCTGAGTTTGCAAAACAAAATCAAGCTGTGCGACGCGCTAGAAACGTTTTTTGACAAAGGCGATTTGCCGCTGGGCAAGGGTGACGACGCGATGGACATTCCGTCAGCTGAGCTGCTGGGCGACCGCGTGGCGCAAGCCCTTGAATTGGTGCGCAGCGTGCGCACCCAGTGGCTGGGCTGGCTGCACGATGTGGATGCGCTGTTTCCCCAGCTGCAAGACCACAGCCTGCGCGCCAGCTGGAAAACCCAGCTCAAAGCGCCCTTGCACAGCATCTTCACAGGTGGCGCGTTCACGGGCATTTTGGCCGAAAGCATCGCTATTCACAAGCGCGTGCTCAAAGGCCGCGTGTGGGCAGCCCTGCACATGCATGCGGGGGATGGCAATGTGCATACCAATTTACCAGTCAACAGCGACGACTACGACATGCTGCAGTCGGCCCACGCTGCGGTGGCGCGCATCATGGATTTGGCGCGCAGCTTGGGCGGCGTGATTTCGGGCGAGCACGGCATTGGCATCACCAAAATGCAGTTTTTAAGCGACGCAGAACTCAAGCCTTTTGCCGACTACAAAGCCAGAATTGACCCCGAAGGGCGTTTTAACAAAGGCAAGCTTTTGCGCGCAGTTGCATCCGTTCGTCCTGAGCCCGTCGAAGGATTCACTAAGGCTTCGACAGGATCAGCCCGAACGGGCAATACTGGCCGCACCGAATTCATCCATGCCGACCTGACCAATGCCTACACCCCCAGCTTTGGCCTGATGGGGCACGAATCCCTGATCATGCAGCAAAGCGACATTGGCGCTATCACTGCCAGTGTGAAAGACTGCCTGCGCTGCGGCAAATGCAAGCCCGTGTGCGCCACCCATGTGCCGCGCGCCAATTTGCTCTACTCACCGCGCAACAAAATTTTAGCCACCTCCCTCCTAGTAGAAGCCTTTTTATACGAAGAGCAAACGCGGCGCGGCATCTCCATCAAACACTGGGAAGAGTTTGAAGACGTGGCCGACCACTGCACGCTGTGCCACAAATGCCTAAGCCCCTGCCCAGTAGACATTGACTTCGGCGAAGTGTCGATGAACATGCGCAACCTGCTGCGCAAAATGGGCAAAAAGAGCTTCAACCCCGGCACGGCGGTGGCCATGCAGTTCATGAGCCTGACCAACCCCGCCATGGTCAGCGCGGCGCGCACTTTGATTTTTGACTGGGGCGTGAAAGCCCAGCACTTGGGCAACACCCTGCTGCGCGGCCTGGCCAAAAAGCAAACCGCCAAACCAGCCGCCACCGTGGGCAAAGCGCCCATCAAAGAGCAGGTCATCCATTTCATCAACAAAAAAATGCCTGGCGGCCTGCCTAAGAAAACCGCCCGCGCCTTGCTGGATATTGAAAACCCAGACTACGTGCCCATCATCCGCAACCCAGCCAACGCGGCAGACACCGAAGCGGTGTTTTATTTCCCCGGTTGCGGATCTGAAAAGCTCTTTAGCCAAGTGGGTTTGGCCACGCAGGCCATGCTCTGGCACGCTGGCGTGCAAACGGTGCTGCCACCGGGCTATTTGTGCTGCGGCTACCCCCAGCGCGGCGCAGGGCAGTTTGACAAAGCCGACAAGATGATCACGGATAACCGCGTGCTGTTTCACCGCGTGGCCAATACGCTGAACTACCTCGACATCAAAACCGTGGTGGTCAGTTGTGGCACTTGTTATGACCAATTGCAA